>JAKFCL010000255.1:0-2194 GCA_036676665.1 Arenimonas sp. | reverse complement strand
CGGATGCGCGCCACCGGCCTGTTGCTGCAGTTCGCCGCCGATGCCGCGCGGGTCGGCGCCGCCGCGGCCGGACTTCGCGGTGGCCGGGGCGGCGGAAGCAGGTGTGCTCTTGCGCGCCGGGGTTTTCCTGGTGGCCATGGGGGCGTTCCAAAAGGGGAGGGGGAACAGGCACTTTCCGCGCGCGCGGTGATACGGGCGTGAACCGTCCGCCCACGCGCCGTCACCAACATGACCGGGCCGCGCAACACGTCGCTTACGCCCCGCTGAGAATTGCTGAACACACGCGCCCTTAGCATTTCCCGAATGGATTCGTGCCCCGACCTCGCCTGCGACCGCCGCGCCGCTTTGCCCGCCGTGCGCGCCATGCTGGCCGCGTTCGGATTCGCGCTGCTGCTGGCCCTGGCGTTCCAGGGCGCGCGCGGCCTGTGGGACCCGGACGAGGGCCGCTACGGCAACGTCGCCCTGCAGATGCTCGACAGCGGCGACTGGCTGACGCCGCGACGCAACCACGAGACGATCCACGTCACCAAGCCGCCGCTGACCTACTGGGCGATCGCCGCCAGCGCCGGCCTCTTCGGCCGCAGCGAATGGGCGTTGCGGCTGCCGATGGCCGTCGCGTTCGCGCTCACCGCTTCGCTGCTGGTGCCGCTGGGCCGCATGCTGGTGCCGCGGCGGCCCTGGCTGCCGATGCTGGTGTACGTCACCAGCCCGCTGCCGTTCTTCGCCGCCGGCGTGATCACCACCGACACGCTGCTGACCTGCTTCGAGACGGCGGCGATGGTCGCCTACGTGCACTTCCGTTTTGGCGGCGGTCGCGCGCGCTGGCTCGATGCGATGTGGGCGCTGTTCGCGGTCGCCTGGATGGTGAAGGGGCCCCCGGCGCTGCTGCCGTTGCTGGCGGTGGCGGCGTGGGAACTGCGGTCGCGCAGCGGCGCGCTGCTGCGACCGCTGGGACTGGTGGCGTTCGTGCTGATCGGCCTGTCGTGGTTCGCCTGGATCGTCCACCGGCATCCCGAACTGCTGGCGTATTTCCTGCGCGAGGAAGTGTTGGCGCGGGTCGCCAGCGGCGACCATCACCGCAACAGCCAGTGGTACGGCGCGTTCGTGGTCTACGTGCCGACGCTGCTGCTGGGCGCGCTGCCGTGGAGCGCGCTGGTCGGCACGCGGCTGCTACGCGCCGGAAGGCCGCCGCTGCCGCCGGCGTGGGCGTTCCTCGCCCTCTGGATCGGGCTGCCTTTGGCCGTGTTCTTCCTCTCCCGCTCGCGATTGCCGCTGTACCTGCTGCCGCTGTTCGTGCCACTGAGCGTACTGGCGGCGATGGTGCTGGCGCAGATCGCGCCCACTGCCCGCCGCGTCACGCAGCTCGCCGCGTGGCTCGCGCTGCTGCTGGCGGTCAAGGGGGGCCTGGCACTGGTGCCGAACGCGCAGGACGCACGAGCGCTGTCCCGGGAGCTGGCGGCGCTGATGCCGACCCCACCGTCGGAGATCGTCTTCGTGGAGACGAAGGCACGCTACGGCCTGCGCTTCTACCTGGGCGCCGAGGTCGAGGCGATCAGCCTCGGGGACATCGCCGACCGCCATGCGGGCGCCAGCGGGCGCTGGGACGACGATCTGCGGCATGAGCTGGCCGAAGGCGAGCGCGGTCTGTACTACCTCGTCCCGGCCAGGCACGCCGGCTCGTTCGCCGCACGCATCCGCGCGGCGGGGCGTGGACTCCGCCACCTCGGCCAGGCACGCGGATGGCAGGTCTACGTCGTCGAACAAACGACCGTTTCGAGCAATCACTCCGCGCATCGGCGTGTCGGCGCATCGATGCGGGCACCCCTCGACGCGTCATGACGAAAAATTCTTTCGCCGTCCCGGGCGCGTCTGCGCGGGTGTCGCGACGGCGCCGCGAGCCGCTCCCGGACGCAGCCGCAAACCACTGAATGGGAACGCTTTTCCGGTTGCTTCGCGCAGGCGCGCGCGGGCGCGGCGTGCGCACATGCCGGCGATGCCGATGGCGTGCACGCGCGCCATGCGCCGGCTTGACAGCCCCGCCGGCGCCGTGATTTGTTCGATCCATGCCCAACGCCACCGCCCGCGCGAACACGCTCCAGCCGACCTTGCAGGTCCGGCTCGCGATCGCGTCGGTCACGGCGCTCGTGCTCGTCGTCGTCGTCCTTATTAGCCCCCTCACCGGTGCGGGACAGAC
>JAKFCL010000254.1:0-11695 GCA_036676665.1 Arenimonas sp. | reverse complement strand
TGGCGATCGCGCTGGTGATCGCCGAACTCTTCCTCCTGCTGCTGTTCGCGCCCGCGGTTCCCGCGGCGGCGGGCACCTGACATCCTGAGCGCATGAAACTGCACATCCTCGGCATCTGCGGCACCTTCATGGGCGGCGTCGCCGCGCTGGCGCGCGAACTGGGCCATGTCGTCGACGGCTCGGACCAGAACGTCTACCCGCCGATGTCGACCCAGCTCGAGCAGCTCGGCATCACGCTGTCGGCCGGTTATTCGCCGGCGCACCTCGCCGCCGACACCGACGTGGTCGTGGTCGGCAACGCGCTGTCGCGCGGCAACCCGGCGGTGGAGCACGTGCTCGACCGCGGCCTGGCCTACACCTCGGGCGCGCAGTGGCTCAGCGAGCACGTGCTGCCCGGGCGCGAGACGCTGGCGGTGGCCGGCACGCACGGCAAGACCACGACGACCTCGATCCTGGCGTTCCTGCTGGAGGCCGCCGGCCGCGATCCGGGGTTCCTGGTCGGTGGCGTGCCGGAGAATTTCGGCGTCTCCGCGCGCCTGGGCGGCGGCCGCGAGTTCGTGGTCGAGGCCGACGAATACGACACCGCGTTCTTCGACAAGCGCAGCAAGTTCGTCCACTACCGGCCGACGGTGGCGATCCTCAACAACCTCGAGTACGACCACGCCGACATCTTCCCGGACCTGGCGGCGATCCAGCGCCAGTTCCACCACCTGGTGCGGATCGTGCCCGGCCGCGGCCGGCTGATCGTCAACGGCGAGGACGCGGCGCTCGCCGAGGTGCTGGCGATGGGGGCGTGGACGCCGGTGGAAACCTTCGGCCTCGACGGCACGCACGACTGGAGCGCACGCCTGCGCCGCGACGACGGCAGCGAGTTCGACGTGATCCATCGCGGCGCCGTGGTCGGCACGGTGCGCTGGGACATGCTCGGCCGCCACAACGTGATGAACGGGCTGGCGGCGATCGCCGCCGCGCACGCCGTCGGCGCCGACCTCGGCGTGGCGATCCCGGCGCTGCAAGGGTTCGTCAGCGTCAAGCGCCGCCTCGAGCGGCTCGGCGAGGCGCGCGGCATCACCGTGTACGACGATTTCGCCCACCACCCGACGGCGATCCGCACGACGCTGCAGGGCCTGCGCTCGCGCGTCGGTGCCGCGCGCATCGTCGTGGCGATGGAGCCTCGCAGCAATTCGATGCGGCTGGGGGCGCACGCGGCCGAGATCGCGCCGTCGCTGCACGAGGCCGACGCGGTGTTCTTCCTGCACCGGCCCGAGCTGGCGTGGGATGCCGGCGCCGTCGTCTCGGCACTGCGCGGCAGCGGCGCGGCCGCGGCCAGCGTCGACGCGCTGGTGGCGGCGATCGGCGCCGACGTGCGCGCCGGCGACCATGTCGTCTTCATGTCCAACGGCGGGTTCGAGAACGCGCCGCGGCGGCTGCTGGCCGCGCTCGCCGGCTGATCCCGATGGCGGTGGAACTGCCGCTGTTCCCGCTGACGTCGGTGCTGTTTCCCGGCGGCAGCCTGGCGCTGCGCATCTTCGAACCACGCTACCTGGACCTGGTGCGGCGCTGCGGCCGATCGGGCGAGGGGTTCGGCATCTGCCTGCTGCTCGAGGGCGGCGAGGTCGGCGTCGCCACCGCCACCGTGGCGATCGGCACCGAGGCGGCGATCGTCGATTTCGCGATGACCGAGAACGGCCTGCTGGCGATCACCGTCGAAGGCCGCCGCCGCTTCCGCATCGAACGCACGCGCGTGCAGGACGACGGCCTGGTGATGGGCGTCGTCGAATGGCTGCAGGAATCGCCGGACCAGGTGGTGCGCGAGGAACACGCGCTGCTGGCGGTGCTGCTGTCGCGCGTGCTCGACAAGGCCGGCGTCGATCACGAGGGCGTCGGCAAGGGCGACCTGGCCGACGCCGCATGGGTCGCGTGGCGATTGGCCGAATGGCTGCCGATCGACGCGATCGAACGCCAGCGGCTGCTGGAGCTGGACGACCCGCATGCGCGCCTGCAGGCGCTGGTCGAGCGCCTGCCGGATTTCCAGGCCGAGTAGGCCGGCCGGGGACGGCGGCCTCGGAACCGGTCAGTCCAGCGGTGGCGGCGTGCGCAGGCGCAGCACCGGCCGGGCATCGTCGTCGCGGAGCGACAGCGCGTGTTCGAGGCCGGCGACGTCGTCGCGCAGCGCCTCGAGCAGTCCGTCGGCGACCGGCTGCGCCTGCCAGTAGCTGAAGAAGTCCAGCCGCTCGGTGAAATGCAGCTCCTGCGCGGTGCCGATCCACATCGGCAGGTCGCCCGGCTGCAGCCGCACCGGCCCGGCCCACAGGCGCAGCACCTGCATGCGGCCGGGGTCGTCGCCGTGGCGCACCATCACCAGCGCCTCGGCGCGGCCTTCGTGCGTGGTCGGCAGGATCGGCAGCTCGTCGGGCGTGACGTCCTTGTCCAGTGTCTGCAGCAGGCCGACCCAGCCGCCGGTGTCGACATCCTCCCAGCCGGCCAGCAGCAGGCGCGCGCGCAGGTCGTCCAGGCGGCCGGCGTACTGCACGTTCAACGGCCAGGCATCGCGGCCCGACAGTTCGTTGCGATGCGACGGCGCCGCCACCTGCCAGTCGTACGCCCACCAGCGCGCCGCCGACAGCGGCTGCGTCGCCAGCGGCGGGTCGAAGCGCGCCAGCGTCTCGTCGGCGCTGCGGCTGCCGTGCCAGGCGGCCATGCCGAGCGTCAGCACGAAGAACACCGTCGCGATCGGCCGGACCCAGAACGAACGCACGACGCGGCGCCGGTAGGCGATGCCCAGCGCGGCGATCCACAGCAGCCCCAGCAGCGTGCCGGCGAGCACGTCGCTGAGCCAGTGCGCGCCCAGGTACAGGCGCGCGAAGCCGAGCAGCGCGACGATCAGCGCCGCCGCCACGTACGGCCAGGCGCGTGTGCGCCCCGGCAGTTCGCGGGCGATCAGCACCGCGAAGAAGCCGTACACCACCGTCGCCAGCGTCACCGACGCGGACGGGAAGCTGAAGCCCAGCACGGCGGTCGACGCCGGCGGCTTGGGCATGTGCAGCAGGTAACCGAGGAACCAGGTGAGCACGAGCGCGAACGCCGGCGCCGCCAGCCAGTGCCAGGCGGCGACGCGGCGGCGCCGCCACAGCAGCCAGACGAACACGCCGATCACCGCCGGGGTCAGCACCGCGGCATCGCCGAGCGAGGCCAGGAACGCCATCGGGATGTCGGCGAGCGGATTGCGCAGTCCGAACATCAGCTGGTGCACGGTCTGGTCCAGCGCCGACGGCGCGCTGCCGCCGCCGACCGAGATCAGGATGCTGAAGAATCCCCAGCCGGCCGCCGCCAGCACCAGCGCCAGCAGCAGCAGCGACGCCGATTCGGGCCGGTTCGGGTCGATCAGGGCTTCCGAGTAGCGGCCCAGCACCGGGTGCCGGTGCGACCACGCCAGCGCGCGCTCGATCATCCCGGTGGTGTGCGCGCCGAGCCAGCGCCACAGCTGGAACACCACCGTCCAGATGACGGCGACCAGCACCAGCACCACGCCCAGCACGATCGCCAGCCGGCCGGCGACGGCGGCCACCAGGTCCAGCGACGTGCCGAACACCCAGCCGGGTGCCAGGAACGTCGCCGACCAGACGATCGCGGCGACGAAGCTGGCCGGTCCGTACTGGCGCAGCGGCATCTTCAGCATGCCGGCGATCGCCGGCACGAACGGCCGGATCGCGCCGATGTAGCGCGCCATCACGATGCTCTTCATGCCGTGCCGGCGGAACGTGACTTCGCCGCGCTCGAGCCACTGCGGATGCTTGTAGAACGGCCAGCGCTGGCGCAGCTGCGGCCCGAACCGGTGCCCGACCCAGAAACTGATGCCGTCGCCGACGAACGCGCCGACGCTGGCGCACAGCAGCGCATACCAGCCGTCGACATGGCCCAGCCCCACCAGGGTGCCGACCGCGAACAGCAGCGGCACGGCCGGGATCGCCACGCCGACGATCACCAGCGCGTCGCCGAACGCGATCAGGAAGATGACGATGCCCGCCGCGAGCGGATTCTGGCCGATCCACTGGACGAGGGCTTCGAAACGGGCGGAATCCATAGGAGCCGATTATAGGCCGGGTGCCGGGACCGCCGGTTTACACTGGGTGCAGGCCTCCGGAGACCCCCATGCCCGACCTGCGCGGCAAGACCCTGTTCATCACCGGTGCCTCGCGTGGCATCGGCCTGGCGATCGCCCTGCGGGCGGCGCGCGACGGCGCCAACGTCGCCATCGCCGCGAAGTCCGCGGTCGCGAACCCGAAGCTGCCCGGCACGATCCACACCGCGGCGGCGGCGGTCGACGCCGCCGGTGGCCAAGGCCTGGCCCTGCACTGCGACATCCGCGAGGAAGAGCAGGTGCAGGCGGCCGTCGCGGCCACGGTGGAGCGCTTCGGCGGCATCGACATCCTGGTGAACAACGCCAGCGCGATCTGGCTGCGCGGCGTGCTCGACACGCCGATGAAGCGCTTCGACCTGATGCAGCAGGTCAACAGCCGCGGCACGTTCCTGTGCGCGCAGGCCTGCCTGCCGCACCTGCTGCAGGCCGCCAACCCGCACATCCTGACGCTGGCGCCGCCGATCACCCTCGATCCGAAGTGGTGGGGCCCGCACACCGGCTACACGCTGGCGAAGATGGGCATGAGCTTCGTGACGCTGGGGCTGGCGGCGGAATTCGGCCCGCGCGGCGTCGCCGTGAACGCGCTGTGGCCGCGCACGGTCATCGCCACCGACGCGCTGAAGATGATTCCCGGCGCCGAGACCGCGCGCTGCCGCACACCGGACGTGCTGGCCGATGCCGCGCATGCGGTGCTGACGACCGACGCGCGCACGCTCACGGGCCGCTTCCTGATCGACGAGGAGGTGCTGCGCGCGCGCGGCGTCACCGACTTCCGCGGCTACGCCGTCGATCCGTCGATGCCGCTGCTGCCCGACCTCTTCCTGGACGATCCCGAACTCGGCGAGGGCCTGCACCCGTGAGATACCTGCACGCGATGGTGCGCGTCCGCGACCTGGACGCGTCGCTGCATTTCTTCCGCGACGCGCTCGGCCTGGTCGAGACCCGCCGCCGGGACTACCCGCAGGGCCGCTTCACGCTGGTGTACCTGGCCGCGCCGGCGAATCCGGAGGCGGAAGTCGAGCTCACGTACAACTACGACGACGAGGCCTACGGCAGCGCCCGCAACTTCGGCCACCTCGCGTTCGAGGTCGACGACATCTACGCGGCCTGCGAACGCCTGCAGTCGCACGGCGTCACCATCAACCGGCCGCCGCGCGACGGCCGGATGGCGTTCGTGCGCTCGCCCGACGCGATCTCGATCGAACTGCTGCAGAAGGGCGAGGCACTGGCGCCGCGCGAGCCGTGGCTGTCGATGGCGAACACCGGCGCCTGGTGATCCGGGGCTAATCGGAATGCGACGTCGGCTTCGGCCGCCGCGCGGCACCGGTGTCCTCGCCGGCGTGTTCGCCCTGTCGCAGGGTCAGCGACCCGGCAGCCACGTCGCCCGAGTCCGGGTCGGCCTGGGTCAGGTCGAACTCCGACAGGGGGCTCTCGGCGGGGCAGTCGGAGTCGGGGAAGCCGAAGTTCCTGCGCAGTTCGAGCCCGCAGGCATTGAGTTCGTCGAGCTCGCTGACATGTTCGCGGCACCGGCGGTCGAAGGCCCGGGCGAAGGCGTCGCGGCGCGAGACGAAGTCCTCGCCGCATTCACGTTGCAGGCGCAGACGGTCCAGGTCGTCCTGCGCGGGATTGACGCCATCGAGCCCGAACCGCAGCAACTCGTCGTCGGAAAGCACGCGCAGGCTGCGGTTCGGCACCGCCATCATCAGGTCGGCCACGTCGACGCTGGAGCCGTTGCGTTCGAGGTAGTCGCGTACCCGGCCATGGACCAGCCGCAACTCGGCGTTGAGCTCGGCGCGGGTCGTGGCGGTCGAACTCATGCGGATGAGGCGGTGGATGCCGACCTTGCCGGTGATCCGGCGCACGTCGCCGGCACTGAGCAGGAAAACGCAGGCGCTGTGGCAGATCGAGTCCTCGCGCACCCAGATGGTCCAGCGCGACGCGGCGATGAAGTCGCCGGCGCGGATGGCGTCTTCCACCTGGCCGCCGGCCGAGTCGACATCGAGAACGCGCTTGCGGATCGCCAGCGTGTCGGCGACGCGGGTGACGCGCTCGACAAGGGCGGCGAAATCGGTGGCGATGCGACCCCGGTAGCGCAAGCGCAGCACGCCGCTGTCCGCGCATTCGGCGAGCAGCGCGGAAAGCGACTCCCGGTCGATGTCGGGCACGGGTGCGCCGTCGCCCTGCCGGGAATAGTCGAGGTCGCAACTCAGCCAGGCCTGCCCCGACGCCAGCGTGACCGGCGACCAGTCGGTGGGAGCATGGCGGGGATCCTTCGTGTTGGCGGCCGAGGCGGGCGACTCCGGCCTCACCGGGGCCACGCTGATGGCACCGTCCGCCACCGCGACCGCTTCCTCTTTCGGCAACGCGGTGTCCGGCGCGCGCGGCGCCTCGCGCTGGCAAGCGGTCGACAGCAGGACGGCCAGGGCCAGTGGCAGTCCGAACGAGATGGATCCGGCGAGCGAAGGCATGCGCGGATTCTAGCTTCCGCGCGGTGAACAGCAGTGTTACGTGTTTCGGCGTGGAGGCGAGGCGAGCCTGGGCACGGTCATGCCGGCAAGGTCGCCAGCGCCTGGCGGAAATCGGCGACGATGTCGTCCGGATGTTCCAGCCCGACCGACACCCGCAACAGGTCCTGCGGGCTGTGCGGATGCAGGCCTTCGACCGACGCGCGGTGCTCGACCAGCGTCTCCGGACCGCCCAGCGAGGTCGCATTGATCGCCAGCTTCAGCGCGCCGGCAACCCGCAGCGCAGCCTCGCGGCCGCCCTGCGGACGGAAGCTCAGCATCGCGCCGAAATCGCCCATCTGCCGCGCGGCGATCGCATGCCCGGGGTGCGAGGGCAGGCCGGGCCAGTTCACCTCGGCCACCGCCGGGTGCGCAGCCAGGAATTCCGCCAATGCCCGTGCACCGCGGCAATGCCAGGCCATGCGCGCCGGCAGCGAACGGCAGCCGCGCAGCGTCAGCCACGCGCTGAAGGGCGACAGGATGCCGCCGGTGACGTGGCGGCGATGCGCGGCCTGGTGGTGCAGTTCGTCGATCCGCGCGAACACCAGCGCGCCGCCCATCACGTCGCTGTGGCCGCCGAAATATTTCGTCGTCGAATGCATCACCACGTCGGCGCCGAGCGTCAGCGGCCGCTGCAGCAGCGGTGTCGCGAAGGTGTTGTCGCACGCCAGGCGGGCGCCGTGGTCGTGGGCGATCTGCGCCAGCATGGCGATGTCGGCGACCTGCAGCAGCGGGTTGGACGGCGTCTCGGCCCAGATCAGGCGCGTCCCCGGCTGCAGCGCCGCCCGCACGGCGTCGAGGTCGGCCATGTCCACGGCGGTGGCGGTGATGCCGCGCTCGGGCAGGAACTCGTTCGCCAGCGTGCGCAGGCCGGTGTAGCAGTCGATCGGGTGGATCAGGTGCGAACCGGCCGGCAGGCATTCGAGCAGGCCGTTCATCGCCGCCATGCCCGAGCCGAACGCCAGCGCGGCCACGCCGCCCTCGAGCGCCGCCAGCGCCGATTCCAGCCGCGCCTGCGTCGGGTTGTGCTCGCGCTGGTATTCGAATCCGGCGATGCGTTCGCCGGCGGGGCCGTGCTGGAACGTCGTCGCCAGGTGGATCGGCGGGGCGATCGCGCCCGTCTCCCGGTCCGGTGCGGCGCCGGCGTGCACGAACAGGGTTTCGATGCGGGTCATCGGCGGTTCTCCGGCGGGTCGGGCGCCGACGGGGCGGCGCGGGGTTTCGGGAATTGCGGACCGCTGCGTTTCAGCCCGCGCGCGCTTCGGCGAACGCGTCGCGCGCGGCCTCGATGGTGTGTTCCAGTTCGGCTTCGCCGTGCGCCGCCGACAGGAAGCCGGCCTCGAACGCCGACGGCGCGAAGTAGACGCCACGCCGCAGCATGCCGTGGAAGAAGCGGTTGAACGCGGCGGTATCGCAGGCGATCGCGTCCGCGAAAGTCTCGACTTTCCGGTCGGTGAAGAACAGCCCGAACATCGCACAGCTGCGGTTGGTCGTCACTGCGACGCCGGCGTCGCGCGCGGCCGCTTCCAGGCCGTCGCATAGGCGATGGGTGTTGGCTTCCAGCCGTTCGTAGAACGCCGAGGCCTGGATCAGTTCCAGCGTCGCCAGACCGGCCGCCATCGCCACCGGGTTGCCGCTCAGCGTGCCGGCCTGGTAGATCGGCCCCGAGGGCGCGATCTGCCGCATCAGGTCGGCGCGGCCGCCGTAGGCGCCCACCGGCATGCCGCCGCCGATGATCTTGCCGAACGTGCTCAGGTCCGGTTCGACGCCGTAGCGCGCCTGCGCGCCGCCGAGGGCGACGCGGAAACCGGTCATCACCTCGTCGAAGATCAGGATCGCGCCGTGCTGCGTGCAGAGCGCGCGCAGGTGCTGCAGGTAGCCGTCGCGCGGCAGGATGCAGTTGGCGTTGCCGACGATCGGCTCGACGATGACGCCGGCGATTTCGCCGCCGACTTCTTCGAACAGCGCCGTGGCGGCGTCGAAGTCGTTGTACGGCAGCGTCAGCGTCAGGTCGGCCAGCGCCTTGGGCACGCCCGGGGAGTTCGGCAGCCCGAAGGTCAGCGCGCCCGAACCGGCCTTCACCAGGAAGCTGTCGCCGTGGCCGTGGTAGCAGCCCTCGAACTTGACGATGCGGTTGCGGCCGGTGGCGCCGCGCGCGAGGCGGATCGCCGACAGCGTCGCCTCGGTGCCGGAATTGACCATGCGCGACATCTGCATCGACGGCACGAGCCGGCGCAGCGTCTCGGCCATCTCCACTTCCAGCGCATTGGGTACGCCGAAGCTCAGGCCGTCCTTCATCGTGCGGGCGACCGCGTCGAGCACGGCCGGATGCGCGTGCCCGGCGATCATCGGGCCCCAGCTGCCGACGTAGTCGATGTAGCGGTTGCCGTCGACGTCGATCAGGTAGGCGCCTTCGGCGCGCTTGGCGAAGAACGGCTCGCCGCCGACGGAGCGGAACGCACGCACCGGCGAATTGACGCCGCCGGGCATCAGTTCCTGCGCGCGGGTGAAGAGGTCGTGGCTGGTGGCGGTGTTCATCGGTCGCGGGTCTCTTGGAAAACATGGGGATCGAAGCAGCGCCGGTAGGCGCGCACGGCGGCGGCGGGATCGGCGTGGTCGAACACGCCGGCGATGACCGCCACCAGATCGGCGCCGGCTTCGATGACGAGGCGGGCATTGTCCGGCGTGATGCCGCCGATCGCCACCCGCGGCAGGCCCAGGCCGGCGCTCGCCGCGAGCAGGTCGGGCGTCGCGCGGCGCGCCAGCGGCTTGGTCGACGAGGGAAAGAAGGCCCCGAAGGCGATGTAGCTGGCGCCCTCGCGTGCCGCGGCGGCCGCCAGCGGCAACCGGTCGTAGCACGAGGCGCCGAGGATCGCCCGCGGGCCCAGTGCGGCACGGGCCGTGGCCAGGTCGCCATCGTCCAGCCCCACGTGGGCGCCATCGGCGCCGATCTCCGCCGCGAGGCGCCAGTCGTCGTTGACGATCAGGGGCACGCCGTGCCGGCGGCACAGAACCAGCAGTTCGCGCGCCTGCTCGCGGCGGAGCGCGTCGCCGGCGCGCTTGTTGCGGTACTGCAGCCACGTCGGCGCGCCCGCGAGTGCGCGGCCGACGCGATCGAGCAGCCGCCCGGTGTCGTCTTCATCGGGCGTGATCAGGTACAGGCCGCGGGGCGGCCGTTCGGGGGTGTTCATTTGTGCGCGACCGGCAAGATGCGAGAATGATAGCCGTCCCCGACATCCGAGACCGAAATGAGCACGAGCACCGTCGCCGCCTATCGCACCTGGATGTGCGTCGTGTGCGGGTTCATCTACAACGAGGCGGACGGACTCCCGGAAGAGGGCATCGAACCCGGCACGCGCTGGGAAGACATCCCGGACACCTGGGTATGCCCGGACTGCGGCGTCACCAAGGACGATTTCGAGATGGTGCCGGCGGGCTGAGCCGGCACGCCGGGTCCGGGCGGTGGAGCGTCGCGGGCTCAGTTCACCCGCGCGGTGCTGCCGCTGAGTTCGATCAGCGCGATGCGGATCGCCTCGACGTCGTCGGCTTCCGGCAGCAGCTGCAGGTAGCGCGCGAGGTCCTCGCGGGCGCCGCGGCCGTAACCCAGCTCGCGGTAGGCCAGGCCGCGGTCGCGCACGGCCTCCGCGGTGTCGGGCGACAGCTTCAGCAGCCGGTCGGCGGTGCGCGCGACCCGCTCCCAGTCGCCGCTCTCGGCGTACAGGCCCTTCAGGTTGCGCAGCATCCGCATCAGGATCATCCGGTGCGTCGCCGGCGCCAGGATCTGCAGCAGTTGCTGGTCGTCCGGGGTCTGCCCGCCCAGGTGCGGCGAGGCGCGCTCGCGCAGTTCCTCGGCACTGACCGGCCGGCCCTTGTTGTACGGGTCGAGCACGAGGATGCCGTCGTCGACCGGCAGGCGCACGAGGAAATGGCCTGGGAAGGACACGCCGTCCAGCGGCAGCCCCAGCCGGCGCGTCACCTCGATCTGGATCACCGCCAACGAAATCGGAATGCCCAGCTTCCGGTCGACGACCTGGTTGAGATAGCTGTTGCGCGGATCGTCGTACTGCTGGTTGTTGCCGGCGAAACCGACTTCCTCGAACAGGTAGCGGTTGATCGCGGTCAGTCGCGCGGGCAGGTCGATGTCGCGGTCGAGCCGGGGCCGCAGCGCATCGGCGTAATCGTCGACCTGGGCGGTGATGCCGGGTGCGTCGAGGTCGGGATACTCGTCGCGGGCGATCAGCAGCGCGGTGTCGAGCAGCGGCAGTTCGTCGTCGCCGAGGCGGGCCAGCGCATTCCAGTCGGGCAGGGGGTCATGGGTATTCATCTCACTCATGTGGTTCCCTCCGGCGGCGAATCAAGGCGCTCCGCGTTCCGGCACGTCCGGGCCGAGCGCGAGCGTGTCGCCGGCCACGACGCCCAGCGCAGCCGCGTCGCCGCCATTGAGTTCGAGCACGTACAGGGCCGGTCCGGCACTGGGATGGGGCGGGCAGCGGTCGCCCAGCGAACAGGGCGGCGCGTGGCTGACCGACACGAGCCGGCGTTGCGCGTCGAAATACAGGATGTCGAGCGGGATGCGCGTGTTCTTCATCCAGTACGCCTGCCGTTCGGCGTCGGCATGCACGAACAGCATCCCGGTGCCCGGATCCAGGCGGTCCCGATGCATCAGGCCGCGCGCACGCTCTTCGTGGTCGTCCGCGATCTCGACGCGGATGCGCTGCCCCTTGAGTTCGACCCAGGCGCCGCCGCCGGATGCGCAACCGCTCACCGGAAGCAGGGCGACAGCGAGGAATAACAGCGGAAACCGTGCGCGCATCGATGACTCCCCGGGATTCGCTCCGACGTTCCGGATCCTCGCCGGCGCTGTCAAGCGCGTGTCGGACTGCGCGAAAATGAACCCGCGCTGCGCGTTCACGTCGATGATCGTCCAGGGGCTTCCCAATCCTGACGTGTTGCCCTATTCTTCGCGGCCCTCGAGCGGCTTGGCCGGTCGGGGGGAGGCGGAAAAGGGCGTGAACGAGGTGTTGACGTTCCCCGAAAGTGCTGTAAGATG
>JAKFCL010000253.1:0-12312 GCA_036676665.1 Arenimonas sp. | reverse complement strand
CGCACGTTGTCGCCGGAGATGCGTGTTTCCCGCGTGCCCTTCACCTCGCCGACCTTTTCGTCCGCGCCGGTCACCGGTTGCGCCACGACTTCCGTTTCGTGCTCGAAGGCGTGCGACTTGTCGGTGTTGCGGTAGTACCTGTACAGGTACCAGTACAGGCCGGTGGCGCCGGCCGGGCCGATCAGCAGGATCGCAAGTTCGCTGTCGCCGCTCATGACTAACTCCCCACGATCCAGAGTGCGATGCCTTCGAGGAAGGTGCCGACGGTGATCGCGGCCAGCAGCAGCTTCCACTGCTGCACCGGCACGCTGCCCATCGTCTCGCCCGTGCGGCCGTTCACCGCGATGTAGTGCACCATGCCGGAGCCGGGCTGCTGGTACGAGTACAGCCAGACCGGCAGGTACATCGACACCCAGCGCGTGCCGTGCACGTCCAGGCTTTCCTGTTCCCAGCGCACGCCGCGGTCGTATCGCTGCACCGACGCTTCCACCTGGTGGCGGCCGATCGACAGCAGCGCCTCCTCCAGCCGCGGCCGCAGCTTCTCCACGTCCATGTCGCGCTTCTCGGAGCTCACGCCGAGCAGGTAGGACGCGTTCCACTTCACCGCGTTCTTGGTGTCGAAGGGCAGGATGGTGTTGATGATGTTGTTGGTGTTGGACTTCGTGTCCAGGTTGCCGCGCGCGCGGGACGATTCCAGCGGCAGGTCGTCCACGGTGAAGTCCACGTGCCGTTCCACCCGGTAGACGTCGGCGTCGTAGTAGGTCTTCTTCTTGTCGCCGCTGCCCTGCGTGTACTCGCGCGTCTTGATCTCGCCCTTGCCGGCGACGTCGACGCTCGTCCTGCCGTCCACGATCATGTACGGCAGGTACACAGCGCCGACGTTCTCGGGCGTGAACTGTTCCTTGAATTCCTTCAGCGCGAACAACCGCCGCTTGTCGACGAACTGGCGGATGCGCGCGACCGCATCCTCCTTCTTGATGTGGAACGGCAGCACCGCGTCGGGCACGGCGCCGTTGGCCACCTGCTCGTTGACGCCGAAGACGTGCCGGCACCAGTGGCAGCGGGCGGTCATCGTGGTTTCGGTGTTGACCGTCACCTCGGCGCCGCAGCCGGTGCATTTGAAGGACATCAGGTTGGCGGCATCGGCGGCGATGTCGCGCGCGCCGGAGGCCAGGATCGTGCCCTCGAGCGCGTCGTGGCCCTCGCCGAACCCGAACTGTTCCTCGACCCGCTCGCCATGCCATTCGTGACGGCAGTACTGGCAGACCAGCAGGTCGCTGCCGGGCTTGTGGCGGATCTCGGTCGCGCCGCATTTCGGGCAGCGGTTGGCGCCGTCCTTGAGTTCGGTGGCGGAGGTATCGATGGCGACCGGATCGGGCGCCTCCAGTTCCTCGCGGATCGGACCCGGCAGCGTCGCCGGGTCGATCGGCGATTCGCCGGGCCGGGGTGGCACGTCCTGCGGCGATCCCGGACCGGTGTAGGGCGGGATCGGCGGCGGACCGTTGGAGTTCGACATGGCGATAGCCCGGTTGGCCGAAGGGATCGAGGGCGTTACAGACCCAGCACCTTGGCCTTGACGGCGTCGAAGTCGGCCTGCGAGATCAGACCGAGGTCGAGCATCTCCTTGGCCTTCTTCAGCTTGGCGACGGGATCCTCGGCCGCCGGGGCCGCCGGGGCCGCCGGCGCCACCGGCTGTTGCAGGCCGCCGAGACCGCCAAGCATGCCGCCGGCCATGCCGATGCCCACCAGGCCCGCCGGGCCGCCCTCCTCGCCCGCCGCCTGCACGCCCGCGGCGACGCTGGCCTGCAGGTTGGCGTTGCCGCGCGACCCGGTGAGCGCGTCGGCGCGCTGCACGGTCTTGAGCAGTTCGCGCGTGTTCGCGTCGTATTCGATCGAGACGATGGCGACCTTGACGATCACCAGGCCGCGATCGGACTTCCACTGGTAGGCGTTCTCCACCGCGTCGGACAGGCTCCTGGCGAAGCCGACCGAATCCTGCTGCAGCTTGGTGATGCGATTGCCCTTGGACGGATCGTTCGTGTACAGGCTGAACGCCTGCGCCAGCGAACCCACGACTTCATTGAAGAGCTGGCCGGCGGCAGCGTTGTCCATGTCGGTGAAATCGAAGATCTCGCCGGGCTGGAGGTACCTGGCCGGCACGAAGTTCTTCACGAACAGGATCGGATCGACGATCTTCAGCGTGTAGGAGCCGCGCGTCACCGCGCCCACCTGCGTGTTCAGGAAGCCGTCGTCCCAGTAGATCTCCGATTGCGTGCCGAAGCGGTTGTCCGGCAGTTCCTTCAGCGAGACGAAGAACGCCGCCTGCTGCGAACCGGGCTGGCCGCCGAACTTGAAACGCTCCCAGCTCTGCTTGATGAGCGACGCCACGAGGCCGTCGCCGACGAAGATCGACTTCGAATTGATGTCGTCCGACCGCCATTCGTAACCGCCCGCCTCGGTGGCGATGCCGGTGACCTTGCCGTCCTGGAACAGCAGCAGCCCGTACCCTTCCGGGACGACGATCTTCGACCCGTTGGTGATGATGTTCGAGGAACCCTTGGTGTTCGAACCGCGGCCGGCGTTGGTGCCGCGCGGCACCGCGGCGAACAGCGCCGCCGTCGACGGCAGGCCGTCCGGAACGGTGTAGAAGTCCTTCCACTGGTCCGCGAGCACGCCGCCGACCGACCCGACCACCGCCTGAACAAGTCCCATCGCATCGCTCCGAATTTCGTGGCCGGGCACTGCACCCATCCTGGGAAGACTATACGTCCCCGACGCAGGGACGCGGACATCGCCGCGCCGCCGGGCCTCACCGGCCGATCACACCCGACCGGTCACCGGAATCAGCGCCCCGGTGATCGCGCTGGCCTTGTCCGACAGCAGGAACACGATCGCGTCGGCGAGCTGCGCCGGCTGCACCCACGTGCCGAAGTCGGCGTCGGGCATGTCGGCGCGGTTGGGCGGCGTGTCGATGATGCTGGGCAGCAGCGCGTTGACGGTGATGCCGCGCGGCTTGAGTTCCTCGGCGAGCGCCTCGGTGAGGCGGGCGACGCCGGCTTTCGACGCCGCGTATGCGCCCATGCCGGCCGCGGCCTTCGTGGCGCCGTTGGCGCCGATGTTGACGATGCGGCCGCCGTCCGGCAGCTGCGGCAGCGCGGCCTGGCAGGCGGCGACGGCCGTGCGCAGGTTCATCTGGTACAGCGTGTCCCAGGTGTCGAGGCTGCCGCCGGCGACGGTTTCCCAGCGGAAACCGCCGGCGATGTTGACCAGGCCGTCGATCGCGCCGATCGCCTGCATCGTCTCGCGGGCACGGGCCGCCTCGCCGAGATCGACGCCGCCGAACAGGCGGGCGCCGACCAGCGCGGCGGCGTCGCGCGGCGACGGCGCGCGGTCGATCGCGGCGACGGCGGCGCCGGCGCGCAGCAATGCCTGCACGACGGCGATGCCCAGGCTGCCGAACGCGCCGGTGACGGCGATGGTCTTTCCCTGCAGCGACATGGCGGACTCCGCGGAAAACAGCCTCGATTCTAGCCGACCCGGGCGCGGATCCACGCCGCCGTCTCCGCGGCCGGCATCGGTTTCGCATACAGGTAACCTTGCGCGGCGCGGCAGCCGGCGGCGCGCAGGAAGTCGACCTCCTCGGCCCGCTCGACGCCCTCGGCCACCGTCGCCAGCCCGACCGATCCGGCCAGGTCCAGCACGCTGCGGCAGATCGCCTCGTCGCTGCGGTCGATGCCGATCCCGCTGACGAATGCGCGGTCGATCTTCAGCGTCGTCACCGGCAGCCGCTTCAGGTACGCGAGACTGGAGTGGCCGATGCCGAAATCGTCGATCGACGCGGTGACCCCCATCGCCCGCAGGGCCGCCAGCACCTCGATCGCGCTTTCCGGCGCCTGCATCATCAGCGACTCGGTGATCTCCACCTCCAGCCGCGCGGCGTCGACGGCGACGTCGCGCAGGATCTCGGCCACCCGTGCCGGCAGCGAAGGATCGAGCTGGCCGACCGACAGGTTCACCGCCACCCGCGGCACCGCGATGCCGGCGTCGAGCCAGTCGCGCACCTGCCGGCAGGCGCTGCGCAGCACCCAGTCACCGAGGTCGACGATGAGCCCGGATTCCTCGGCCGCCGGGATGAACTCCAGCGGCGGCAGCAGCCCGCGTTCGGGATGGTTCCAGCGCACCAGCGCCTCGAGCCCGACCAGGTCGCCGGTGACCAGGCTCACCTGCGGCTGGTAGTGCAGCGCCAGCTCGCCGCCGTCGACGGCCCGCCGCAGCTCGTGTTCCAGCCGGGTCCGCTCGCGGGCCTGCACCGACAGTTCCGGGCTGTACACGCGCAGGCCGCCCGGCCGCTGCCGGCGCGCCTCGTACCGCGCCAGTTCCGCATGCTCGACGAGGATGCCCGGGTTGACGCTGTCGGCGGGGAAATACGCCAGCCCGATCGTCACCGGCACCGACGGGAACCCCTCCTCGTCGACCAGCGGCTGCATGAACCGCGCCAGCAGGCGTTCGGCCGAGGCCTCGCCCTCCGCGGCCTCGACGACCACCGCGAACTCGTCGCCGCCGATGCGGGCGATGAAGGCGTTCGGCGGAACTTCCTGCAGCAGCGTGTCGGCGGCGGCGACCAGCACGCGGTCGCCGGTTTCCGGGCCGCGGGCGTCGTTGACCGCGCGCAGCCGGGTCAGGTCGACGATCAGCAGCGCCAGCGCCGGCGGCGGGTCCCAGCCGGCCGCGTCGACCAGGTGGCGTTCGAGCAGCAGGCGGTTGGGCAGCCCGGTGAGCCGGTCGTGGGTGGCCTGCCGTTCGAGTTCGACGGCGTGCTGCGCGGCTTCGGAGCGGTCGCTCCACGTGCCCACCGCGTGCAGCGGCCCGCGCTCGCCGGGAATCACCCGCAGTTCCTCGCGGACATGCCGCGGGCGGCCATCGGCGTCGACGATGCGGTAGTCGCGCACCAGGAAGCCGAGCTGGCGCAACTGCTGCAGCGTGCCTTCGAGCTTCGGCCGGTCGTCGGGATGCACGTGCGACATCAGCCAGTCCGGCTGCATCACGTCGGCCGGCTCGTAGCCGAACAGGCGCTTCATGCTCGGGCTCACCCACTGCACCACCAGGTGCTGGGCCTGCTGGCGCAGTGCGACCAGCACCACCGGGCTGGCGTCGAGCACGTGTTCCATCTCGAACTGCTTGGCGCGCAGTGCCTGCGTCGCCGTCGCCACCCGCCAGCGCAGCGCCAGCGCGAATCCGGTCGCCAGCCCGACGCCCACCAGCGCCGCCAGGACCAGCGGCCAGACCCACGCCGGCACCACCACCGCCGGCGCCGGCACCAGCGCGTCGCGGGTGGCGGCGAAATAGACCGAACCGGGATCCTGGCGCCAGCGCGACAGGTGTGCGTCCAGGCGCGCCAGCAGTGCCGTGTCGCCGCCACGGCGGGTGGCGAAATACAGCGACACCGGGTTGAACATCACCGGCGTCTCGACCAGTCCGTAGCTCCTTGCCTCGCGGCGCCCGAAGAACGAGTTCGACACCGCCGCGTCGGCCTCGCCGGACTCGACCGCGGCGAACACGTCGGCGTACTGCGGGTAGGTGCGGGCCTGCCAGCGCACGCCGGCCATCTCCAGCAGGCGGCGCAGCTCGGCCTCCTGCACGCCCTGGCTGAGCAGGGCGACGCGACGGCCGTCGAGATCGTCGAGCTGGTGGATGCCGCTGCCGGGCGGCGCGTACACCTGCGACCAGCTGTAGGCGACCGGGACGTCGTTGAAGGCCAGCGTCCGCAGGCGCTCGGCGCTGATGGCGACGTCGGGCATCAGGTCCAGTTCGCCCCGCCTGAGCTGCGCCAGGCAGTCGGCCCATTCGCAGTGGCGCCACTGCAGACGCCAGCCTTCGCGGCGGGCGACCTGCGTCAGCACGTCCACGAACAGGCCCCGGGGTTTGCCCTGCAGGCTGTAGATCTTCGGCGGGTTTTCGTAGAGGCCGACGGTGACCACGCGCCCGGTCGGCGCCGGCTGCACGAACCACGCGGCGGCGGCGAACCCGGCCACGAGCACGAGGCCGAGCCCGACGAGCATCCCCCAGCGGTTGCGCGACATTCCCGTCCCTGTGCGTTTCGAAAGGCCCGGCAATCAGGCTAGCACCGGCGCCCGCGGTGCGGGCGCCGCGGGTGCCGTTGCGGCGTCAGGCCGGCGTGTGGAAGCCGAAACTGTCGGCGATGCCACCGACCGACAGCACCAGCTGCACCATCGCCACCGGCAGCATCACCTCGGTCTGCTGCTTGACGCCTTCGGGAGTCTGCGTCTGCACGGTCATCTCGCACAGCGCACCACCGGTATCCAGGTCCTTGCACAGGATGTGCGGCCCGTGCGCACCCTGGGTCAGGTACGGCTTGATCGCCTCCCCCAGCGCCTCGACGGCGCCGGGATGCAGGTAAACCGCGTACTGGACTTCGTCGATCATGTGCCCGCTCAACCGCAGGCCGGCCGGCGACCGGCAGCGCGCGCCTGCTCGTACACCGGCATCAGGCTGGCGGCACGCGACTGCATCTGGCCGATGCGCGCGGCCGGATCCGGATGGGTCGACAGGAACTCCGGCGGACGGCTGCCGCCGGCGGCACTCATGTTCTGCCACAGCGTCACCGCCGCGCGCGGGTCGAATCCGGCCTGCGCCATCAGGCGCTGGCCGACGATGTCGGCCTCGTCTTCCTGCTGGCGCGAGCCCGGCAGCAGGAACCCCGTCTGCGCGAGCAACCCGCCGCCCTGGGACGCGAGCTGGGAGGCACCCTGGCCGTAACGCGATCCGAGCAGCGCCGACACCATCTGCAGCGCGCCCGAGGCGCCGGCCTGGCGGGTCAGGCGCTCGTCGTGATGGCGCGAGAGCACGTGGGCGATCTCATGGGCGATCACGCCGGCGAGCTGGTCCTGGTTCTTCGCGACCTTGGAGATGCCGGTGTAGACGCCGACCTTGCCGCCCGGCAGCACGAACGCGTTCGGGTCCGCGTCGACGAAGACCGTCGTCTCCCACGGCAGCCGGCGCCAGTCGGCCGGCACCTGCGCGACCAGCGTGTTCACCACGCAGCGCACATAGGCGTTCTGGCGCGCGTCCCGGCTTTGCGGCTTCTTCGCCTTCATCTCGGCGTAGGCCTGTGCGCCGAGCTGGTTGAGCTGGGCCTGCGAGACCGCACCGACGTACTGGGTGCGGCCGGTCGGCGAGGTGGTGGTGGCGCAGGCGCCGACGCCGGCGGTGATCGCCAGCGAAAGCAGGAGCGGCTTGAGGATCTTCATGGCCATGCCTCGGAATCGGGGGAGTCGGCCGATGGTGGCGGCGCGGGTGGCAAGGACGCGTAAAGCTTTCCCGGGGCCCGGTCGTGGCCGTCAGGCACCGTTCAAGTGACGGGCACCCTCACATGCCCTTCCATCAGCACGCGCGCGCTGCGGCTCATGATCGCCTTGCGCACCACCCACTGGCCGTTTTCCTGCGTGGCTTCGGCGCCGACGCGCAGCGTGCCGCTGGGGTGGCCGAAGCGCACGGACGTGCGTTCGCCGCCGCCGGCGGCGCGGTTCACCAGCGTGCCCGGGATCGCGGCGGCGGTGCCGATCGCGACCGCGGCGGTGCCCATCATCGCGTGGTGCAGCTTGCCCATCGACAGCGCGCGCACATGCAGGTCGATGTCGGCGGCGGCGATGCGCCTGCCGCTGCTGGTCGAATAATCGGCCGGCGGGGCGACGAACGCCACCTTCGGCGTGTGCTGGCGCTTCGGCGCGTCGGCGACGTCGGCGATCAGGCCCATGCGCACGGCGCCGTGGGCGCGGAGGGTCTCGAACATCGCCAGTCGCGCCGGATCGGCGTTGATCGCGTCCTGCAGCTCGGTGCCGGCGCAGCCGACCGCCGCCGCGTCGACGAAGATCGTCGGGATGCCGGCGTTGATCATCGTCACTTCCAGCGCGCCCACGCCCGGGACGTCCAGCATGTCGGTCAGGTTTCCCGTCGGGAACATCGCGCCGCCGCCTTCGCTCTCGTCGGCCGGGTCGACGAACTCGAGCACGATCTCGGCGGCCGGGAAGGTGACGCCGTCGAGCTCGAAGTCGCCGGTTTCCTGCACCTGGCCGCCGGCGATCGGCACGTGCACGACGATCGTCTTGCCGATGTTGGCCTGCCACACCCGCACCGGGAATACGCCGTCCACCGGCAGCCGGGCGGGATCGATGAAACCGCCGGCGATCGCGAACGGGCCGACCGCGGTGCTGAGGTTGCCGCAGTTGCCGCTCCAGTCGACGAAGGCGGTGTCGATCGACACCTGGCCGTACAGGTAATCCACGTCGTGGCCGGGCTGCGTGGCCGGACCGACGATCACGCACTTGCTGGTGCTCGACGTCGCGCCGCCCATGCCGTCGGTGTGCTTGCCGTACGGATCGGGCGAGCCGATCACGCGCATCAGCAGCCCGTCGCGCGCCGGCCCGGGCGCGCGCGCGGCCTCGGGCAGGTCCCCGAGGCGGAAGAACACGCCCTTGGACGTGCCGCCGCGCATGTACGTGGCGGGGATGCGGAGCTGGGGAACGTGCGTCATGGCTCAGGCCACCTTCGTGGATTCGAGGAAATCCTGCGCGAATCGCTGCAGGACGCCGCCGGCTTCGTAGATCGAGACTTCCTCGGCGGTGTCGAGGCGGCAGGTGACGGGCACTTCGAGGCGTTCGCCGTCGCGGCGGTTCACCCCCAGCGTCAGGACCGCCCGCGGCGTGCGCTCGCCGACCACGTCGTAGGTCTCGGTGCCGTCCAGCGCCAGCGTGAGGCGGGTGGTGCCGGGCAGGAATTCCAGCGGCAGCACGCCCATGCCGATCAGGTTGGTGCGGTGGATGCGCTCGAAGCCCTCGGCGACGATCACCTCCACGCCGGCCAGGCGCACGCCCTTGGCGGCCCAGTCGCGCGAGCTGCCCTGGCCGTAATCGGCGCCGGCGACGATGATCAGCGGCTGGCCGCGCTGCATGTAGGTCTCGATCGCCTCCCACATGCGCATCACGGCGCCTTCCGGCTCCACGCGCGCCAGCGAACCCTTCCTGCGGACGCCGTCGACCACCGCCATCTCGTTGCCGAGCGTGGGATTGGCGAAGGTCGCGCGCTGCGCGGTCAGGTGGTCGCCGCGATGGGTCGCGTACGAGTTGAAGTCTTCTTCGGGCAGGCCCATCTTCGCCAGGTATTCGCCGGCGGCGCTGTCGAGCAGGATCGCGTTCGACGGCGACAGGTGGTCGGTGGTGATGTTGTCGCCGAGGATCGCCAGCGGCCGCAGGCCGCGCAGCGTGCGCTCGCCGGCCAGCGCCCCTTCCCAGTACGGCGGACGGCGGATGTACGTGCTCTGCGGGCGCCAGGCGTACAGCGGCGCCACGCGCTCGCCGGTCTCGACCGCCACGGTGAACATCGGCCCGTAGACGCGGCGGAACTGTTCGGGTTTCACCGCCCTGGCGACGATCGCGTCGATCTCGGCATCGTCCGGCCACAGGTCCTTCAGCAGGATCGACGTGCCGTCGGCGCGATGGCCGAGCGCATCCTTCTCGATGTCGAAGCGGATCGTGCCGGCGATGGCGTAGGCCACCACCAGCGGCGGCGAAGCCAGGAACGCCTGCTTCGCGTACGGGTGGATGCGGCCGTCGAAATTGCGGTTGCCGCTCAGCACGGCGGTCGCGTACAGGTCGCGGTCGACGATCTCGCGCTGGATCGCCGGGTCGAGCGCGCCGCTCATGCCGTTGCAGGTGGTGCAGGCGAACGCGACGATGCCGAAGCCCAGTGCCTCGAGGTCCTGCTTCAGCCCGGCTTCCTGCAGGTAAAGCTCGACGGTCTTCGAGCCGGGCGCCAGCGAGCTTTTCACCCACGGCTTGCGCACCAGCCCGGCACGCACGGCGTTGCGCGCGAGCAGGCCGGCGGCGATCACGTTGCGCGGGTTGGAGGTGTTCGTGCAGCTGGTGATCGCGGCGATGATCACCGCGCCGTCGGGCATCAGCCCCTGCGCTTCCTGCGCGCGGCCCGCGGCGAGATCGCCGGCGATGCCCTTCGCGGCGAGCTCGCTGGTCGCGACGCGGGCATGCGGGTTCGACGGCCCGGCCATCGTGCGCACCACCGTCGACAGGTCGAAGGCCAGCGTTCGTTCGTACTGCGCGGTCGCCAGCGCGTCCGCCCACAGCCCGGCGTGTCTGGCGTACGTCTCGACCAGGCGCACCTGCTCGTCGCTGCGGCCGGTCAGGCGCAGGTAATCGATCGTCTGCCGGTCGATGAAGAACATCGCCGCCGTCGCGCCGTATTCGGGCGCCATGTTGGAGATCGTCGCGCGGTCGCCGAGCGTCAGCGCCGCGGCGCCTTCGCCGCGGAATTCCAGCCATGCGCCGACGACTTTCTGGGCGCGCAGGAACGCGGTCAGCGACAGCACGAGGTCGGTGGCGGTGATGCCCGGCTGCGGCTTGCCGGTGAGTTCCACGCCGACGATGTCGGGCAGGCGCATCCACGACGCGCGGCCGAGCATGACGTTCTCGGCCTCGAGGCCGCCGACGCCGATCGCGATCACGCCCAGCGCGTCGACGTGCGGCGTGTGGCTGTCGGTGCCGACGCAGGTGTCCGGGTACGCGACACCGTCGGAGACGCCGATCACCGGCGACATCCGCTCCAGATTGATCTGGTGCATGATCCCGTTCCCCGGCGGGATCACGTCGACGTTGCGGAACGCCTTCTTCGTCCAGTCGATGAAGTGGAAGCGGTCCTCGTTGCGGCGGTCCTCGATCGCGCGGTTCTTCGCGAACGCGTCCGGGTCGTAGCCGCCGCATTCCACCGCCAGCGAGTGGTCGACGATCAGCTGCACCGGCACCACCGGGTTCACCTGCGCCGGGTCGCCGCCCTGGTCGGCGATCGCATCGCGCAGGCCGGCCAGGTCCACCAGCGCGGTCTGGCCGAGGATGTCGTGGCAGACCACGCGGGCCGGATACCACGGGAAGTCGAGGTCGCGGCGGCGTTCGACGAGCTGGCGCAGCGACGCCTCGAGCGTGGCCGGATCGCAGCGCCGCACCAGGTTCTCGGCCAGCACGCGCGACACGTACGGCAGGCCGTCCCAGGCCCCCGGCTGCAGGGCCTCCACCGCGGCGCGGGCGTCGAAGAAGTCCAGGGAGGTGCCGGGAAGCAGGGCGCGATAGGCGGTGTTCATGGGGTCCGTCGGGGCTGGCGATAGCCGGCCATTATCCGGGATCGTGTCCTCCGCCCGCACCCGTCCCCGTTCGTCAGCCGCCGGCGACCATTGCGCCTGAAAGCGGTTGCAAGTGTGGACTGGATCCCAGTTCCGTCGTGTAGAACGTCGGTAAATCCACCCACACTCGCCGGCCGCGGCCGCCAGGACTCCCACGAATGATTCCCGTCTACGTCGCCGAAGGCAGCCTCGATGCACAGCTGGTGCAGGACCTGCTGGTCGGTGCCGGCATCGCCGCGCACATCCTGGGCCCGAATGTGGCCAGCCTGCGGGTCGGCGAACCGGGCCTGGGCAAGACCCGGGTCGTGGTCGAGGACGGCGAGGAACTCGTGGCGCGCGCGCTGATCGCGGACTGGGAAACCGGCGCCCCGGAAGACGAGGATTTCGACCTGCTCGACAGCTTCCCGCTGCGCGACCACGGCTGATCGCCGCGGTTCTCCGCGCTCCTGCGTGACCCGGCGGGCTCAGCCCGCGTTCTGCAGCACGACCTGCAGGTGTTTCTCGCCTTTCAGCGAATTCGAGATCAGGCAGCCGTGCTCGGCTTTCTGCAGCGCGGCGCTGGCCTGGGCCTCGGTGACCCCGGCCGGTGCGGTCAGGGTCGCGAGGATGTCGAAACGGGTGAACGAGCTGTTGCGCTCGACCCGCTCGAGGGTGCCGGTGACCTGCACGTCCAGCGCCGACCACGGCAGTTTCGAGGCGCGCGCGACGGCGCGGAACGTCAGCACCAGGCAGTCCGCGACCGCCGCCACCAGCAGCGCTTCCGGCGACCAGGCGTCGCCGGGGCCGTCGAACTCCACCGGGGGCGAGGACTCGATCGGCGCGACGCCGGCGGTCTCGAGGGTCACGCGTCCGGTGTCGGCGGCACGGGCCGACACCAGGTAGCGATGCGGGAAGGGATGCATGTTCGATCTCCGGGGGGGCGACCGCCATCGTCCCCCGCCCCGGCCCCGCGGACCTTGATCGGAGTCAACAATCCGCCGGCATGGCCGCTGACGCCGACGTCGGGGCTCCGGTACATTCACCATTCCTTCACACGGTGTCGAACCCATGCCTGCATCCGCCCCGGCCGGCCTCCGCGATCGCCTGCGCTACCGCTTCGAGAACACGCT
>JAKFCL010000252.1:0-7324 GCA_036676665.1 Arenimonas sp. | reverse complement strand
GCCACGCCGTCGCGCAGCGTCGCGAACCACGCGTCGGCGGTCGCGGCGTCGACGACGTCGGGAAAGTAGCGGATGCCGCCCTCGGCGTCGGCGACGATCGGTTGCGGCTGGCCGGCGAACAGGTCCATGCCGGCATTCTCCGCCGGTCCGGTCTCGCCCGATGACACCGGCGCGGCGGCGGCGACGGCCTCAGTTCGAGACGGCGACCGCGGGCTGGTCGCCGAACAGCGCCTCGGCCGGATCCACCGGCTCGATGATCGCGGCGGCGTACGGATCCTCCGCGGGTGGCGCGGCCGCGGCGGCGGTCGCCTCGACCGGCGCGGGGAGCGCCCCGCCCGCGGGATCGCCGGAGCCGGCCGCGGCGGCGGTCGGCATCGCCACGTCGATCGCGGTGTCGATCGCCTCCCGGGCCACCTCGACCGCCGGCGGCGCCGGCGCGACGGAAGCCGTCGACAACGGTCGCACTTCCGACGTCAGTTCATGGGCGAGCAGCCAGGCGCCGGCACCGACGGCGATGGCGAGCGCCAGGAAGACCAGGACCGACGGGCGGCGGAGGGGTTGCAGGGCGTGGGATGCGGTCATGGCGGCGACTCCGTGTCAGTGCCGCGACTTTGCAACCTGCTTCGTGAAAGCAGCGTCCGCTGCAGGTCTGCGCCGCGTGACCGGCGCATGCCCGGCGGTGGTATCGTGCCGCCCTCCCCGCGCCCCCGGCGCACCCCGCAGGCGACACCCCATGGACATCTTCAAGGTCTTCCGCATCGAAGCGGCGCACCGGCTGCCGAACGTGCCGCCGGGGCACAAGTGCGCGCGCCTGCACGGGCATTCGTTCGCGGTGGAGCTGCACGTCGGCGGCGAGCCGGATCCGCATTCGGGCTGGATCATGGATTTCGGCGACATCAAGGCGGTGTTCGCGCCGATCTACGACCGCCTCGACCACCACTACCTCAACGACATTCCCGGCCTCGAGAACCCGACCAGCGAAAACCTCGCGCGCTGGATCTGGGACCAGCTCAAGCCCGTGCTGCCGGCGCTGTCGCTGATCGTGGTGCACGAGACCTGCACGTCCGGATGCCGCTACGCCGGGCCGCGGTCGGCCTAGGCGCCCCGTCCGACGGTACGTGGCGGCCGTCCGGTTCCGTCAGTCGGCCGGCACGCCGGTGAGCTCGCGGCTCAGCACCGCCAGCCGGGCCCGCACCGCGGCATCGTCCGCCTGCGGATGCGGCGCCGATGGCCGGCCGTCGCGGTAGAAGGCGCCCGCCTGCAGGTCCGGCGCGGTGATCACGCCCATTACGTGGTCGCGGCCTTCGGCGACCGTCGAGCGCGGAGTGACGCCCAGGCCGCGGACCATCGTCGTGTCCATCTGCGTCGCCGGGTGCACGGAAACCATCGTGATGCCATCGGCACGGAACCCCGGCGCCAGTTCGATGGTCATCATCACCTGCGCCAGCTTGCTCTGGCCGTAGCCGCGACCGTGGGCGCCGGGCCGGCGCAGCATCACGTCGGCGAAGTCGATCGGGCTGGCGCTGCCCGACGCGATGTTGACCACGCGCGACGGTGCGGCCGCCGCCAGCGCCGGCCGCAGTTCGTGCACGAGGATCCAGCCGGCGAGATGGTTCACCGCGAACTGCAGTTCGTACCCGTCGGCACTCTCGCGGCGCGGCTGGCTGCGGCCGATAGCGACACCGGCGTTGTTCACCAGCAGGTGCAGCGCCGGCACCTCGCGGCGCAGCCGCGCGGCGAACTCGCGAACCTCCCGGACGGACGCGAGGTCGGCGGCGATGAACCGCGCCGACCCCGTGCCCGACGCCGCGATCTCCGCCACCAGCGCCTCGCCGCGCTCCACGTTGCGCCCGTGCACGATCACATGCGCGCCCTGCGCCGCCAGCGCCCGCGCCAGTTCGCGGCCGAGGCCGTCGGTGGATCCGGTGACCAGCACCGTCTTGCCGGCATACGACAGCGGCACCGCGGCCCCCGCCGCGCCGGGCGCGACGCCCAGCATCGCCGCGGCGAGGACGAAAGCGATCAAGGCACGCATGGCGGTCTCCGCTGGGCGCCGCAGCATAGGCGGCGCCCAGCGGGCTGGCAACGACGCGGCGGCGCCGCTCAGGCGACGGCCGACCGGCCGCCGCCGAAGGCCCGCACCAGCAGCGCTTTCAGCGCGCGCCACGCGGCGTGGACCATCAGGTACATCACGGGCACGACAAAAAGGGTGAACACCGTGCCGATCGCCATGCCGCCGACGATCACCAGGCCGATCTGGTTGCGCGCCTCGGCGCCGGCGCCGGACGCGATCGCCAGCGGCAGCGCACCGAGCACCATCGCGCCCGTCGTCATCAGGATCGGGCGCAGGCGCAGGGCCGCCGCCTGCACGACCGCGTCGTACTCGGAACGACCCTCTTCCTGCAGCTGGTTCGCGAACTCGACGATCAGGATGCCGTGCTTGGCGATCAGGCCGATCAGCGTGACGATGCCGATCTGGCTGTAGATGTTCCAGCTGCCGCTGCCGCTGAGCTTGAGCAGCAGGAACGCGCCGAACGCCGCCAGCGGCACCGCGAGCAGGATGATCAGCGGATCGAGCCAGCTCTCGAACTGCGCGGCGAGCACGAGGTAGATGAAGATCACCGCGAGCAGCAGGATCATGCCGAACTCGCTCGCGGATTCGCGGAACTCGCGGCTCTGCCCGGACAGGTCGTACTGCGCGCCGGGCGCCACCTCCCTCAGCGCCTCCTCCATCCACTCCAGCGCCTCGCCCATCGAATAGCCCGGCGCGAGCCCGGCGCTCACGGTCGCCGCGCGCAGCTTGTTGAAGTGGTTCAGCTCCTTCGCCGCGATCGTCTCCTCGACGCGGATCAGGTTCGACAGCTGCACCATCTGGCCGTCGGCGGCGCGCACGAAGATGTTGCTCAGGTCGCCCGGCGTGCGCCGGTCGGTGTCCTCGACCTGCACGATCACGTCGTACTGCTCCGAGCCGCGCTTGAAGCGGGTGACGTTGCGGCCACCGAGCAGCGTCTCCAGCGTGCGGCCGACGGTGCCGACGTCGCTGCCGATCGTCGCGACCTTGTCGCGGTCCAGTTCCAGGCGCAGCTGCGGCTTGTCGAGCTTCAGATCGGACTGGGCATTGGTCAGGCTCGGGTTCTCGCGCATCTTCTCGAGCAGTGCCTGGACGGTAACGCCGAGCTCCTCCCAGGTGCCGGTGCTCTGCACGACGAAGCCGACGGGCTGGCCGAACCCTTCCTGGCCGAGCGGCGGCGGCGGGTTCGGGAACGCCATGATTCCCGGGATGGCCCAGAACTGGCCGCCGAGCTGCTGGCTGACATCCAGCGTGGAGACGTCGCGTTCATCCCAGTCGTTGAGCATCACGAAACCGATCGTGTTCGTCACGGCCGGGTAGCCCACGATCTGGAAGTACTGCTTCACGTCCGGCAACTGGGCGAACTGCGCCTCCATCTGCTTCGCGTAGCGGTCGGTGTACTCGACCGTCGAGCCTTCCGGGGCGATGCCGAAGCCGACGATGAAACCCTGGTCCTCCTGCGGCGCCAGCTCCTGCGGCAGCGAGCGCCACAGCCCGTACGCGCCGACGAAGATCACCAGCGCGAGGACGGCGACGACCCAGCGCAGCTTCAGCGCAGTCGCCAGCACGCCGCGATAGGCGCGGTCGAGCCCGCCGAGGGCGCGTTCGCCAAGCAGGAAGAGGCGCCCGTGCGACTCCTCGTGCTTCAGCAGGCGCGACGCCATCATCGGCGACAGCGTCAGCGCGGTGAAGCCGGACACCAGCACCGCACTGGCCAGCGTCAGCGCGAACTCGACGAACAGCTTGCCGGTGCGGCCGGTCTGGAACGCCAGCGGCAGGTACACGGCCACCAGCGTCAGCGTCATCGCGACGATCGCGAAGCCGATCTCCTTGCTGCCCTTGAACGCGGCGGCCATCGGCGCCACGCCCTCCTCGACGTGGCGGTGGATGTTCTCCAGCATCACGATCGCGTCGTCGACCACGAGGCCGATCGCCAGCACGAACGCCAGCAGCGTCAGCGTGTTGATCGTGAAGCCGAACGCGTACATCAGCGCGAACGCGCCGAGCAGCGACACCGGGATCGTCACCAGCGGGATCAGTGTCGCCCGCCAGCTGCGCAGGAACAGGAAGATCACCAGGATGACGAGGACGACGGCGATGCCGATCGTGACGTACACCTCCTCGATCGACTTCTCGATGAACACCGTCGTGTCGAAGGCGATCTCGATCTTCATGCCTTCCGGCAGCGACTCCTGGATCTGCGGCAGCATCGCCTTCAACGCCGCGGAGATGTCCAGCGGGTTGGCGACCGCCTGCTTCACCACGGCCAGGGGCACGGCGTTGACGCCGTTGTAGCGGGCCGTGAAACGCTCCTCCTGCGAACCCAGCTCGACGCGCGCGACGTCCTTGAGCCGCACGAGATAACCGTTCGAGTTGCCGAGGATCACCTCGCCGAACTGCTCGGGCGTCTTCAGGTCCGTTTCCGACAGCACGGTGAACTCGCGGTCGCTGCTTTCGACGCGCCCGGCCGGGATCTCGACGTTCTGCGCGCGCAGCGCGTTCTCGACGTCGACCGGCGTCAGGCCGAAACCGGCGAGGCGCTGCGGCTGCAGCCACACGCGCATCGCGTACGTGCTGGAGAAAACCTGCGCCTGGGCGACGCCCGGGATCGTCTGCACGCGGTCCTTGACCAGGCGCTCGGCGTAGTCGGCGATCTCGACGCGCGAATGCCGGTCGGACGAGAACGCCAGGTAGATGATCGGCTGCGCGTCGGCTTCCTGCTTCTGGATGATCGGCTCGTCCACTTCCTCCGGCAGGACTCCGCGGGCCTGCCCGACGCGGTCGCGCACGTCCGACGCGGCGCCGTCGGGATCGCGGTCGAGGCGGAAGCGCAGCGTCACCTGGCTCGACTGCTCGCGCGACACCGACGACATGAACTCGATGCCCTCGACGCCCGACAGCGCGTCCTCGATCGGCTGCGTCACCTGCGACTCGATCACCTGCGCGCTGGCGCCGGGATAGTTCGTGCTGACGGTGATCACCGGCGTGTCGACGTTCGGGATCTGCCGGACCGGCAACCGCGAGAGCGCGATCACGCCGACGAGCACGATGACGATGTTGATCACCCAGGCGAAGACCGGGCGGCGGATGGAGAGATCGGAAAGGACCATGGCCTGGCTCCCGTCACTCGCCCTGCGCGCTGGCGTTCGGCGAGTCGCCGTCGCCGGAGCCCGCCGTCGCGTCTCCGGCGCCCGCCGGCGGCGTTTCGCCCTCGCCCGGAACGACCGCGACCGGGGCATCCGGGAACAGCTTCGCCTGTCCCGCGGAGACGACCTGGTCGCCCTCCGCGAGGCCTTCGACGATCGCGATCCGGCCCGGCACGCGCGTGCCGGTGACCACCGGGGTGCGCACCGCCTTGCCGTCGCGCACGAGGTAGACGAAGCGCTCGTCGCCTTCCTGCATCAGTGCCTGCTCGGGGATCGTGATCGCCATCGCCGGGTCGGCGCCGGTGGCGCCGAGCGTGACGCGCGCGAACAGGCCCGGCCGCAGCCGGTAGCCTTCGTTCGTGATCTGCGCTCGCAGCCTGGCGCTGCGGCTTTCCGGATCGATCACCGGTTCGATCGCCGAGATGCGGCCAGCGAAGGTCTCGCCGGGAAAAGCGTCGATCGTGACGGATACCTCCTGCCCGACCGCGGCCCTCGTCAACGCCGTCTCCGGCAGGCTGAAGTCCACTTCCATCGGATCCAGGCGCACCAGGTTCACCAGCGCCTGGCCGGGGCTGACCACTTCGCCGACGCTGACCTCGCGCAGTCCGGCGACGCCGGAAAACGGCGCCACCAGCGTGGTCTTGGCCGCTGCCGCGCGCGCCGACGCGAGCCGGGCTTCGGCGACGCCGAGTTCGGCGCGGGCACGGTCGACCTCGGACTTCGACAGCAGCTGCTGGCCACCCAGGTCGGTCGCGCGCGCATTGGCGCGCTGGGCGTTTTCGAGGTTCGCCTGCGCCTCGCTGAGCCCGGCCCGCGCGCTCGACGAATCGAGGCTGAACATCGGCGCGCCCTGCTGGATACGCTGGCCTTCCTCGAAATGGATCTTCACCAGCCGACCGGCGACTTCCGGCCGCATCACCACCGACTCGTCGGCGCGCAGCGTGCCGACGGTGGACAGGCCCGAGGCCAGCGGCCCGGCTTTGACGATCTCGGTCTCGACGGCCGTCGGTGGCATCTGCGGCGGACCGCCGGCGGCGGCCTCCGGTGCGGCGGCGTCGCCGCCACCGGAACAGGCCGACAGCGCGGCGACGAGGGCGAAGGCGAGTGCGGCAGGGCGGATTCGGGGCATCGAAGGGTCCTGGCGGCAGGCGGCGGGGCCAGCCGGAAACGGTTTCATTAATGTACTGGCGAGTTTACATTGCCCCCGGGTCGCGGCAACAGGCCAGAAGTCCGGGGCCGTTCATGGCAGCGACAGGCCGGCGGCGCGCCCGGCTGCGGCCACTCCGGGACTCCAGGGCAGTTCGCCCAGCAACCCGCAGGGCAGCGCGCGGCGAACCAGCGCCAGGTACTCCCGGTCATGGCGGCCGGGGGGTTCGACGAAGCTGGCGACCCAGCCGGCCAACGGGCAGCCGTCCGCGACGATCGCCGCGGCCGTCAGCCGCGCGTGGTTCAGGCAGCCCAGCTTCATGCCCACGACCAGGATCACGGGCAGCTCGAGCGCCCGCACCAGGTCGCCCTGGTCGAGGTCGTCGGCCAGGGGCGCCAGCCAGCCGCCGACGCCCTCGACGACGCAGTGCTGCGCCTGCGCCGCGAGCTGGCGATACGCGGCGACGATCGGCGGCAGCGTCACGCGGGTGCCGGCGAGCGCCGCGGCGATCTGCGGCGCGGTCGGCTCGGGGAATGCGAACGGATTGACCAGGTCGTACGCCGGCGCCGGGTCGCTGGCGGCGATCAGCGCCAGCGCATCGTCGTTGCGCCACCCGTCGGGCGTCTTTTCGCAGCCACTGGCGACCGGCTTCATGCCGACCGCGGTGGCGCCGCCGCGGCGCAGCGCATGCAGCAGCGCGGTGCTCGCGAACGTCTTGCCGGCGCCGGTGTCGGTACCGGTGACGTAATAGGCGCTCACGCCGCCGCCAGCGCCTGACGTTTGCGCCGCTCGACGCCGGCGGCATAGACCGGGATCGCGACGCCGAGCAGCATGTACGCGTACATCGGCAGGCCCGGGGTGACGGGAGCGGCGTTCGGGTGGTCGTACGTCAGCAGCCACAGGCTGATCGCGACGCTCAGCAGGCCGGTCGCGGCCAGCATCGCCTGGATCACGATTTCA
>JAKFCL010000251.1:0-7372 GCA_036676665.1 Arenimonas sp. | reverse complement strand
GGATGCCGCGCCGCCAGCATCGCCGCGAACTGCGCCCCCAGGCTGTGGCCGGCGAACACCCAGCGGCGTCCGTCGTCGAGCGCCGCCAGCGTCGCCGCCAGGTCCACGCCGAGCAGTTCGCGGTAGCCCCAGTCGACGTGCCGCGACGCCCGCCACGAGCTCGTCGCCAGCCCGCGCCATTCGTGCAGCGCGACCTCGATGCCGGCATCGGCCAGCCCCGCCGCGAGCGGTTCGTATTTCTGCGCCGGCACGCCCAGCGCCGGCAACCACAGGATCCCGGGCCGCGGCGGCGAGCCGGCGGGCGGCCCGAAGCGGCGAAGCTCGAAACGGTGGCCGTCGGCCGCGACGACCTCTTGAACGCTCGGTGACATGCGGACAACCGGTGGTGGGGAGGCGCCAGCATAGCGGCGCGCGTTCGCGATCCCGGCGGCGATTGCCGCCAGCGTGCGGGCGGGATCGGCGGGCGACGCACGCAGGGTCGTCACGGCCGCTTGTTATCCTGCGCCGATGGATACCCACACCCTGCTTTACATCGTCGCCGGCGTGCTGATCGTGGTCGGCCTGCTCGGTACCGTGCTGCCGGTCCTGCCCGGACTGCCGCTGATGTACGGCGGCATGGTGCTGGCCGCCTGGAACGACGACTTCCAGCGCATCGGCTACTGGACGCTGGCCGGGCTCGGCGTGCTGCTGCTGATCTCGGTGGCGGTCGACGTGCTGGCCAGCGTGATGGGCGCCAAGCGGGTCGGGGCGTCGAACAAGGCACTCTGGGGTGCCGGGATCGGCGGCCTCGTCGGCCTGCTGTTCGGGCTGCCCGGGCTGCTGCTGGGTCCGTTCCTCGGCGCGGTCGGCGGCGAGATGATGCATGGCCGCGACCGCCAGGGTGCGCTCAAGGTCGGCGTCGGCACCTGGGTCGGCATCGCGGTCGGTGCGGCGCTCAAGCTGGCGCTGGCGTTCTCGATGCTGGGCGTGTTCGCGATGGCGCTGCTGGTCGACTGATCAGCCCTGCAACTCCCGCAGCGTCACCGACGGCGGCGCCGAGATCACCCGGCGCGTCGCGGCCAGCCCGGCCACCAGCGCCGCCAGGGTGCCGAGCACCGCCCCGGTCGCCGCGAGCTTCAGGTCGGGCTGCCAGGCCAGTTCGAAGACCTGCTTGGCGATCACGCCGGCCAGCACCGAAGCCGCGATCGCCGCGACCAGTCCGGACAGCAGTCCGATCGACGCGAACTCCGACACCTGCGCCCAGCGCAGTTGCCGGCGGCTGCCGCCGAGCACGCGCATCACCCCGCCCTCGAGCAGGCGTTCGTCCTGGCTCGCGCTCACCGCCGCCAGCAGCACCAGCACGCCGGCCGCCAGCGAGAAATAGAACACCGACTCCACGACGGTCGTGACCTGGTCCACCGTGCTGCGCACCTGCTGCAGCACCGCGTCCACGTCGATCACCGACAGGTTCGGGAACTGCGCCACGAGGTCGGCGGTGAAGCGCGTGCGCTCCGGGGCGACCTTCACCGCGGTGATGTGGCTGCCGGAAAACCCGTCGAGCGCACCCGGCGACGCCACCACGAAGAAATTGGGCTTGAAGCTTTCCCAGTCGACCTCGCGCAGGCTGGTGACCGTGCCGGAGAACGGTGCGCCGGCGATGTCGAAGCCGACCTCGTCGCCGACCTTCCAGCCCATCGACTGCGCGAACTCTTCCTCGACCGAAAGTTCCGGCGTCGGCGTCGGCCCGTTCCAGAACGTGCCGGCGACCACGCGGTTGTCGTCGCGCAGCGTTTCGACCTGGGACAGGTTGAACTCGCGTTCGGCCATGCGCCGGGCGCGGTCGTCGGTGTAGCTCTCGCCGGTCGTCGCCTTCCCGTTCACCGTCTGCAGGCGCGCCTGGATCATCGGGTACAGCACCGGCTCGCCGACACCCTGCGCCGCGAGGAAAGCGCGCAGCGGCTGCACCTGGTCGGGCTGCACGTTGATGATGAAACGGTTGGGGGCATCCGCCGGCATCGCGTCGCGCCAGCGATCGAGCAGGTCGGTGCGGACGAAGGTCAGCAGCAGCAGCGCCATCAGCCCCAGGCCCAGCGCCGACACCTGCGCGATGCTGGCGCCGGCGCGCCGGCTGACGTTTGCCAGTCCGTAGCGCCACGGGCCGCGCAGGCGCGAACGCACACGCCGCAGCACCGCGATCAGCCCCCACGCCAGGCCCGCGAGCACCACCAGCGTGCCGACGATGCCCAGCAGCATCGACAGCCCCAGCGTCGCCGAACCGGCCTTCCACCACAGCAGACCGCCCAGTCCGCCCAGACCCGCGGCGGCGACGATCCATGCGCTCGGCTCGGCCGGATCCAGGTCACGGCGCAGCACGCGCAGCGCCGAGACCCGCCGCAGCGCCAGCACCGGCGGCACGCCGAACGCCAGCAGCACCGTCAGCCCGACCGCGAAACCCTCGAGCACCGGTCGCCAGCCGGCGGCCGGGATCGACAGCGACATCGCGTCGGCCAGGTAGTCCGCGACGATCCACTGCAGACCGAATGCCAGAGCGATGCCGATGCCGCTGCCGAGCAGTCCGAGCAGCAGCAGTTCGCCGGCATGGATGCCCACCAGCGTGGCCTGGCTCGCGCCGAGGCAGCGCATCACGGCCGAACCCGACAGATGCCGCGCGCTGTGCCGCCGCGCCGCCATCGCCACCGCGACCGCCGCCAGCACCACCGACACCAGCGCCGCGAGGCCGAGAAAGCGTCCCGCGCGATCGAGCGCACGGCGGATTTCCGGACGGGCGTCTCCGGCGGTTTCCAGGCGTTGGCCACGGCCGAGGTTGGCGCGGGCCACCTTGTTGAAACCCTCCACCGCGGTCGCGTCGCCGGCGACGACCAGGCGGTAGGTGATCCGGCTGCCTTCCTGCACCAGCCCGGTCGCCGGAACGTCCTGCAGGTTCAGGAACACCTTCGGCGAGGTGTTGAAATAGTCCATCGCCGCATCCGGCTCCTGCACCACCAGCGCCGACAACCGCAGTTCGATGTCGCCGACGCCGATGCGGTCGCCGACGCGGGCGCCCAGCTGGTCGGCACCGGCGCGGCTGAGCCAGGCTTCGCCGCGAGCGGGCACGCCACCGGCATCCCGTTCCTCGCCGGTGGCCGGATCGAGCAGCACGAAACGGCCGCGCAACGGGAATCCTTCGCCCAGCGCCCGCAGGTCGCCCAGGCGCAGCGCCTCGCCGGCGCGCACCATCGTCGGGAACGAGAGCGTTTCGGCGCGCTGCAGGCCCGGCGCCGACGCTGCCTCGCGCACCGCGCCGGCGATCGGCTCGTCCGCGCGCAGCACGCTGTCGCCGCCGAGCAGGCGGTTGGCTTCCAGGCCCAGCGCGCGTTCCGCCCGGTCGGTGACGAAGCCGACCGAGGACACCGCCATTACCGCCAGGACCAGCGCGGCCAGCAGGATCCGCACGTCGCCGGCGGCGAGGTCACGGCGCAACTGCCGCCACGCCAGCGGCAGCCACTTCATGGCGCCACCAGCCGGCCGGCGTCCAGGCGCAGGATGCGGTCGCAGCGCGAGGCCAGGTGTTCGTCGTGGGTCACCAGCACCAGCGTGGTGCCGGCTTCGCGATTGAGGCGGAACAGCAGGTCGATGATCGACTGGCCGGTCTGCGTGTCGAGGTTGCCGGTGGGCTCGTCGGCGAACAGCACGGCCGGCCGCGTCACGAACGCCCGCGCCAGCGCAACGCGCTGCTGCTCGCCGCCCGACAGCTGCCGCGGATAGTGCGACAGCCGCTCGCCGAGACCGACCTGGCCGAGGATCGCGCGGGCCGGGCCCTCGGCGTCGGCGTCACCGCGCAGTTCCAGCGGCAGCATCACGTTCTCCAGCGCCGTCAGCGACGGCAGCAGCTGGAAACTCTGGAACACGAAGCCGACCTTGGCGCCGCGGACGCGGGCGCGGCCGTCCTCGTCCAGCGCCGACAGCGGCTGGCCGTCGAGCGTCACCGTGCCGTCGCTGGGCACGTCCAGACCGGCGAGCAGGCCCAGCAGCGTGCTCTTGCCTGAACCGGAGGCGCCCACGATCGCCACTGCCTGCCCTTGGGCGATGGAAAAACCGACCCCATCCAGTATCGTCAGTTCGCCCGACGGCAGCGGCACCCGCTTGCCGAGGGCGTGGGCGCGCAGTGCTTCGGCGGCAGTCGTCGGCGGGCTGTCGGCCATCGGAAACCTCGTGATCGGGAGTGGGGAATGAATCAGGGATATGGAGCGGTTCGCCGCCGGCTTCAACCGGCATGGACCACCCGGCTGTTGGCACTTGTTTTCCTGGCGCTGGCCTCGGCATCCGCCCTGGCCGCGTCCCCGCGCACGGTGCTGGTGATGGGCGATTCGCTGTCGGCCGCTTACGGCCTGGCGCCCGAGCAGGGCTGGGTGGCGCTGACCGGCGAGAAGCTGCGCACCAGCAAGCCCGGCTGGAAGGTGGTCAACGCCAGCATCAGCGGCGAGACCACCGCCGGCGGCGCCAGCCGGATCGCCGCCGAACTGGCCCGGCACAAGCCGGCCGTGGTCGTGATCGAACTGGGCGCCAACGACGGCCTGCGCGGCCTGGCGCTCGCGCAGACGCGTGCCAACCTCGAGCGCATGGTGGTCGCCGCAGGTGCGACCGGGGCGAAGGTCCTGCTGCTGGGCATGCGCATTCCGCCCAACTACGGAAGCCAGTACACCGAAGGCTTCGCCCGGAACTATCGCGAACTGGCCGACGAGCATGGCGCGGCGTTGCTGCCGTTCCTGCTCGAGCCGATCGCCACCGACCGCGACGCGTTCCTCGCCGACAACCTGCACCCCGACGCCGGCGCGCAGCCGAAGTTGCGCGACCACGTCTGGACGGCACTGGAGCCGCTGCTGAAGTAGCGTCAGGCGCCGCGGGCGCGGCTCAGGCGCCGGTGGCCAGCGCGTGCAGCGAGGCGTGTTCGTGCACGTGCACGCCCTCCCCGTCCGCCAGCAGCAAGGCCACGGCCGCCGCGGCGACCTCGTCGACCGGAATGGCCCGGTAGCGTTCCAGCCTTCCTCGCAGCACCGTCCCCAGCAGCGGTGCCAGCGCGCGTGCCAGCCGCTCCGCCGGCCTGGATTCGAGCCGGTCTCCGAGCAGCAGCCCGGGTCGGAGCACGTCGATCCGTTCGAACCCGAGGGCGGCCAGACCGCGTTCGGTTTCGCCCTTGACGCGCAGGTAGAAGTTGCCCGACTGGGCGCTGGCGCCCACGGAGGAGACCAGCAGGGCGTGCCGGGCCCCCATCGAGCGGGCGATGCCGGCGATCCGCAGCACGAGGTCGCGGTCGACCGCCAGGAAGGCTTCCCGGCTGCCGGCGGCACGCAGGGTGGTGCCCAGGCAGCAGGCGAACGCCGCCACGCCCGGCACGGCCGACCGCAGGCGTTGCTCGAGCGCCGCGTCCTGTTCGGCGCTGGCCAGTTCGGCGACGACGGTGGCCAGGCGTGGATGCGCCGTCCCCAGTTCGCGGCGCGACGGCGCCAATACGCGCGGCCCGCGCGGCAGCTCCAGCAGGCGTGCGAGCACCCGGCTTCCGACCAGGCCGCTGGCGCCGGCGAGCAGGACCGGGCCGGGGACGCTCATCGCGTCACGCCCACTCGCTCAGGCCTTCGCGATCGTAGAGCGTGCGGAACGACGGCCGCGCCTTCATGCGCTGCGCCAGCGCCGCCAGCTGCGGCCACTGCGTCGCCGGGCGCGGCATGTTGCGCGACCAGCGCATGAACATCGTCAGCAGGAAATCGGCCGCCGTCGCCGACACGCCCAGCAGGTACGGACCGCGGCGTTCCAGATGCGCCTCGAGACGGTCCCAGACCGCCTCGATGCGTGCCCTGGCCATCTCCCGGGCCGCCTCCGCGTGGTCCGGGCCGGCGGCCTCGTGCGGATAGAACCACGCCCGGAACGCCGGATGCAGGGTGTTGGCCAGGTGCAGGATCCACTGGTAATAGCGACCGCGTTCGATCGTCCCGACCGCGGGCGCCAGCGCGACCGACGGATGCGCATCGGCCAGGTAGAGCACGATCGCCGCCGTTTCGCAGACCGGGTCGCCGTGCACGAGCAGCGTCGGCACCACGCCGGCGGGATTGATGGCCAGGTACTCGGGCCGCTTGTGCTCGCCGTTCTCCAGGTCCATGCGGCGCAGTTCGTGCTTCGCGCCGGTTTCGATCAGCAGCCAGTGCACGACGAGGCTGGCGGCGCCGGGGGCGTAATACAACGTGTACATGCGGGCATCCGTGCGGTCGGGGGAGCCGGCAGCATACGACGGACTCGCGCGCATAAAAAAACCCCGGGCGATGCCCGGGGTTTCAGTTCCGATCCTTGCGGATCGAAGGGGATTACATGGGCTGCACTTCGTCAGCCTGCATGCCCTTCTGGCCCTTGACGAGCTTGAAGGTGACCTTCTGGCCTTCCTGCAGCGACTTGAAGCCGGTGCCCTGGATGGAACGGAAATGGACAAACACGTCCTCGCCGTTCTCGCGGCTGATGAAGCCGAAGCCCTTGGCATCATTGAACCACTTAACGGTACCGATCTGACGATCCGACATTTGAAACTCCTTGAAACATGGATTGAATATCGCTGACGGGAACATCCCGCCGCGCGACTGGGTTGCAAGGAGAGCGAGGTGAAAAGATGTAGCGGATCGTAGATCTACCGCATCAGGCCACGATTCACAGTGACCCTTCGCAAACACAGTCAGCGCGCTTTATACGCCACCCCGATGCAAAATTCCACTGCCCGGGCGGCTTTCGCACCATGGGTGGGACGACCGTTCAGGTTCGGGGCCGCGGAACCCTATTCCACCGCCACCGGGATCCGGCCGATCCGCGCCTGCCACTCCCGGGGCCCGGTGCGGTGCACGGACTCGCCGGTGGAATCCACCGCGACGGTCACCGGCATGTCCCGGACCTCGAATTCGTAGATCGCCTCCATGCCGAGGTCGGCGAAACCGACGACCCGGGCGGCCTTGATCGCCTTCGAGACCAGGTAGGCGGCGCCGCCGACGGCCATCAGGTAGACCGACCGGTGCCTGCGGATCGCCTCGATGGCGGCCGGGCCGCGCTCGGCCTTGCCGACCATGCCCAGCAGGCCGGTCTGGGCCAGCACCTGCTCGGTGAACTTGTCCATCCGGGTCGCCGTGGTCGGGCCGGCCGGGCCGACCACCTCGTCGCGCACCGGATCGACCGGGCCGACGTAGTAGATGAAGCGACCGCGCAGGTCCACCGGCAGCGGCTCGCCGCGGTCGAGCATCTCGACCATGCGCTTGTGCGCCGCGTCGCGGCCGGTCAGCAGCCGGCCGTTGAGCAGGAGCACCTCGCCCGGCCGGAATCCGGCGACGTCGTCGGCGGTGAGGGTGTCCAGGTCGACCCGGCG
>JAKFCL010000250.1:0-2660 GCA_036676665.1 Arenimonas sp. | reverse complement strand
GACGTCATCACGATCACCGTGTTGCGGAAGTCGACCGTGCGGCCCTGGCCGTCGGTCAGGCGGCCGTCGTCGAGTACCTGCAGCAGGATGTTGAACACGTCCGGGTGCGCCTTCTCGATCTCGTCGAGCAGCAGCACGCTGTACGGCCGCCGCCGCACCGCCTCGGTGAGGTAGCCGCCCTCCTCGTAGCCGACGTAGCCGGGGGGCGCGCCGATGAGCCGGGCGACGCTGTGCTTCTCCATGAACTCGCTCATGTCGATGCGCACCATCGCTTCCTCGGTGTCGAACAGGAAGCCGGCCAGCGCCTTGCACAGCTCGGTCTTGCCGACGCCGGTGGGGCCGAGGAACAGGAATGACCCGTTCGGCCGCGCCGGATCGGACAGTCCGGCGCGCGAGCGCCGGATCGCATCGGACACAGCCTTCACCGCCTCGTGCTGGCCGACCACGCGGCCATGCAACGCGTCCTCCATCTTCAGCAGCTTCTCGCGCTCGCCCTCGAGCATCTTGCTGACCGGAATGCCGGTCCAGCGGGCGACGACCTCGGCGATCTCCTCGGCGGTGACCTTGTCCTGCAGCAGCCGGAAGCCCTTCTGCTCGACCTCCTGGGCCGCCTGCAGCTGCTTCTCCAGGTCGGGGATGCGGCCGTACTGCAGCTCGCTGGCCTTGGCGAAATCCTGGTGGCGATGCGCCGCCTCGAGCTCCATGCGCGCCTGCTCGATCTGCTCCTTGAGCTTCGTCGCGCCGGTGAGCGTGGCCTTCTCGGCCTTCCAGATCTCCAGCAGGTCGTTGTAGTCGCGCTCGAGCGTCCCGATCTCCTGCTCGAGGTCGGCCAGGCGCTGCTGCGACTCCTTGTCCTTCTCCTTCTTCAGCGCCTCGCGCTGGATCTTGAGCTGGATCAGCCGGCGCTCCTTGCGGTCCATCTCCTCGGGCTTGGAGTCGATCTCCATGCGGATGCGCGAGGCCGCCTCGTCCATCAGGTCGATGGCCTTGTCCGGCAACTGGCGGTCGGCGATGTAGCGGTGGCTGAGCGTCGCCGCGGCGACGATCGCCGGGTCGGTGATCTCGACACCGTGGTGCACGGCGTAACGCTCCTTCAGCCCGCGCAGGATCGCGATCGTGTCCTCGACCGACGGCTCGCCGACGAACACCTTCTGGAAGCGCCGCTCGAGGGCGGCATCCTTCTCGACGTACTTGCGGTACTCGTCCAGGGTGGTGGCGCCGATGCAGTGCAGCTCGCCGCGCGCCAGCGCCGGCTTGAGCATGTTGCCGGCGTCCATCGAGCCCTCCGCCTTGCCGGCGCCGACCATCGTGTGCAGCTCGTCGATGAACAGGATGACGTTGCCTTCCTGCTTGCCGAGGTCGCTGAGCACCGCCTTGAGCCGCTCCTCGAATTCGCCGCGGAACTTCGCGCCGGCGATCAGCGAGCCCATGTCGAGCGAAAGCACGCGGCGGCCGCGCAGGCCCTCGGGCACCTCGCCGTTGACGATGCGCTGGGCCAGCCCCTCGACGATCGCGGTCTTGCCGACGCCGGGCTCGCCGATCAGCACCGGGTTGTTCTTCGTGCGCCGCTGCAGCACCTGGATCGTGCGGCGGATCTCCTCGTCGCGGCCGATCACCGGGTCGAGCTTGCCCGACTCGGCGCGCGCGGTCAGGTCGATCGTGTACTTCTCCAGCGCCTGGCGGTTCTCCTCGGCGTTGGCGTCGGCGACCTTGTCGCCGCCGCGCAGCGCCTCGATGCCCTTCTCGAGCGCGGCCTTGGTCGCGCCGGCCGCCTTCAGCGCCTGGCCGACGTCGCCCTTGTCGTCCAGCGCCGCGAGCACGAACAGTTCGCTGGCGATGAACGCGTCGCCGCGCTGCTGGGCCAGCTTGTCGGTGACGTTGAGCAGGCGCGACAGGTCGTTGCCGACGCTCAGGCTGCCTTCCTGGCCGGTGACCTTCGGCAGCTTCTCCATCGCGTCGCCGAGCCGCTGGCGCAGCGCCGCGACATTGACGCCGGCCTGGGCCAGCAGCGGCCGGGTGCTGCCGCCGGTCTGGTCCAGCAGGGCCACCAGCAGGTGGACCGGTTCGATCAGGTTGTGGTCGCGGCCGGTGGCCAGCGACTGGGCGTCGCTCAGGGCCTGCTGGAAACGCGAGGTCAGCTTGTCCATGCGCATGGGGGTGCTCCGGGAAACTTGGGGAGGCCCACGGCCCCCGATGCACCGTCAATGCGGGCCGCGAGCCCGGGATTCAAGCATGCGGCGGACCGCTCAGAGCCTGGCCAGCGCGGCCTGGGCCTCGTCGAGATCGGGGTCCAGGGCCAGCGCGCGGCGAAGCGACGCCTTCGCGGCCACGGTGTCGCCGGCGTGCGCCTGCACCTGCCCCAGCCGGTACCAGGCATGCTGCGGTTCCGGCTGTCCCGCCACCTGCGGCATCTTCAGGTAGCGCTGCAGGGCCGCGGCGCCCTCGTCGAGACGCTGTCCGGACAGGGCCGAGCTGCGGCCGATCTGGTACCACGGCGCCGCCGCGGTAGGTTCCTGGGTGGCCCAGGCGGTGAACAGCGAAAACGCGTCGTCCCAGCGCTTCGCTTCCTGGTAGGCGATGCCGGCGGCCATCCGGAACGACGCATTCTTCGGCCGGGCCGCATACGCCGCCGCGAACGCCTCCAGCGCCAGCGCCGGCTT
>JAKFCL010000249.1:0-1978 GCA_036676665.1 Arenimonas sp. | reverse complement strand
GCCAGCACCTCGGTCTCGTCTTCCTGGCGGATGTCGCGCATCGCCGCCAGCTCCGGGTGGCGGAAGGTGGCGTTGTCGTCGGAATTGATCTTGCCGTCGAGCACGGCGAGGTTGCCGTCCTTGAGGATCGCGAGCGGGTTGAGCTCGACAAGCGCGAGGTCCTTCTCGTTGAAGAGCTTGTACAGGCCCAGCATGATCTTGGTCAGCTGGGTCACCTGCTTGGCGGTCAGCCCCAGCGCGAAGCCGAGGTCGCGGCACTGGTAGGGCTGCAGGCCCTGGACGTAGTTCACGTGCAGGGTCTTGATCGCGTCCGGGTTGTCCACGGCCGTCTTCTCGATCTCGACACCGCCGTCGCTGGAGGCGATGAAGGTCACCGCGCGGCTGCCGCGGTCGACCAGCACCGACAGGTAGAGCTCCTTCTCGATGTCGGTGGCCTGGGTGACCAGCACCGAGTCGACCGGCAGCGCGACGCCGGCGGTCTGATAGGTCTCCATCTTCGTGCCGAGCATCGCCTTGGAATGGGCGCGAACGTCGTCGAGGGTCCGGGCCAGCTTGACGCCGCCGGCCTTGCCGCGGCCACCGGCGTGGATCTGGGCCTTGACGACCCAGAAGTCGCCACCGATCGCCTTGGCGGCATCGACGGCCTCTTCGGGAGTACGGGCGACCCGGCCGGCGGGAACGGCGATGCCGTATTCGCCGAACAGCTGCTTGGCCTGGTATTCGTGGAAGTTCATGCGGCTGCCTTATGAAGGGAGGGGTCGCGAAAGGGGGCGTATTGTTGCAGGTCTGCCGGGCGTCCGCCCAGTGGACCGCCGGCGCGCCCCCTCGCCGAGGGGGGCTCCGGCGCGGGGGATGGCACGCCGGAAGCGGTTTCTGGCGGCATACTTGCCGGCATGGCGTCACCGACCCGCAAGAAGCCGCCGATCTCCCCGCAGCGCCGGGAGCTGTACTTCTTCACCCTTTACCGGGTGCTGGAAGCCTCGCTGCTGGCGATGGTCGCCTTCAGCCCGGTCGGCGAGATGCTGGTCGAGGTACGCGAGCCGGGGATCCTGCAGGCGGCCGTGGTGCTGTATTTCGTCGCCGCGGTCGTGCTGCTGGCGTCGGCCTATCGCAGCCGGCTCGAACCGCGCAGCCAGGCGGCGATCGGCCTGGGCATCGACATCGTCGTCGTCGCGTTGACCCTGTCCACGACCGCCGGCGCCCAGGGCGGCATCGCCCTGCTGATGCTGTTCAACGTCGGCGCCGGCGCGCTGATCCTGTCGCCGCGGGCGGGGCTGGGGTTCGCGATCGTCGCGGCGCTGGTGATGCTCGGCGACAGCCTGCTGCTGCGCACCTTCGATCCGGCCAATGCCCGGCCGCTGGCCGAGTCGGTGATGTTCAGCGTGACCTACCTGGCCACCGCCGTGCTCTGCCAGCTGCTGAGCCGGCAGGTGTCGGAATCCCAGGAGCTCGCCGAGCGCCGCGGCGAGGAACTGGCCAACCAGGCCGAGATCAACGAGCTGGTGATCCGGCGCATGCGCACCGGCATCCTCGTGGTCGACGGCGAGCACCGGGTCAAGGTCTGCAACGAGGCGGCGTGGGCCCTGCTGGGCAAGCCGTCGCCGGACCGCCGGCAGCTGGGCGACATCGCCCCGACGCTGCACCGCAGCCTGCTGCAGTGGCGCCAGGGCCGCGGCGACATCCCCCGGGCGATGACGCTGGCCGACGGCGCGCCGGAAGTGCTGCCGCGGTTCGTGTCGCTGAGCCTGACCGACAACCTGTACCTGATCTTCCTCGACGACAGCCGCATCTACTCGGACCGCGCCGAGGAGCTGACGCTGGCCACGCTCGGCCGGCTGTCGGCGTCGATCGCCCACGAGATCCGCAATCCGCTGGCGGCGATCAGCTATTCGGTGCAGCTGCTCGAGGAGGCCAACGAGCTGCAGGAAGCCGACCGCCGCCTGCTGGAGATCATCCACACCCAGTGCCAGCGCATGAA
>JAKFCL010000248.1:0-2590 GCA_036676665.1 Arenimonas sp. | reverse complement strand
CCCTCCAGGCGCGGGTCGATGTCGCCGCCGTCGATCTCCTTGGCCTGCGCCTTGAGTTCGGCGGTCACCGCCAGCCGGCGCTCGCCGCGCAGCAGCTCCAGGCGCACGCGGTCGCCGACCGGCAGCAGGCCCTCGAGGTTGCGCAGCGCCTGGGCGCCGTCGATGCGGGTGCCGTTGGCCGCCACGATCACGTCGCCGGGCTGCACGCCGGCAGCCTCGGCCGGCGAGCCGCGGTACACGCGCACCACCAGCGCGCCGCGCTGGCCGGCGTCCAGGCCCAGTTCGCGCAGTGCGTACGGGGTCAGGTCCTCGCCGTCCAGGCCGAGCGAGCCGCGGCGCACCTCGCCGTAGGCCATCAGCTGGCGCATCACCTCGCGCGCCAGGTTGGCCGGGATCGCGAAGCCCAGGCCGATGTTGCCGGCGGCACTGCCGCGGGGGTTGAAGCTGGCGGTGTTGATGCCGACCAGCTGCCCCTGCAGGTTGACCAGCGCGCCGCCGGAATTGCCCGGGTTGATCGACGCGTCGGTCTGGATGAAGTTCTGGTAACCCAGCCCCTGCAGGCCGCTGCGGCCGACGGCCGAGACGATGCCGCTGGTCACCGTCTGCCCGAGCCCGAACGGATTGCCGACCGCGACGACGAAATCGCCGACACGCAGGTCGCTCGAATCGGCCAGCGCCAGCGCGGTGAGGTTGTCGGCGGGGATGCGGATCACCGCCACGTCGGTGTCCGGATCGGCGCCGACCAGCTCGGCCTCGAAGGTGCGGCCGTCGGCCAGCGTCACCGACACCCCTTCGGCGTTCTCGATCACGTGGTTGTTGGTCAGCACCAGCCCGCGCTCGGCGTCGACGACCACGCCCGAGCCCAGCGACTGCTGCAGGCGCTCCTGCGGCATGCCGCCGGGCATGCCGAAGAACTCGGCCAGCGGGTTGCGCACCCGCACCGTCTGCCGCGAATAGACGTTCACCACCGCCGGCGTCACCGTCTCGAGCATCGGCGCCAGGCTCGGCAGCGGCGCGCCGGCGATCTGCGCCGGCAGCGCCGCCCGCGCCACCGGCGGCAGGGCGATGTCGGCGACGTTCTCCAGCACCTGGGTGCCGCGGTCGAGCACCGGATCCGGGTCAGGGCCGGCCGTGGGCGCCAGCCAGCGGCTGGCGACGGCTCCGGCGAGGGCGGCGAGCAGCAGGCAGGTGGCGGCGGGCAGCAGGCGCATTCGGGCAGTCTCGAAGGGCGGGCGGGAAGGAATGTGGTGATACCAGATGCGGCCCGGCCAGCGCCTAAACAAGCGCTGACCGGACCCCCGCAACGCCGTGGAACCGTCCCCCCGGGCCCGCCGCAGAGGCCCGGCCGGGGCGGTTCCCGGCTTTCAACCGAAGTCTGCAAGTGGCGTGGAACATGTTGAAACGACGCCGGTTTTCAGTTTCGTGACGGGGTTGGCGGATGGTTGACAGCCCCCCCGGGCAGGGGTAGTTTTGCCTTCCGCTGCCACAACATCTTGTGTTGGGCGGCGGCAGCGGCCCCAAGGCTTGGGGTTCAGGGGAAGCGGTACCCATATCAACAATGACGCCCGACCACGGGCGCCGGCGGGAGGAAGAAGGGACTTATGAGCACGGTTCGCCTGGAGGCGGTGAAACACAACGCGGCGCAGGACATCGAGATGCAGCCGGCGTCCTACGACATCTGGGACAAGAAGTACCGCCTCAAGACCAAGAAGGGCGACCCGGTCGATGCCAGCATCGACCATACCTACCAGCGGGTCGCCCGCGCCCTGGCCGAGGCCGAGCCCACGGCCGAGAAGCAGAAGTACTGGTACGAGCGCTTCCTCTGGGCGCTGCGCCGCGGGGCGATCCCCGCCGGCCGCATCACGTCCAATGCCGGCGCCCTCGAGCACAAGCCGGCCACCAGCACGATCAACTGCACCGTGTCGGGAATCATCACCGACTCGATGGACGACATCCTGGGCAAGGTCCACGAGGCCGGCCTGACCCTGAAGGCCGGCTGCGGCATCGGCTACGAGTTCAGCACGCTGCGCCCGCGCGGCGCCTACGTGTCCGGCGCCGGCGCCTACACGTCCGGCCCGCTGAGCTTCATGGATATCTACGACAAGATGTGTTTCACCGTCTCGTCGGCCGGCGGCCGCCGCGGCGCCCAGATGGGCACCTTCGACGTCAGCCACCCGGACGTGAAGGAATTCATCGGCGCCAAGCGCGAGGACGGCCGCCTGCGCCAGTTCAACCTGTCGCTGCTGGTCACCGACGGCTTCATGCAGGCGGTCGAGAACGACGCCGACTGGCCGCTGGTGTTCCCGGTGAACATCAAGGAAGCCAGCGAAGTCGACCTCGAGAACCCGGCCCAGGTGGTCTGGCGCGACTGGCCGCACAGCAACAACTACGTCACCCGCGAGGACGGCCTGGTCGCCTGCAAGATCTACGGCCATATCCGCGCGCAGATGCTGTGGAACCGCATCATGGCGTCGACCTACGACTTCGCCGAGCCGGGCTTCATCCTGATCGACCGCGTCAACGAGATGAACAACAACTGGTGGTGCGAGAACATCCGCGCGACCAACCCGTGCGGCGAGCAGCCGCTGCC
>JAKFCL010000247.1:0-7433 GCA_036676665.1 Arenimonas sp. | reverse complement strand
CAGGCCGTCTACGTCCCGGCCGACGACCTGACCGACCCGTCGCCGGCGACCACCTTCGCCCACCTCGACGCCACCGTCGTGCTGTCGCGAAACATCGCCTCGCTGGGCATCTACCCGGCGGTCGACCCGCTCGACTCCACGTCGCGCCAGCTCGACCCGAACGTGATCGGCAACGAGCACTACGACACCGCGCGCCGCGTGCAGGCGACGCTGCAGAAGTACAAGGAGCTCAAGGACATCATCGCGATCCTGGGCATGGACGAACTGTCGGAAGAAGACAAGCAGGCCGTGTCCCGCGCCCGCAAGATCGAGCGCTTCTTCTCGCAGCCGTTCACCGTCGCGCAGGTCTTCACCGGCGCTCCGGGCAAGTACGTGTCGCTCAAGGACACGATCCGCGGCTTCAAGATGATCTGCGACGGCGAGTGCGACCACCTGCCCGAGCAGGCGTTCTACATGGTCGGCGGTATCGAGGAGGCCTTCGAGAAGGCCAAGAAGATGAGCGCCGCGGCCTGATCCGACGCCCTATCCCCAACCCTCTCCCGCCCGCGGGCGAGGGTGAACACCCAGGGAATCAAACATGGCAAGCACCATCCGTTGCGACATCGTCAGCGCCGAGGAAGAGATCTTCCACGGCGAAGTGCTGATGGTCGTGGCCACCGGCGAGATGGGCGAGCTCGGCATCGCGCCGCGGCACGCCCCGCTGATCACCCGCCTCAAGCCCGGCCAGGTCCGCCTGACGCTGGCCAGCGGCGAAGAGCAGCTGTTCTATGTCTCCGGCGGCATCCTCGAGGTGCAGCCGCAGGTCGTCACCGTGCTCACCGACACGGCGATCCGTGGCGGCGACCTGGACGAGGCGGCCGTGATGAAGGCCAAGGAAGAAGCCGAGCGCATGCTGGCCGACCGCGGCGAGACGATGAACCTCGCCGAGGCGCAGAAGCGCATGGCCGAGGTGCAGGCGCAGCTGCAGGCCCTCGACCGGCTCCGCAAGAACCTCAAGCACTGACGGCCGGCTCCGGCCCCGTTCGCGAGAAACGCCGGCCCTGGGCCGGCGTTTTCCGTTCCGGGCCCGGATCAGCGGTAGACCCAGTTCCGCCAGACGAAGAAGCCCACGCCGGCGAGCACGGCCTCGACCAGCGGCTTGGCCAGCCAGGACCAGTGCAGCCCGCCGACGTCGGCCACGTGGGCCAGCGCCAGCGTGCTCACGCCGGTCAACACGGTCCACGCCAGCACGAAACGCAGCAGGTGCCGGCGCGCCAGCCGCGGGCGGCCGTCGACGGTGAAGGTGAAGCGGCCATTGAGCCAGAAGCCCAGGCACGCGCCGGCGATGCGGCCGACCACGTTGCCGGCCGGAACGCCCGCACCGAGGGCGGTCAGCGCGATGTAGGTGGCGGAATCCAGCGCCAGCTGCGCCAGTCCGACGAGCACGAAAAGCAGCACCTGCCGCGGCAGCGTCGTGGAAAGGGAAGTCACGGCGCGCATGCTAGCAGCGCCGCGTGGGCGCGGCGATACTACGCAACACGGAGGAAACATATGTCCCAGTCCCTGCACGTCGTGATCCTGGCCGCCGGCGAAGGCAAGCGCATGAAGTCGAGCACCCCCAAGGTGCTGCAGCCGGTCGCGGGCCGGCCGATGCTGGCGCATGTGGTCGACACCGCGCGCGCGCTCGGCGCGGCAGCGGTGCACGTGGTGCACGGGCACGGCGGCAAGCAGGTGCGCGAGGCCTTCGCCGCCGATACGTCGCTGCGCTGGGCCGAGCAGGCGCAGCAGCTGGGCACCGGCCACGCCGTGCAGCAGGCGATGCCGGCGGTGCCGGAAAACGCCCGCGTGCTCGTGCTCTACGCCGACGTGCCGCTGATCGGCCTGGACACGCTGCGCAACCTGCTCGCCGCCGGCAGCGACGGCGTCGCCGTGCTGACCGAGACGATGGCCGACCCGACCGGTTACGGCCGCGTGCTCGTCGACGGCAACGGCGATGTGCAGGCGATCGTCGAGCAGAAAGACGCCGACGAATCGCAGCGTGCGATCAAGGTGATCAACACCGGCGTCGTCGTCGCGCCCGCCGCCGACCTGCGCCGTTGGCTCGGCCGGCTGCGCAACGACAACTCGCAGGGCGAGTACTACCTCACCGACATCTTCGCGATGGCGCGCGCCGACGGCCGCCCGGCCCGCACGGCGGCCTGCCTGCAGCCCGGTGAAGCCGAGGGTGCCAACGATCCGGTGCAGCTGGCGCGGCTGGAGCGCGCATGGCAGCGCCGCGCCGCCGAGGCGCTGATGCGCGCCGGCGTGCGCATGCTGGACCCGGCCCGCTTCGACCAGCGCGGCGACGTCGAGGCCGGCCTGGACGTGCAGATCGACGTCGACGTCGTGCTCGAAGGCCGCGTCCGCCTCGGCGCCGGCGTGCGCATCGGGCCGTTCTGCCGCCTGCGCGACGTCGACCTCGCGGCCGGCACCGTCGTCAACGCCCACTGCGACCTCGACGGCGTGGTCACCCGCGGCGCGTGCACGATCGGTCCGTTCGCGCGCCTGCGGCCCGGCACCGACCTCGAGGAAGGCGTGCACGTCGGCAATTTCGTCGAAACCAAGAAGGCGCGGCTCGGTCGCGGCAGCAAGGCCAACCACCTGACCTACCTGGGCGACGCCGAGATCGGCGAGAAGGTGAACATCGGCGCCGGCACGATCACCTGCAACTACGACGGCGTGAACAAGGCGAAGACCTCGATCGGCGACGGTGCCTTCATCGGCTCGAACGCCTCGCTGGTGGCGCCGGTGCAGATCGGCGAAGGCGCGACGATCGGCGCCGGCTCCGTGATCACCCACGACGCGCCGGCCGATACGCTGACGGTGGCGCGGGGCAGGCAGCAGACGATCCCGGGTTGGCGCCGGCCCACCAAGAAGCCCTGAAGCGAACTAGTTTTTGGTTTCTGCCGTCGGCAGCACCAGCGCCACGACCAGCCCGCCGCCCTGGCGGTTCGCCAGCCCGATCCGGCCGCCGTGCGCCTCGGCGATCTCGCGCGCCAGCGCCAGGCCCAGGCCGGTGCCGCTGCGCTTGGTCGAATAGAACGGCACGAGCGCATTCGCGAGCACCGCGTCGTTCATGCCGCTGCCGCGGTCCATCACCTCGATGCGCAGCAGGCCGGGCTGCCGGCGCACGCGCAGGGCGATGTCGGCCGCCGGCGAACCGGACTCGTGGGCGTTCTTGAGCAGGTTCAGCAGCGCCTGCTCCATCTGCGCCTGGTCCAGGCGCGCCGGGTCGTCCGGCAGTTCGCCCTCGACGTGGAACTCCACCTGGCTGCGCAGCCGGTCGGCGAACAACGCCCACGACACCGGCTCCAGCCGCGGTGTCGGCAGCTTGGCGAAGCGCGCGTAGCCGTGGATGAAGCCCTCGAGATGACGCGCGCGTTCCTCGATCGTCGCGAAGATCGACTCGAGCTTCTCCGTCTGCCCGCGCCGGGTCAGTTCGGCGCCCGAATGCGCCAGCGAGGCCACCGGCGCCAGCGAATTGTTCAGTTCGTGGCTGATGACGCGGATCACCTTCTTCCACGTCTGCACTTCCTGGCGGCGCAGCTCGGACGTCAGTTGCCGCAGCAGCAGCAGTTCGTGCAGACGGCCATTGAGGCGGAAGCCACGCCGCGCGAGGTGGTAGACCTCCTCCTCGTCGCCGTCGCCGACCGAGAACAGCCCGTCGCCGCCGCGCTCCATCGCCTCGCGCAGCGCCGGCGACGCCTGCCGCAGCAGCGCCTCCAGCGAAACGCCTTCGAGCTTGCGGCCCTCGTGCAGCAGCCGGCGCGCGGCGAGGTTGCCGTACACCACGTGGCCGCCCTCGCCGACCAGCAGCATCGCCACCGGCGTGTTCTGCACCATCGTGTCGAGCAGCAGTTCGCGCTGCACCAGCGACAGCCGCTGCTCGCGCAGCACGCCGCCCAGTTCGTTGTGCGCGTCCACCAGGTCGCCCAGCTCGTCGCGGTGCCGCCAGCGCAGGCCGAAGCTGAAATCGCCGTCGCGATAGCTCAGGGCCGTGCCCGCGAGCGCGCGGAACAGCGACAGCGCCGGCCGCACCGCCCGGCTCATCGCCGAGATCGCCACCGGAATCGCCACCGCGACCGCCAGGCACGCCGCGAGCACCCGATTCTCCAGCCACGCGTCCAGCACCACCGCCAGCGCCACCGCCAGCACCACCACGCCGATGCAGAGCAGCGACAGGAGACCGGCGATCGAGCGGCGCGCGGCCGGCATCCTAGGGCCGGGCGATGCCCAGCCGCTCCATCCGCCGGTACAGCGCCTGGCGGCTCAGCCCCAGTTCGACCGCGGCCTGCGCGACGACGCCGCCGGCGCGCGCGAGCGCCTGTTCGATGCTGGCGCGGTCGGGCTCGGCGTCGGCACCGGGGCCGTTGGCCGTCGCCGCGCTGGCGGCCGGCGGCAGGCCGAGGTCGGCCGCGACGATCTTCGCGCCCGTGCCGAGCAGCGCCGCCCGCTGCATCACGTTCTTGAGCTCGCGCACATTGCCCGGCCACGGATGCCGCAGCAGCGCGGCGGCCGCGTCGTCGGACAACTGCCGGCCCGGGGGCAGGAACGACGTCGCCAGCGGCAGGATGTCGCGCGGGCGCTCGGCCAGCGGCGGCAGCCGGATCTCGATGACGTTGAGGCGGTAATACAGATCCTCGCGGAACGTGCCGGCGCGGATCATCGCCGGCAGGTCGGCGTTGGTCGCGCTGATCACCCGCACCTTGACCTGCCGCTCGCGATTGGAACCCAGCCGCGCGAACCGGCCGGTCTCGAGCACGCGCAGCAGCTTCATCTGCCCGGCCGGCGGCAGGTTGCCGATCTCGTCGAGGAACAGGGTGCCGCCATCGGCGGCCTCGAACTTGCCCTCGCGCGCCTTGCCGGCGCCGGTGTAGGCGCCGGCGTCGGCGCCGAACAGTTCGGCCTCGATCAGTTCCGACGGCAGCGCGCCGCAGTTGAGCGTCACGAACGGCCCGTCGCGCACCGACGAGTTGGCCTGCACGATCTCGGCGATCTTCTCCTTTCCGGAACCATTGGGGCCGGTGATCAGCACCGGCACCTCGGCGCGCGCGACCTGCACGGCCAGCGTGAGCACGCGTTCGGTGGCCGGGTCGGCCCAGACCAGCCCGCGCAGGTCGTGCGACGACTCCAGCGAATGCCGCTGCCGGCGTTCCTGCTGCGCGCGCGCGCCGAGCGCCCGCGTGGCCTGCCCCAGCTCCAGCAGGTTGGCCACGGCCGCCAGCAGCTTGCGGTCGTCCCAGGGCTTGGCCAGGTAGTCGGCGGCGCCGGCACGCACCAGGTCGACCGCCGATTCCAGATGCGTCCAGGCGGTCATCAGGATCACCGGCAGTTCCGGGCGCAGCGCCCGGATCTGCCGGAACAGCGCCTGGCCTTCCTCGCCCGACGTGGTGTCGGCGGTGAAGTTCATGTCCTGGATCACCAGGTCGACCGCCTCGCGCCGCAGCAGGTCCAGGCCCTGCTGCGGCGTCGTCGCCCGCAGCGTGCGCAGGTCGTGCAGCGAGAACAGCACTTCCAGCGCGGTTCCCACGGTCGGGTTGTCGTCGATCACCAGGACGGTGGCGTGGGAGGCGGGCGGCATCGTCCTAGCCTACCGTCAGGCCGTGCGGGTGGCGATGGCCGGCGGCACCGCGGCCGCGCGCCAGGCCGGTCCCAGCACGGCGACCAGGCCGAGGATCCACATCGCGACCATCGTGAAGCCCAGGTAGGCGACCGGCAGCCGCGGGATCTCCAGCTCGGCGACGAGCAGGTTGTTCAACCCCAGCGCCAGCGCCAGGCCGACGACCACGCCGCCGGTGGTGATCAGCACGTTTTCGACCAGGAAGTGGCGGATGATGTCGCTCCGGCGGGCACCCAGCGCCCGGCGTACGCCGATCTGCTTGCGGCGCTGGTTCACCCACAGGCTGGCCATGCCGACGATGCCGCTGGCGGTGATCAGCAGCAGGAACACGGTCACGGCGATCAGCAGGCCGGCCATCATCTTCTCGCCGGCGTAGCGGTTCTCGCGCACCTCGCGCATCGTGCGCTTGCCCAGCAGCACGCGGTCGTTGCGCAGCGCCAGCAGGGCCTTCTCGACCGCCGCCATCACCTGGTCCTGGCGGCCCGGCTCGGTGCGCACCTGGTACATCGTGTACGGGTCGAGCCAGCGCATCGGCACGATCGTGCTGTTCTCGGCACGCGGGTCGGCCGGCGCGCCGGGCGACTGCAGCTTCTCGACGACGCCGACCACGCGCACCGGCTCGTTGTCCGGGCCGCTGCCGAAGTAGAACTCCTTGCCGATTGCCGCGTCCGCGCTTCCAAAGATCTGCTCGGCCAGCGGCCGGGTGATGATCGCCACCGGCGGCGTCTTCTGTTCCTTCTGCGGGTCGTTCTCGATGTACTCGGTCTCGGCGAAGTCGCGGCCGGCGACCAGCTGCAGGCCCAGCGTTTCGATCAGCGAGCTGTGGCCGAAGTAGTAGGCCGTCGAGACGTCGGTGCCGACGTTCTTGTCGGTGGTCAGCCCGCCGAGGTTCCAGCCGGACTGGCCCAGCGGCACCTGGTTCACCTGCGCGGCCGACACCACCCCGGGAATGCCGCGGATCGTCTCGAGGTCGCGGTCCTGCATGCCGCGGATGTCGGCGATCGGCCGGTGCGGGTAGAAGCGGATGTCGAACAGGTTCTGCTCGTCGACGCCGCTGGGCCGGGCGGCGGTCGCCAGCCGGTCGCGGATGATGTACGTCGCGTTGCAGATGATCGCCAGCGTCAGCGCGACCTGCGCCGCGATCAGCAGCGGCGCGGTCTTGTTGCGCATCATGGCGGAGAGGATCGGGCGGATTTCCATGGCGCGCTCCTTACTGGCTCTTGAGTTGCAGGGCGGGCACCACCTGGCAGGCGCGCCAGGTGGGCAACACGCCGGCGGCGAGCGCCGCCAGCACCGACAGCACGACCGCGGCCAGCAGCAGCGGCGCGTCGACGTGGGTGATCAGGGCGACGTCCTCGTCGAAATTGCGGATGAACGCCAGCGCCGCGAACGTCAGCGCGACGCCGACGCCGGCGCCGACCAGGCCGATCACGCCCGCCTCGGTCAGGTACTGCGTGAACACGTCGCGGCGGGTCGCGCCGAGCGCGCGGCGGACACCGATCTCGCCGGGCCTCGCGCTGAACTTCGCCAGCAGCAGGCCGACCGTGTTGACCAGGCACACCAGCAGGAAGCCGAACGCCAGCCACGTCGACGTGCGGGTGTCGTCGCTCACGACGCCGCGGTCGTCGAGCCACTGGCGCACGTTGTGCAGGCGGTTGTTGATCGGGCGCGGGAAGCGGCCGAGCGCCTTCTGCTCGTTGACGTAGGCGACCAGGTAGTCGGCGTACTCGTCGCGCTGCGACGCGCTCTCGAGCTCCACCCACAGCTGGATCCAGTAGCACTCCGACTTCAGGTA
>JAKFCL010000246.1:0-4294 GCA_036676665.1 Arenimonas sp. | reverse complement strand
ACGGCCAGTTCGAACAACAGCCGGTTGCCGTAGGCGGGATCGTCGGTGGCCTTGCCGGCGATCGTGAAATCGCCGCGGCCGTCGCCGCGGAACACCATCTCCAGCACGTGCTCGAGCGTGTCGAAACGCGCCTCGCCGCGCAGGTCTTCCTGCATCGCCGCCAGGTGCTCGCGCAGCTCGGCGAAGTCCCAGGTGTGGAACATCGCCCGGTAGCTGCCGCCGAACGCGCCGGCGCGGATGCTGACGGTGCCGGTCAGCGCGTTGGCGTCGCGCGCGTGCTCGGCATCGGGGAACAGGTAGCCGCTGACGCGGATCGAGACGTTGTCGCCACGCGAGGCGAACGACACCGTGCTTTCCGGTCCGTCCTTGCGCGTGGCGGCGCTCATGCCGCGTCGCCCCGCAGCTGCCTCACCGTCGCCTCCAGCGATTCGGCGGTGGCGGTGGCGCCGTCGACCGGCGGCGCGGCCACCACTTCCACCTTCGCACGCAGGCGCCGCGGAATGCGCAGCCGGCCCAGCCGCGAATCGCGCCGGCTGAACATGCTGAACCACATGCCCTTCAGGGCCATCGGCACCACCGGCACCGGCCGCCGCGCCAGGATCCGCTCGACGCCGCCCTTGAACGGCGCGATCTGCCCGTCCTTCGTCAGCGCGCCCTCGGGGAAGATGCACACCAGTTCGCCGGCAGCCAAGGCCGCATCGACGTCGTCGAAGGCCTTCTGCATCAGGGCCGGGTCTTCCTTCGCCCCGGCGATCGGGATCGCCTTGGCGGCACGGAAGACCCAGCCGAAGCCGGGAGTCTTGAAGATCTTGTAATACATGACGAAGCGGATCGGCCGCGGCACGGTAGCACTGATTATCAAGGCGTCCATGTAGCTGACGTGATTGCACACCAGCAGGGCCGGGCCGTCGTCCGGGACGTTGTCCTCGGTGCCGGTGGCACGCACGCGGTACAGCACGCTCACGTAGGCCCAGGCCAGGAAGCGCATGAAGAACTCGGGCACGATCGAGAAGATCCACAGGCAGACCAGCGCGTTGGCGATCGCCAGCGCCAGGAACACCTGCGGGATCGACCAGCCGAGCCCGTGTTGCACGGCGATGCCCAGGCCCGCCGCCAGCACGATGAAGAATGCGTTCTGGATGTTCACGCCGGCGATCACCCGGCTCAGTTCGCCCTTCGGCGTGCGGCTCTGCACCAGCGCGAACAGCGGCACGATGAACAGGCCGGCCGACAGGCCGATCATCACCAGGTCGGCCATGATCCGGCCGCTGCCGGCGGCGGCGACGAAACCGCCGATGTCCATCCCGGTCACCGGCGCCAGGCCCGGGCGGGCGAAGTACAGGTCGCCGCAGAAGATCGTCATGCCGAGCGCGCCCAGCGGCACCAGGCCGATCTCGACCGTGCGCCCCGACAGTTTCTCGCACAGCAGCGAGCCGATGCCGGTGCCGACCGAGAACAGCACGAACGCGAACAGGTAGAGCGTCTGCGAACCGCCGAGGTTGAGCACGGCATAGGTCGGCAGCTGCGCGGTGAGCACCGTGCCGACGAACCAGAACCAGGAAATGCCCAGCATCGCGTTGCGCACCGCGAGCTGCTTGCGCGCCAGCCGCAGCACGTTGATGGACTCGGGGATCGGGTTCCAGCGGATCTTCAGGTCCGGCACCGTCGACGGCACCGCCGGCACCGCCCGGCTGACGAGGTTGCCCAGCACCGCCAGCGCGATCACCGTGCCGCCGGCGATCCACAGCGCGGACGGCGCCGAGCCTTCCTGGATCAGCAGGCCGCCGGCGATCATGCCCAGCAGGATGAACATCGACGTGCCCATCTCGACCAGGCCATTGCCACCGGTGAGTTCCTCGGGGCGCAGCACGTGCGGCAGGATCGAATATTTCACCGGCCCGAACAGCGTCGACTGCAGGCCGGTGCCGAACAGCGCCACCAGCAGGATGGTCAGGTTGGCCGTGACGAAGCCGACCGCCGCGACCGACATGATGCCGATCTCCATCATCGTGGTGATGCGGATCAGCCGCGCCTTGTCGAGCTTCTCGGCGATCTGGCCGGCCGTGGCCGAAAACAGGAAGTACGGCAGGATGAACAGCGCCGGCGCCAGGTTCGCGTACAGCGTCTGCTCGGCCTGGCTGACGCCGAGCCAGAACAGCAGGCCGATGATCGCCTGCCGATAGACGTTGTCGTTGAACGCCCCGAGCGACTGCGTGGCGAAATACGGCAGGAACCGGCGCTGGCCGAGCAGTTCGAACTGGTTGTGGGCCATGGATCCCGCTCATCCCGCCATCGAAAAAACAGGGGTCAGAGTACCTTTTCTGCCTGCGGCTGAGAAAAGGTACTCCGACCCCTGTTTCCCACCCGGTTTCGTCAGCGGGAGAGCGCGCGCCAGCCGATGTCGCCGCGGTAGAAGCAGCCGTCCCAGTGGATGTTGTCGGCGGCGGCATAGGCGCGGCGCTGGGCATCGGCCACGTCGTCGCCGAGCGCGCAGGCACACAGCACCCGGCCCCCGGTGGTGACCACCTGGCCATTGCGCAGTTCGGTGCCGGCGTGGAACACCTTCGCGCCCGGGCCCGGATCCGTGCCCAGCCCGGCGATGACGTCGCCGGTGCGCGGCGTGCCCGGGTAATTCTCCGCGGCCATCACCACGCCCAGGCTCGGGCGCGGGTCCCAGTCGGCCTGCACCTGGTCGAGGCGGCCGTCGATCGCCGCTTCCACGAGGTCCAGCAGGTCGCTGCGAAGGCGCAGCATCACCGGCTGGGTTTCCGGGTCGCCGAAACGCACGTTGAATTCGATCACCTTCGGCGTGCCGTCGGCGGAAATCATCAGGCCGGCGTAGAGGAAGCCGGTGAACGGGATGCCGTCGGCGATCATGCCGCGCACGGTCGGCTCGACGATTTCGCGCATCACCCGCGCGTGCACTTCGGGCGTGACCACCGGTGCCGGGGAATAGGCCCCCATGCCGCCGGTGTTCGGGCCGGTGTCGCCGTCGCCGACGCGCTTGTGGTCCTGGCTGGTCGCCATCGGCAGCGCGTGCACGCCGTCGACCATCGAGATGAAGCTGGCTTCCTCGCCGTCGAGGAATTCCTCGATCACCACGCGCGCACCGGCGTCGCCGAACGCCTCGTCGTCGAGCATGTCGACGATCGCCGCCTCGGCTTCCTGCACCGTCATCGCGACGACGACACCCTTGCCGGCGGCGAGGCCGTCGGCCTTGATGACGATCGGCGCGCCGTGGTCGCGCACGTGCTGGATCGCCAGTTGCGAATCCTCGAACACGCCGTAATAACCGGTCGGGATGCGGTGCCGGGCCAGGAAGTCCTTCGCAAATGCCTTGCTGCCCTCGAGCTGCGCCGCGGCGGCGGTCGGCCCGAAGATGCGGCGGCCATCGGCGCGGAACGCATCGACCACGCCCTTCACCAGCGGCGCTTCCGGGCCGACCACCGTGACGCCGATGTCCTCGGCCGCGGCGAGGGCCAGCAGGCCTTCGATGTCGGTCGCCTTCACCGCGACGTTGCGGCACTTCGCTTCCGTGGCGGTTCCCGCGTTGCCCGGCGCGACCAGCACCTCGGACACCCGCGGCGACTGCGCCAGCTTCCAGGCCAGCGCGTGTTCGCGGCCGCCATTCCCGATGACCAGGATCTTCATGTCAGTGCCTGAAGTGACGACGGGAGGTGAACACCATCGCCATGCCGTGTTCGTCCGCGGCGGCGATGACCTCGGCGTCGCGCATCGAGCCGCCCGGCTGGATCACCGCGGCGATGCCGGCCCTGGCGGCCGCGTCGATGCCGTCGCGGAACGGGAAGAACGCATCGCTGGCCATCACCGAGCCCGGCACGGCCAGCCCCGCCTCCTCGGCCTTGAGCCCGGCGATCCGCGCGCTGACGACGCGGCTCATCTGCCCGGCGCCGATGCCGACCGTCTGCAGGTCGCGCGCGTAGACGATCGCGTTGGATTTCACGTACATCGCCACCTTCCACGCGAACAGCAGGTCGCGCAGCTGCGCGTCCGTCGGCTTCACGGCGCTGACGATCTTCAGGTCGGCGGCGCCGAGCGCGTCGGTGTCGGCGTCCTGCACCAGCAGGCCGCCGGCGATGCGCTTGTATTCGAGGCCGGACGTCGCCCGCAGCGGGCCACAGGCCAGCACGCGCACGTTGGACTTCTTCGCGAAGTGCGGCAGCGCGTCGGCGGCGACCGACGGGGCGATCACCACCTCGACGAACTGGCGCTTGAGGATCTCGGCGGCGGTGGCGGCGTCCAGCTCGCGGTTGAACGCGATGATGCCGCCGAA
>JAKFCL010000245.1:0-2378 GCA_036676665.1 Arenimonas sp. | reverse complement strand
TGCGCCGCGCCCGGGAAATCTGCGATGCGCACGGCGCGCACCTGATCGCCGACGAGATCGCGGTCGGCTTCGGCCGCACCGGCACGCTGTTCGCCTGCGAACAGGCCGGGATCACCCCGGATTTCCTGTGCCTGTCGAAGGGCCTGACCGGCGGTTTCCTGCCGATGTCGGCGGTGCTGACGACGGCGGCGGTGTACGACGCGTTCCTGGACGATTCGCGCGAGCGCGCGTTCCTGCATTCGCACAGCTACACCGGCAATCCGCTCGGCTGCGCGGCGGCGCTGGCTTCGCTGGGCATCTTCGCCAGCGACGGCGTCCTCGCCCGCAACCGCGGTACCGCGGCCCGCATGGCGGCGCTGGCGGCCCCGCTGGCGGCGCATCCGCAGGTCGCCGACGTACGCCAGACCGGCATGATCGTCGCCTTCGAGCTGGTCGCCGACCGCGCATCGCGGCGGCCGTTCGCCGCCGGCGCGCGGGTGGGGCTGCGCGCGTACCGGCACGCGCTGGAACGCGGTGTCGTGCTGCGTCCGCTCGGCGACGTTCTGTACTGGATGCCGCCCTACTGCGTGGGGGAGGAGGAACTTCTGCAGCTGGCCAGGGTCACCACCTCGGCGATCGAGGAGGCCACCCGATGAGGACCATCCGCAACCACGTCGACCAGCCGCTGGCGGTGGGCCGCACGATCACGCTGCCCGAGGACACGTCCGCGCACCTGCTGCGGGTACTGCGGCTCGGCGCCGGCGCCACCGTCTGGCTCTTCAATGGCGACGGCCACGACTACGAGGCGACGCTGCTGACGGCGAGCAAGCGCGGCGCCGAGGCGCGGATCGTCGGGCGCCGCGAGGTGGCGGTCGAGGCGCCGCTGCACATCACGTTGGCCCAGGGCATCGCCCGCGGCGAGAAGATGGACCTGGTCCTGCAGAAGGCCACCGAGCTGGGCGTCGCCGCCTTCGCGCCGGTCGTCACCGAACGCACTGAAGTGAAGCTGGACGCCGAACGCGCCGGCAAGCGCATCGCGCACTGGCAGGGCGTGATCGCCGCGGCCTGCGAGCAGAGCGGGCGCGCACGCCTGCCTTCGCTGGCCGAGCCGGCCGCGCTGGCCGCCTATGCCGCCACCGAGACGGCGCCGCTGAAGCTGGTGCTGGATCCGCGCGGCGGGCGCGGGCTGCGCGAGCTGCCGTTCGTCGCCGGCGAGCGCATCGCGCTGGTCACCGGCCCGGAAGGCGGGCTGTCGGAACGCGATCTGGCCACGCTGAAGGCGGCGGGATTCGAGGGACTGCGGCTGGGTCCGCGGATCCTGCGCACCGAAACCGCCGGCCTCGCCGCGATCGCCGCGCTCCAGGTCCTCCACGGCGACCTGGGCTGACCCGCTCAGGCGGCGGCAACGGCCTGGTCGAGGGCCTTCTGGATCAGGAGCTCGACGCTCAGCAGGTCGGGCACCGCGGCCGGGTCGTCGTTGAGCGTCACGCGCGAATGCACGCCCAACGGCAATTCCTTCATGTCGTGCGATTGCACCAGCGCGGTGGTCGACACCGTCACCAGGCGCGGGAAGCCCTGCGACAGCACGGCGAAGAACGGCAGCTTGGCATTGCCGCCGAGCGCCTTCAGCACCGCCACCTTCGCGCCCATCTGGCCGTCCTCGGACGACCAGCCGGCCAGTCGCGAGAACGACACCAGCGGCAGTCGCCAGCCGCGCCAGCGCACGCGGCCGAGCAGCCACTCCGGGGAGTTCTCCACCGGCTCGGGCTCGGAGTAGGTGATGACTTCGGCGACGCTGGCGTTGGGCAGCAGCAGTCGCCCGCCGGTCACCTGGATCAACACGCCGCGGATATCGCGCTGGGGGTCGAGGGGTTTGTCGTCCATGGTCAGCTCCAGCGTTCGATGATCAGGCGCGCGAGGTCGGGAAGCGGGGCCGTGGTGGCCCCGCTCGAGATCAGCGCCTGTGGCGCGCCGGCATCGAAGCACGACGCGGGATCCTGCGCGAGCACACGACCGCCATCCCGCATGAGCGCGAGGATCGAGGCGACGACCGCCGGGTCGCCACCGCTGAGGACGAGCACGACGCTGTCCGCCGCCGGCAGCGCGCCGACCAGCGCCGGCAGCGAACTGATCGGCGCGAACGCGAACTCGCCGTCGCGCAGGCTCACGCCGATGCCCGGCGGCAGCACGGCGACGCGGCCGGGCGCGGCGGTGGCGCCCTCGACCGCGAGGTCGAGCGGCAGCCGGCTGGCCTTCGCCAGCTGGCCGACCAGGCGCTCGTGCTTGCCGGTATCCAGGTGTTGATAGAGCAGCACCGGCACCGGCAGCGAAGGCGGCAGCGCCGACAGCAGCTGGCGCACCCCATCGGGGCCGCCGAGGCCGGCGAGCACCAGCAGCGC
>JAKFCL010000244.1:0-5336 GCA_036676665.1 Arenimonas sp. | reverse complement strand
GCGCTGCCGATGACGCCGGCGCTGGAAAAGGGCGGCATCGCCCTGGAAGGCCTCAAGGACGCGGCCCGGGCCTATGGCCTGGACATCGACCGCAGCCTCGCCGGGGTCGAGGTCGAGCTGGTCTCCTCGGAAGGCGACCACGCGACCGTGAAGGTGAGCTACCCGCTGCTGGAGCGCACGCAGAGCTTCGAGATGGCGATGGTGCGCCGCGACGGCGGCTGGTACAGCGCCGAGGCGATCGCCGAGACGGAGGCCGAGCTGGCCGAATTCGAAGCCGTCGGCGCCCCCGCGGGACCTTCGGCGTCGGCCGAAAGCGCCGACTGAGTCCGCGATGGATGCCATCAATGCCCCGGGCAACGCCTCGCCGGCCCGGCAGGGCCGCCCGCCGCTGTGGGCGCGGCTCATGGAGAAGCTGCTGCAGCCCTGGATCGAGATCCAGCGCGAGCCCGAGGTCCTGCCGTTCTCGCTGGACCGGCCGATCTGCTACGTCATCGAGAACTACGGCCTGTCCAACACGCTGATCCTGGACCGCGCCTGCCGCGAGGCCGGGCTGCCGTCGCCGCTGACGGCGTTGCCGGGCGATCCGCTCGGCCGCAAGCGCGCCTATGTCGCGCTGTCGCGGCGCCGCGCCGGGCTGTTCTCGCGGCCGAAGAACCGCACGCACTCGGACGCGCTGTCGCAGCTGCTGAAGGCGCACCGCGAGTTCCCGGACCAGGACGTGCAGCTGGTGCCGGTGTCGATCTTCGTAGGCCGGGCGCCGACGCGGCAGTCGGGCTGGTTCTCGGTGCTGTTCTCGGAAAACTGGGCGCTGGTCGGCCGCTTCCGCCGGCTGCTGGCGATCCTGCTCAACGGCCGCGACACGGTCGTGCAGTTCTCGCCGGGCGTGCGCGTCTGGGAAATCCTCGGCGAGGACCTGCCGCACGAGCTGCAGGTGCGCAAGGTCGGCCGGGTGCTGCGCGCGCACTTCCGTCGCATCAAGGCGGCGGTGATCGGCCCGGACCTGTCGACGCGGCGCCTGCTGGTGGACCGCGTGCTCGACGCCGAGCCGGTGCGCAAGGCGATCACCGACCAGGCCCGCCGCGACAGCACCGAATACCTGGAGGCGTGGAAGAAGGCGCATGCGTTCGCCTGGGAGATCGCCGCCGACTATTCCAACCCGGTGGTGCGCTCGGCGTCGTTCGCGCTGACCGGCTTCTGGAACCGCATCTACGACGGCGTCGTCGTCAACCACCTCGACACGCTCAAGCAGGTCGCGCCCGGGCACGAGGTGATCTACGTGCCCTGCCACCGCAGCCACATGGACTACCTGCTGCTGAGCTACCTGCTCTACACCCGCGGCATCGTGCCGCCGCACATCGTCGCCGGCGTCAACCTCAACATGCCGGTGCTCGGGCCGATCCTGCGCCGCGGCGGCGCCTTCTTCATCCGCCGCTCGATCAAGGGCAACGCGCTCTACGCGGCGGTGCTGGGCGAATACGTGGCGCAGCTGGTCGGCGAAGGGTTTTCGCTGGAGTACTTCATCGAAGGCGGCCGCTCGCGCACCGGCCGGCTGCTGGCGCCCAAGGGCGGCATGATCGTGATGACGCTCAAGGCGTTCCTGAGGGCGCCGCGGCGGCCGGTGGTGTTCCAGCCGGTGTACATCGGCTACGAGAAGCTGATCGAGGGCAAGAGCTACCTCGACGAGCTGACCGGGCAGCCGAAGGAAAAGGAAACCATCTGGGCGCTGCTCAAGGCCGGCGCCGGCATCCTGCGCCAGCATTACGGCAAGGTGGCGGTGAACTTCGGCGAGCCGATCTTCCTGGACACGGTGCTGCAGCAGCACGCGCCGGACTGGCGCGAGCGCGCCGGCGACGACGAGAAGCCGGCCTGGCTCGGCGACGCGGTCGAGGACATCGCCACCCGCATCCAGGTCAACATCAACCGCGCCGCCGACGTGAACCCGGTGAACCTGCTGGCGCTGACGCTGCTGTCCACGCCCAAGCACGCGATGTCGGAAGCCGACCTGCTGGCGCAGCTGGCGCTCAGCCGCAAGCTGCTGGCGGCGCTGCCCTATTCGGACCGTGTCACCGTGACGGCGCTGGAGCCGTCGGAGATCATCGCCCACGGCGAGAAGATCGGCGTGCTGACCCGCACCGTGCACCCGCTCGGCGACGTGCTCGGCATGCAGGGCGAAACGGCGGTGCTGCAGAGTTACTTCCGCAACAACGTGCTGCACCTGTTCGCCGCCGCCAGCTGGGTGGCGCTGTGCTTCCAGAACAACCGGCGCATGAGCCGCGCCGGCCTGCTGCGGCTGGGCCGCACGATCTATCCGTTCGTGCAGGAAGAGCTGTTCCTGCCCTGGGACGAGGACGGCTTCGCCGAGCGCCTGGACGCGACGGTCGACCTGTTCGTCGCCGAAGGCCTGCTGCACGTGGCCAGCGACGACGAGGGCGGCATCATCTCGCGCGGGCCGGGCCAGACCGACGAGGTCTTCCGCCTGCGGGCGATCGCCCACAGCCTGCAGCAGGCGTTCGAGCGCTATTTCATCGCGATCACCACGCTGGTGAAGAACGGCCCGCGCACGCTCAGCGCCGGCGAGCTCGAGTCGCTGTGCCACCTCACCGCGCAGCGGCTGAGCCTGCTGTACGCGCCGGCGGCACCGGAATTCTTCGACAAGTCGCTGTTCCGCGGCTTCATCGGCAAGCTGCGCGAACTCAAGCTCGTGTGGGTCGGCGAGAACGGCAAGCTCGACTTCGACGAGCAGCTCACCACCTGGGAAAAGGACGCCAAGGTCGTGCTGGGCCGCGAACTGCGGCACACGATTTCCAAGCTTTCGCCCGAAGCGGTCAGCCGGGTCGGCCAGAAGGCCTGAGGGTTCGCCGCCCGGGCCGGCCGCGAGCCTCCGGCAGGCCCCGGACCGGGGGTCGGGACGGGGTCTCTAGTTGCGAATGATTCTCGATACCGTTAGAGTCGCGGCCGGCGCCAGCCCGCGCCCGACCCGACCCCGAGACCCATGGCCCGCCCGACCCGTTCGCTGCTCTTCCTCGCCCTCGCCGCCGCCTGTGCCGCCGCCCACGCCGAACCCGCGCCCGAACCCAAGCTGCTCGACCGGCTGAACGTCGTCGGCAGCCGCGCCGATGCCGCCGAAGCCACCGGCTCGGCCGCCTACCTGGACGCCGAAACCCTGAAACATCAGGGCTACACCGACGTGCAGAAGGCGCTGCGGCAGGTCACCGGTGTCTACGTCGTCGACGAGGAGGGCTACGGCCTGCGCCCGAACATCGGCATCCGCGGCTCCGGCACCGACCGCAACAGCCGGATCACGGTGATGGAGGACGGCGTGCTGGTGGCGCCGGCCGCCTACGCCGCCCCGGCGGCCTATTACTTCCCGACCGCCGCGCGCATCGGCGCGATCGAGGTCCGCAAGGGCTCGTCGGCGGTGCGCTCCGGGCCACGCACGACCGGCGGCGCGATCAACCTGGTGTCGACGCCGATCCCGCAGGCCACCTCCGGCCTGCTCGATATCTCGTACGGCAGCGACGACACGATGCTCGCCCACGCCTGGGCCGGCGGCAGCGGCGAACACACCGGCTGGCTGCTGGAAACGGTGCAGCAGCGCACCGACGGCTTCAAGCAGATGGACGGCGGCGGCGACACCGGCTACGACCTGGGCGACTACCTGGGCAAGTTCCGGATCAATTCCGGCGCCAATGCCCGCTTCTACCAGTCGCTCGAACTCAAGCTCGGCCACACCACCCAGGACAGCGACGAAACCTACCTGGGCCTGACCGACGCCGACTTCGACGCCGACCCGCTGCGCCGTTACGCCGCCTCGCAGCGCGACAACATCCAGGCCGACCACGATCTGGCCGAACTGCGCCACCACGTCGACCTGGGCGGCGGCGTCGACCTGACGACGGTCGCGTACCGGCACGAATTCGCCCGCAACTGGTACAAGGTCGACTCCGTCGGCGGCCGTTCGATCTCGTCGGTGCTCGCCGACCCGGTCACCTACGCGGCCGAATACGGCTGGCTCACCGGCGCCACGAGCCCCGACCACGCGATCGTCCTGCGCAACAACAACCGCGAATACTGGTCGCAGGGCGTGCAGGGCGTGCTGGCGTGGGCCGTCGAGGCCGGCGGCGCGAGCCACGAATTCGAGTTCGGCGTGCGCTGGCACGAGGACGAAGAAGACCGCTTCCAGGACGACGACCGCTACCGCATGCAGGACGGCGAGCTCGTGCTCACCGAAGACCGCCTGCCGGGCACGCAGGACAACCGCATCGGCACGGCGCAGTCCTGGTCGTTCCATGTCCAGGACGAGATCCGCGCCGGCGACTGGATCATCACCCCCGGCCTGCGCTACGAGACCATCGACCTGCGCCAGACCAGCTACGTGCGCTCGCCGACCGGCCGCGACCAGCCGCCGACCGCGGTCGTGGACTCGTCCGTCGACGCGCTGATCCCCGGCATCGGCGTCACCTGGCGGCTCGCCGACGGCTTCAACGTGTTCGCCAGCGCCCATCGCGGCTTCAACCCGCCGGGCCCGGGTTCGAGCGCCGACGCCGAGGAAAGCATCAACCTCGACGGCGGCCTGCGCTGGAGCGGCGGTGGCTGGACCGGCGAACTGGCCGGCTTCTGGAACGACTACGACAACCTCGTCGGCACCTGCACCGCGTCGACCGGCGGCAGCTGCGCGATCGGCGAGCAGTTCGACGGCGGCGAGGCGCGCGTGCGCGGCATCGAGGCCAATGTGGGTTACGACTTCGCCGCGGCGTTCGGCGGCGCCGTCGACGTGCCGGTGAGCCTGGGCTACACGTACACCGACGCCGAGTTCCGCAGCAGCTTCGCCAGCGGCTTCGAGGAATGGGCGACGGTGGATGCCGGCGACGAGCTGCCGTACCTGCCCGAGCACACGCTCAATCTCAAGATCGGCGTGATCGGCGAACGCTGGCGGGTGAACCTGGCCGGCAACTACATCGACGCGATGCGGACCGTCGCCGGCCAGGGCGCCGTGCCGGAAAGCCAGCGCACCGGTTCGGCGTTCGTGGTCGACCTCGCCACCGCCTGGCGCCTCAACGAGACGGTCGAGTTCGTCGCCCGCGTCGAGAACCTCACCGATGAAACCTGGGTCGCGTCGCGGCGTCCGGCCGGCGTGCGGCCGGGGGCGCCGCGCATCGTGCACGTCGGGATGCGGCTGGAGTTCTGACCGGCGCCGGGCGTCGACGGCGCGCGACTCAGCGCGCCGCGATCCGGCGGAACCGGTACGGGCCGTCGACCGCGCCCCAGACCTGGGTGCCGTCGGCGGCGAAGCCGCGGTCCCAGCTGGCGAAGCCGTCGTGGTCGAGCACCACCTC
>JAKFCL010000243.1:0-17490 GCA_036676665.1 Arenimonas sp. | reverse complement strand
GACGGCTGCGGCTGCGGCTGCACCGGGGCGGGCGCCGGAGCGGGCGTCGGGGTCGCCGGCTGCGCGGCGGCGGCGGCGGCTTCGGCGGCGGCGCGCTCGGCGGCGGCTTCGGCGTCGCGCAGGCGCTGTTCCTCCCGCTGGGCTTCCTGGGCGACACGGTCGGCGGCGCCGGCCTGGCCCTTGGCGATGGAATCCTTGATGCGCGGCAGCGCCGGCGCCTGCGCGTCGGTCTTCTCGATCAGCGCACGCAGGCGTTCGGCTTCGACGAAGTCCTCGCGGCCGATGGCCTGCTCGGCGGCGATGATCGCGTACGGCATCAGGTCGATCAGGGCGCTCTCGGCGGACGCATCCGGAGTGGCGCTGCGCTCGCGCAGCGTCAGGTAGTACTCCATCGCGTTGTCGCCGGCCGGCGCGTACAGGCGCTGTTCGCGCAGCGCCTGGCTGCCGCGGCTGCGCAGTTCTTCCGGGGTCAGGGCGGCGAGCGCGGCTTCGGCGGCGCGGGCCGCCTGTTCGGCCGCGGTCTCTTCCGCTGTCGGGCCCGCCGGCTTGGCCGGTGCGGCCGTCTCGGCCTGTTCCGGTGCCGGCTCGTCCTTGGAACAACCGACGATGGCCAGGCCCAGGGCCAGGGCGATGCTCCAGCGGAGGGCGCGGGAGGTGTTGGCGGACAGCGAGATCATGTCTTTCCCCTGAAAATCATCGAAGCATGACTATCAGCACATAAGACTTTGGCCGCTTTGTCAAGGCGCGTGCGTTAGGGGCGCGATCGCTCGCACACTTCTCCGCCGCGTCAGCGACGGAAAATCGGTTCAGGTTTGCCAATTCACGGACGGCGTCACTTGCCTATGCAGAAGTCCGCGAAGATCCGCCCGAGCAGCGCGTCGGCGTCGACGACCCCGGTGATCGAGCCGAGGGCCGCCTGGGCGAGGCGCAGCTCCTCGGCGGCCAGCTCGCCGGCGCCGTGGTGGAGCTGGGTCGCGGCGTGTTCGAGGTGACCGGCCGCCTGGTCCAGCGCCTCGAGGTGGCGGGCGCGGGCGCTGAAGCTGCCCTCGCCGGCGCCGTCCAGGCCGGCACGCTCGCGCAGCGCGGTGCGCAGCCGGTCCAGCCCCGCGCCGGTGCGCGCCGACACCCACAGGTGCCGGCCGTCGGGACGGGCTTCTTCGGTGGCCGCATGGCCGCTGAGGTCGGCCTTGTTGTGCAGCCACAGCACCGGCACGCCGGCGGGAAGATCGGCCGGCGGCGGGCCGGGCGCGGCGTCGTCGAGCACCGCCAGCACCAGGTCGGCGCGCTCGAGTTCGGCGCGGGCGCGGCGGATGCCTTCACGTTCGACCGGTTCGGCGGTGTCGCGCAGGCCGGCGGTGTCGACCAGCGTGACGGCGACACCGTCGAGCGCGATCTGTTCCCGCAGCAGGTCGCGGGTGGTGCCGGGGATCTCGGTGACGATCGCCCGGTCGTCGCCGGCCAGCGCGTTGAGCAGCGAGGACTTGCCGGCGTTGGGGGCGCCGGCGATCACGACGTGCAGGCCGTCCACCAGGCGCTTGCCGCGCTCGGCGTCGGCGCGCAGGCGCGCCAGACCGCCGGCGACACGTTGCAGACGGTCGCGCAGTTCCGGTGCGGCGAGGAAGTCGACCTCCTCTTCCGGGAAGTCGAGCGCGGCCTCGATCCAGACACGCAGTGCCGTCAGGCCCTCGACGACCTCGTGCACGCGCCGCGAGAACTCGCCTTCCAGCGACCGGCGCGCGGCGCGCGCGGCCGCCTCGCTGCCGGCGCCGATCAGGTCGGCCACCGCCTCGGCCTGGGCCAGGTCGAGCCGCCCTTCCAGGAACGCCCGTTCGGTGAACTCGCCGGGCCGCGCCATGCGGGCGCCGAGTCCGAGGCAGCGGCGCAGCAGCCGGGCCAGCAGCACGGGGCTGCCGTGGCCCTGCAGTTCGAGCACGTCCTCGCCGGTGTACGAATGCGGTGCCGGGAAGTGGATCAGCAGGCCGTCGTCGAGGGTCCCGCCGTCGGCGTCGCGGAAACGCAGGTAATGCGCGTGCCGCGGCTGCGGCGGCCGCCCGAGCAGCGTCGCCGCGATCGTGCGGCAGCCCGGCCCGCTCAACCGCACGATGCCGACGCCGGCGGCGCCGGGGGCGGTGGCGATGGCGGCGATCGTGTCGCGGACACTCATGCGGGGAATGGTGGCAGAAAAGGTTTGCCGGGCGCGGCCTCGCGCGGGAAACAGCGCCGCCGCGCAACGAAAAAGGGAGCCGGTTTCCCGGCTCCCTTCCCGTGCTCCGCCGGCGCCGGCGCGCGGCGGGAGCGGGCGATCAGGGGGTCGCCACCGGCGTGCCGCCGGACGCCGACGGGCCGTGGCGGCGGGTGATCACCCACTGCTGCAGCAGACCGAGGGCGCCGTTGGTGCACCAGTACAGCACCAGGCCCGACGGGAAGAACGCCATCAGCACGCCGAAGATCAGCGGCATGAAGGTCATGATCTTCTTCTGCATCGGGTCCATGCCCGGCGTCGGCGTCATCTTCTGCGTCAGGAACATCACCGCCAGGTTCAGCGCCGGCAGGATGAAGTACGGATCGGGCGCGGTCAGGTTCTGGATCCAGCCGATCCACGGCGCCTGGCGCATCTCGACGCTCTCGAGCAGCATCCAGTAGAGCGCGATGAACACCGGGATCGTCACCAGGATCGGCAGGCAGCCGCCCATCGGGTTGATCTTTTCCTTCTTGTACAGGTCCATCTGCGCCATGCCGAACTTCTGGCGGTCGTCGCCGTAACGTTCCTTCAGCGCCTCGATCTTCGGCTGGATCGCCCGCATCCGCGCGAAGCTGCGGTACTGCGCCGCCGACAGCGGATACAGCACCAGCTTGATGATCAGCACGGTCAGGATGATCGCCCAGCCCCAGTTGCCGGTGAGGGCGTGCAGCGGCTTGAGCACGTACTGGAACATCGGCTGCGCGAGGAAGGTGAAGATGCCGTAGTCCAGCGTCAGGCGCAGGCCGGGCGCGACGGTTTCCATCTGGTCCTGCAACTTCGGGCCGACCCACAGCCGCGCTTCGCGCGACGCGGTCATGCCCGGCGCGACCTCGAACGGCGCACTGACGCCGCGCACCAGGTAACGATTGCCCGGCAGCGCCGTCATCTGGAACGACTGCGCCTCGTTCTTCGCCGGCACCCAGGCCAGCGCGAAATGGTGCTGCAGCATCGCGATCCAGCCGCCGGTGGCGTCCTTCTTCAACGCGCCGTCCTCGACCAGGTCGTCGATCGCGACCTTCTCGAACTTCTCTTCCGGGTCGTACCAGGCAGCGCCGACGAAGCTGTAGGCCTCGGGATTGGTGAAGCCGTTGCCGCGCGACCCTTCCGCCGGCACGGCGCGCAGCAGCTGCTCGTAGGCCGAACCGCGCCACGGCTGCGAGCCGTCGTTGCGGATTTCCTGGCGCACGGTGATCGCATACGAGCCGCGCTCGAACACGTAGACCTTGCGGACGCTCAGGCCGGTGGCGGGATCGGTCCATACCAGCGGGACCTCCAGCTGCGTGGCACCGTCGGCGAGGTGGTAGGCGCTGCGGCCGTCCTCGGTGCGGAACATCGCTTCGTGGGTGGCCGAAGCGCCGCCGGCGGTGGCCAGCAGGCCGCTCTGGGCCACCGAATACGTCGCGCCGGCGCCCTCGAGCAGGCGGACCTTGTCGGCGGGTTTTTCCTTGCGCAGCGGATACGCCAGCAGCTCGGCGCCGACGAGCGTGCCGCCGCGCGGGTCCAGCGCCAGGCGCAGCACGTCGGTGCTGACGGTGACCGGGGCGGTGGCCGGCGTCGTGGCCGGCGCGGCCGGCACGTCGGGCAGGGCGGACGGTGTCGGGAGCGCATCGGCCGTGGGCACGGCGCTGGGGTCGGGCATGTCGCTCGACGGGACGGCGGCATCGGACACGGTCGTGGCCGGGACGGCGGTGGATGCCGGCTCCTTGATCCACTCCATATAGAGCAGGGCGGCGACGACTAGCCAGGCGATCAGCAGGAACGAGCGGGTCTGGTTCATGGGCAGGCGGCGGGCACCGGCGGAACGGCCGGGGCCACGTCTGGGGTCTCTGTCAGGATTCGGATGCCGGGCGTTCGGACGCGTCCGGGGAGGCCGGCATTGTGCCGGGGGAGGGGTCGGGCTTCAACGACCGCGCCCTTTCGAGCAGCTGCAGCAGTTGCCCCCGCAGTGCGGCCGCTTCCAGGGCTTTGCAACCCGGTTGGGCGATCAGCACGTAGTCGCCGGCCGGCAGCCGGGCGCGTTCGCCGCGGAAGCATTCGCGCGCCAGGCGCTTGATGCGGTTGCGGCCGACCGCCCGCTTGTCGACCTTCTTGGACACGGCGATGCCGAGCCGCGCCTCGGGGGCGTCGGCCCGGATCCAGGCGAACAGGCGCAGATGCGGGCTGGACAGCCTTCGTCCCGTCTTGAACACCGCCTGGTACTCGGCGGACGCACGCAGGCGCGCGCCGGGCGGGAAGGGACTGGGCGAAGCGGGCGGGAGCGTGGTCACGGCCCGCTTTGCAGCCGCCGGCGAACCGGCGGCAGCGCGTCAGACGGCCAGACGGGCCCGACCCTTGGCACGACGACGCGACAGGATCTTGCGGCCGTCGGCGGTCTTCATGCGGGCACGGAAGCCGTGGTCGCGCTTGCGCTTGAGGTTGCTGGGCTGGTACGTGCGCTTGGTGGCCATGAGGGCACTTCCGGTAGAAGTTTTGGGCGGAAAAGACCGGCGACTATAGCGACTTGCCCCGCAGGCCGTCAAGCCAGATGCGCGTGGCAGGCGCCGGGTGGTGGCGCTAGACTGCTCGCCCTCCCAACTTATCCACAGCGCGCCCCGCGCCGCTGTACATGGACTGTCGCTTGAACATGGATGCTGCCTGGCCCCTTTGCCTGGAACGCCTCGAGGCCGAACTGCCCGCCGACGAGGTCCACACCTGGCTGCGGCCGCTGCAGGCGGAAGCCCACGCCGACGGGCTGACCCTGTACGCCCCGAACGAATTCGTCGTCGACCGGGTCCGCGACCTGTACCTGGCGCGGATCCGCGAGCTGATGGCGCATTTCGCCGGGCACCCGGCGGCGGTGTCGGTCGCCGTGGGCTCGATCCGCCGCGCCGAGGCGGCGCCGGCCACCTATACCAACAAGGTGGCGCCCGCGCGGGCGGCCGCCGCGGTGGAGTTCGCCGGCAACCTCGACAGCCACTACACCTTCGACAACTTCGTGGAAGGCCGCAGCAACCAGCTGGGCCGCGCGGCGGCGCTGCAGGTGGCGCAGAACCCCGGCAAGGCCTACAACCCGCTGCTGCTGTACGGCGGCTCGGGCCTTGGCAAGACCCACCTGATGTACGCCGCCGGCAACCTGATGCGGGCCAACAACCCCGGCATGCGCGTGCTCTACCTGCGTTCGGACCAGTTCTTCAACGCGATGATGAAATCGCTGCAGGAAAAGTCCATGGACCAGTTCAAGCGGCAGTTCCAGCAGGTGGACGCGCTGCTGATCGACGACATCCAGTTCTTCGCGGGCAAGAACACCACGCAGGAAGAGTTCTTCCATACCTTCAACACGCTGTTCGACGGCAAGCAGCAGATCATCCTGACCTGCGACCGCTACCCGCGCGAGGTCGAGAACCTCGAGACACGGCTCAAGACGCGGCTGACCTGGGGCCTGAGCGTGGCGATCGAGCCGCCCGACTTCGAGACGCGCGCGGCGATCATCACCGCCAAGGCGGTCGAGCGCGGCGTCGCGCTGCCCGAGGACGTCGCCTACCTGGTCGCCAAGCGGATGCGCTCGAACGTGCGCGACCTCGAAGGCGCCTTGAACACGCTCGCGGCCCGTTCGAACTTCATGGCGAGGCCGATCACCGCCGAATTCGCCCAGGAAACGCTGCGCGACCTGCTGCGTGCGCAGCAGCAGGCCGTGTCCATCAGCAATATCCAGAAGACCGTGGCAGACTACTACCAGCTGCGCATGGCGGATCTGTTGTCGAAGCGGCGGACGCGCTCGTTGGCGCGGCCGCGGCAGATGGCGATGGCGCTGAGCAAGGAACTGACCGAGCACAGCCTGCCCGAAATCGGCGATGCCTTCGCGGGGCGCGACCACACCACCGTGATGCACGCCTGCAAGGTCATGCGCGAACTGCGCGAGATCGACGGCAAGCTGCGCGAGGACTGGGAAAAACTGCTGCGCAAACTGAGCGAGTGAACGACGGCGGAGACCTGGGGACCGCCTGTGGACAAGTTGGGGAGCGATCGCGGCCCGGAAAACTGTCCACAGCTTGTCCCGCGTCCCCGGCAAACACACGCACAGCCTTGCCGGCGAAATTAGTTCAATGTAATCAACTGGTTGGATAGGTTATCCGGCGATTTTGCCGCCTCTACCACCACCAGTTTTTGATATATCCACTCTTTGGAGCTTGGGGATCTGCATGCGTTTCAGCCTGACGCGAGAAGTTCTTCTCAAACCCCTGCAGCAGGTCGTCAACGTGGTCGAACGCCGGCAGACCTTGCCGGTGCTGGCCAACCTGCTGGTCAATGTCGAAGGCAACCGCCTGTCGATGACCGGCACAGACCTGGAAGTCGAGATGGTGGCGCGGGCGGACGTCGATGACGCCCAGCCCGGCGAAACCACGATCCCGGCCCGCAAGCTGTTCGAGATCGTCCGTGCCCTGCCCGATGGCTCCAAGGTCACGGTCACCCAGGCCGGCGACAAGGTGACGGTGCAGGCGGGACGCAGCCGGTTCACCCTGGCCACCCTGCCCGGCAACGACTTCCCGGCCGTCGAGGACCTCGACTTGGTCGAGCGGATCCGCGTGCCGGAGGCCGCGCTGAAGGAGCTGATCGAACGCACGGCGTTCGCGATGGCCCAGCAGGACGTGCGGTATTACCTCAACGGCCTGCTGCTGGACCTGCGCGAGAACTCGCTGCGCTGCGTCGCCACCGACGGTCACCGGCTGGCGCTGTGCGAAGCCCCGCTGCCGTCCGGAGCCCAGACCCGCAAGCAGATCATCGTGCCGCGCAAGGGCGTGCTGGAACTCCAGCGCCTGCTCGAAGGCGGCGATCGCGAAGTCGAGCTGGAAGTCGGCCGCAACCACCTGCGGATGCGCCGGGAGGACGTGACGTTCACCTCGAAGCTGATCGACGGCCGGTTCCCGGACTACGACGCGGTGATCCCGATCGGCGCCGACAAGGAAGTGCGGGTCGACCGCGAGGCGCTGCGGGCCTCGCTGCAGCGCGCGGCGATCCTGTCCAACGAGAAGTACCGCGGCGTGAAGCTGGAAATCAGCCCGGGCCAGCTGCGCATCGTCGCGCACAATCCGGAGCAGGAAGAGGCGCAGGAAGAGGTCGAGGCCGAAACGAAGGTCGACGGCCTGAGCATCGGCTTCAACGTGACTTACCTGCTGGACGCCCTGAGCGCCCTGCGCGAGGACACCGTGGTGATCAACCTGCGTGACGCCAATTCCTCGGCGCTGGTACGCGAGGCCAGCCACGAGCGCAGCCGCCACGTGGTGATGCCGCTGCGCCTGTGACCGGTCGCGGTTCGGCGTGGAAAGACCGCCCGGCCTGTGCCGGGCGGTGTCGTTTTGAGGCCGGCCGATGCGCCTGACGCGCCTCGACGTGCATCGGCTCCGCTGCCTGGCGGACGTACAGTTCTGCCCTGCCCCGGGCCTGAACCTGATCACCGGCGGCAACGGGGCCGGCAAGACCAGCCTGATCGAGGCAGTGCACCTGCTCGGCTACGGCCGCTCGTTCCGCGGCCGGGTCCGGGACGGGCTGGTGCGCACCGGAGCCGCCAATCTGGAGGTCTACGCCGAGTGGCTCGACGGCCAGGGTCGCGGCCGGCGGGCCGGCCTGCGCCACACCGGAGCGGTCTGGGAAGCCCGCCTGGATGGCGCGCCGGCCCCGAGCCTGACCGAACTGTGTGCCGAACTGGCCGTCGTCACCTTCGAGCCGGGCAGCCACGAGCTGATCGCCGGCGGTGCCGAGCACCGGCGGCGATTCCTCGACTGGGCTCTGTTCCACGTGGAACCGGAGTTTCTGCCGGTCTGGCGCCGCTACGCCCGTGCCCTGAAGCAGCGCAATGCCCTGCTCAAGCGCGGGCCGGCCGGGTCGGCACTGGCACCGTGGGATCGGGAGCTGGCCGATGCCGGCGAGACCCTGACCCGGCTTCGCGGCGCCTACCTGCACCGCCTGGAGCCGGTCCTGGCGGCAACCGCGGGGGAATTCCTGCCCGAGCTCGGGCAGGCCGGGCTGCGCTTCCTGCCTGGCTGGCGCCAGGACGAAACCCGGCTCGAGGACGCGCTGCTGCTTTCCCGGGAGCGCGACCTGGCGACCGGCCACACCGCGGTCGGGCCGCACCGGGCCGACTGGCGGGTGGACTACGTCGGCCTGCCGGGCAGGGAAACCCTGTCGCGCGGCCAGGAGAAGCTGACCGCCCTGGCCTGCGTGCTCGCCCAGGCGCGGGCGTTCGCCTCCGACAAGGGCGAGTGGCCGGTGGTCTGTCTCGACGACCTGGCCTCCGAACTCGACCAGCAGCACCAGGCGCAGGCGCTGCAGGCGGTGCTGGCCTCGGGCGCGCAGGTTCTGCTGACCGGCACGGAAGCCCCGGCGATGCTGGTGGGCGCCCTGCAGCCGCAAAGATGGTTCCACGTGGAACGCGGCGAGCTGCAGACACGCTGACCGCCGCGCCCCGCATCACGGCCGCGACCCGCGGGGCCGGCCCCGGCCGGGTCGAAACCGCCGTCCCGCGAGGTATACTCCACACACATTATTTATAGGCGCGCTGCCGACCCCCGGGTCGGCTCGGCGCGCCGGCGTGGCCCCCATCGAGACCCTTCCCAAGATGACCGAGAACGACGCTCAGACCCCTGTCCCGGGCAATCCCTACGATTCCAGCCGGATCACCGTGCTGCGCGGCCTGGAGGCCGTGCGCAAGCGCCCCGGCATGTACATCGGCGACGTGCACGACGGCACCGGCCTGCACCACATGGTGTTCGAGGTCGTCGACAACGGCATCGACGAGGCGCTCGCGGGACATTGCGACCACCTGATCGTGACCCTGCACGTGGACGGCTCGGTGTCGGTGTCCGACAACGGCCGCGGCATCCCGACCGACATCCACAAGGAAGAGGGCGTGTCGGCGGCCGAAGTCATCATGACCGTGCTGCACGCCGGCGGTAAGTTCGACGACAACAGCTACAAGGTTTCCGGCGGCCTGCACGGCGTCGGCGTGTCGGTGGTCAACGCGTTGTCCTCGCGCCTGTGGCTCGACATCTGGCGCGACGGCCTGCACCACCAGCAGGAATACGCGGTCGGCGAACCGGTCTATCCGCTGAAGGTCGTCGGCCCGTCGCAGCGGCGCGGCACCGAGCTGCGCTTCCTGCCGAACGCCGAGATCTTCACCGACACCGAATTCCACTACGACATCCTGGCCAAGCGCCTGCGCGAGCTCAGCTTCCTGAACTCCGGCGTCAAGATCGAGCTGATCGACGAGCGCGGCGAAGGCAAGCGCGACCTGTTCGAGTACGAAGGCGGAATCCGCAGCTTCGTGGAGCACCTGGCGGCGCTGAAAACCCCGCTGCATCAATCGGTTATCTCCGCTTCCGGCGAGAAGGACGGCATCGTCGTCGACATCGCCGTGCAGTGGACCGACTCGTACCAGGAAACGATGTTCTGCTTCACCAACAACATTCCGCAGAAGGACGGCGGCACCCACCTGATCGGTTTCCGCGCCGCGCTGACGCGCACGCTGAGCAACTACATCGAACAGAACGGCATCGCCAAGCAGGCCAAGATCGCGTTGTCCGGCGACGACATGCGCGAGGGCATGATCGCCGTGCTGTCGGTGAAGGTGCCGGACCCCAGCTTCTCGTCGCAGACGAAGGAAAAGCTGGTGTCGTCGGAAGTTCGCCCGGCGGTGGAGTCGGTGATCGGGCAGAAGCTCGAGGAATTCCTGCAGGAGCGGCCGAACGAGGCGCGCGCGATCGCCGGCAAGATCGTCGACGCCGCCCGTGCGCGCGAAGCCGCCCGCAAGGCGCGCGACCTGACCCGCCGCAAGGGCGCGCTCGACATCGCCGGCCTGCCCGGCAAGCTCGCCGACTGCCAGGAGAAGGACCCGGCGCTCAGCGAACTGTTCATCGTCGAGGGCGACTCGGCCGGCGGCTCGGCCAAGCAGGGCCGCAACCGCAAGACCCAGGCGATCCTGCCGCTGAAGGGCAAGATCCTCAACGTCGAGCGCGCGCGCTTCGACCGCATGCTGTCGTCGGCGGAAGTCGGGACGCTGATCACCGCGCTCGGCACCGGCATCGGCAAGGACGAGTACAACCCGGACAAGCTGCGCTACCACCGCATCATCATCATGACCGACGCCGACGTCGACGGTTCGCACATCCGCACGCTGCTGCTGACGTTCTTCTACCGGCAGATGCCCGAGCTGATCGAGCGTGGGCACATCTACATCGGCCTGCCGCCGCTGTACAAGGTCAAGCAGGGCAAGAACGAGATGTACATGAAGGACGACGCGGCGCTGAACGCCTACCTCGTCAACAACGCCGTCGACGGCGCCGAACTGCGCGCGGCCGAAGGCGCGCCGCCGATCACCGGCGCGGCGCTCGAGCGCCTGCTGCTGGACTACATCGGCGCCCGCGAGACGATCGGCCGCTTCGCGCACCGCATCGACACGCCCGTGCTCGAGGCGATGATGGAACTGCCGCCGCTGAAGGCCGAGGACTTCGCCGACGGCGCGACGATGACGCCGTGGCTGCGCGAGCTGGAGTCGCGCCTCAACGCCACCGGCCTCGGCCGCCCGCGCTACACCTTCGAGGTGCAGCCGGCGAACGAGGAGGGCATCGGCGCGGCGCTGCTGATCCGCAAACAGCACCACGGCCTGGCATCGACGCAGGTGCTGGCCGCCGCGCAGCTGGTCGGTGGCGAGCTGCGCCAGCTGGTGGACGTGGCGACGAGCCTGCACGGCCTGTTGCAGCCCGGCGCCAGCGTCAGCCGCGGCGGCCGCACGCTGCCGGTGACGCGTTTCGCGCAGGTCGAGCAGTGGCTGCTCGAGGAGGCCAAGAAGGGCCGCGCGATCCAGCGCTTCAAGGGCCTGGGCGAAATGAACCCCGAACAGCTGTGGGAAACCACCGTCAATCCGGAAACGCGGCGCATGCTCAAGGTGCGCATCGAGGACGCCGTCGCCGCCGACCAGATCTTCGCCACGCTGATGGGCGACGTGGTGGAACCGCGGCGCGAGTTCATCGAGGAAAACGCGCTGCGTGTCGCCAATCTCGACGTCTGAACCGGCGCCGCCGGCGCCTCCGGAGCCGTCGGCACTGCCCGCGCCGGCCCCCGCGGCGACGGCATCGCCGCTGCTGCGCGGCTTCCTCGGCGACGTGCTCGTCGCGAGCGCGGGGCTGGTGGCCGGTTCGATCGTGCTGATCCTGCCGCTGGTGCTGATCCACGCCGCGATCGACATGATGCGCGACGGCGGCGAGCCCGACCTGGCCGCGGTGATCGCGGCGATCGAGTCGCAGATCCTGGCGGCGTCTGTGGCGGCGACCGTGCTCGCCGGAGCCCTGGCCTGGTGGTTCCGTACGCGCCGGTTGCCGTCGCTCGCACCGATGCCCGCGGCGCGGGCTTACCCGCTCGCGCTGGCTGCCGGCCTCGCGATCCAGGGTGCCGGCCTGCTGCTGATGCTGGCCGCGCAGGCAGCCGGCAGTCCGGTGGCACCCAGCAATCTCGACCCGGTGCAGGAAATGGCGAACCGATCGCCCTGGCTCGCGTGGCTGACGGTGGTCGTGATCGCGCCCCTCGGCGAGGAGCTGCTGTTCCGGCACGTGCTGCTGCGCCGGTTCGCGGTGGCGGGACGCGCCGTGCTGGGCATCGTGGTCACGTCGCTGCTGTTCGCGGCGATGCACGAAGTGATGCCCGGCACGCCCACCTGGCCGGCGTGGCTGGCCGCCGTCGCGCTGTACATGATGATGGGCGCCGGGTTCGGCGCGGTGTACCTGCGGACCGGCCGCCTCGGCGCCGCCGTGGTCGCGCACGCGACCTGCAACCTGGCCGCGATGACGCTGGCGGCATTCTCGCTGCTGTGAACGCGGGGTTACACTTGGCCGCCGCCGCGGGCGGAAGCCGGTGGGTGAGCCGGCCGCAGACCCTGGGAACCCCATGAGCAAACGCCATCTCTATGTCCTTGCCCTGGCGATCATCGCGCTCGCGGCGACGGCCATGTACTACAAGTGGAGCGCGCTGAAGTTCCCGTTGCAGCCCGACGCCAAGGTCGAGGTGTGGACCGTGCAGGCGCACGTCGAATACCAGCCGCGCAAGGGCGCGAACACGATCACGCTGCAGCTGCCGTCGACCGCGCCCGGCTTCACGGTGCTCGACGAACGCTTCGTGGCCCGCAACTATTCCAAGCTCGAGGAATCCGACGACGACGGCCGCGAGGTGCAGTGGGCGATCCGTCGCGCGGTCGGCGAGCAGGACCTGTATTACCGCGCCACGATCGTGCGCGCCGACGGCCAGCAGGACGCGACGCTCGATTTCGAGCCGGTCATCGCCGAGCTGCCGGTGCTCGAGGAGCCGTACGCCACCGCCGCGCAGTCGCTGCTCACCCAGGTGCGCGACCGCTCCGCCAACAACGTCACCTTCGCCCGCGAACTGCTGCGCCGGCTCGGCGACACCAGCGACCCGGGCGACGAGGTCGCGCTTCTGGCCGAGCGCTACGGCGACGACGACGTCGCCCGCAGCGAGTTCATCGTCCAGCTGCTCGCCACCCGCAGCATCCCCGCCCGCGTGGTGCACGGCATCCGCCTGAGCGCGGACGAGCGCGAGCAGGAGTCGCGCATGCACTCCTGGCTGATCGTGCACGACGGCCTGGCCTGGCACATGCTCGACCCGCGGACCGCCGCCGAGGGCATGCCGGACGACCTCTTCGTCTGGACTGCGAGCGGCCGTCCGCTGCTGGCGATCGAGGGCGAGCCGAAGTCGGCGACGATGTTCACCGTCAGCCGCAACCTCGCCGACGCGATGGCCACCGCCGAACGCCGCCTGGAAGTGCAGGACGCCAACCTGGTGCGCTACTCGCTGCTGAGCCTGCCGCTGCAGGCGCAGGAAACCTACCGCGTGCTGCTGATGGTGCCGATCGGCGCCTTCATCATGCTGCTGCTGCGCAACCTGGTGGGCGTCAAGACCTACGGCACGTTCATGCCGGTGCTGATCGCGCTGGCGTTCCGGGAGACGGCGCTGGTGGCCGGCGTGGTGCTGTTCGTGGTCGTGGTCGGCTTCGGCCTGATCGTGCGCTTCTACCTGGAACGGTTGCGGCTGCTGCTGGTGCCGCGCCTGACCGCGATCCTGATCCTGGTGGTGCTGCTGATGGCCGCCGTCAGCGTGATCTCCAACCGCCTGGGCATCGAGGTCGGCCTGTCGGTGGCGCTGTTCCCGATGGTCATCATGGCGATGACGATCGAACGCATGTCGGTGGCCTGGGACGAGCGCGGCGCCGGCACGGCGATCCGCGAAGGCATCGGCACCCTGCTGGTCGCCGCGCTGGCCTACGTGGTGATGAGCTGGCCGCCGCTGGAGCACCTGGTGTTCGTCTATCCCGAAACGCTGCTGGTGCTGTTCGCGATGGCGCTGCTGCTGGGCCGCTACTCCGGCTACCGCCTGAGCGAGCTGGTGCGCTTCCGGGCGCTGGCGCGCGAAGCCGACCCGATCGTGCCGCCGCCGGCCGCCACGGCCGCGGACGACGCGGCCGCCGCCTCCAGGCCCTGATCCGATGGCCTGGTTCAATCCGTTCGGGGTGGCCAAGCGCCTGCGCCAGATCGGCCTGGTCGGCATCGGCCAGCGCAACGCCGATTACGTGCTGATGCACAACCCGCGCAGGTTCTACCCGCGCGTGGACGACAAGCTGCTGACCAAGAAGCTGGCGCTGCAGGCCGGGCTGCCGGTGCCGGATCTTTACGCGGTGGTGCGCGAGGAACACGAGATCGCCGAACTGCACGAACGGTTGAAGAGCCGCGACGCCTTCGTCGTCAAGCCGGCGCATGGCTCGGGCGGCGACGGCATCCTGGTGATCACCGGCCGCCGTGGCGACAAGTACCGGCGCGCCAGCGGCAGCCTGATGTCGCGCGAGGAGTTCGAGCACCACCTTTCGAACGGCCTGTCGGGCCTGTTTTCGCTCGGCGGCCAGCCCGACCACCTGATCGTCGAGTACTGCGTCCAGTTCGATCCGATCTTCGACAACGTCAGCTACAAGGGCGTGCCCGACATCCGCATCATCGTGTTCCTGGGCTATCCGGTGATGGCGATGATCCGGCTCCCCACGCGCATGTCCGACGGCAAGGCGAACCTGCACCAGGGCGCGATCGGCGTCGGCATCGACATCCCCACCGGCAAGACCAAGCGCGGTGTCTGGGGCACCGAGATCATCCGCGAACACCCGGACACCGAGCACAGCATCGTCGGCCTGGCGATCCCGCACTGGCAGGACCTGCTGAAGATGGCGTCGCGCTGCTACGAGCTGTCCGGGCTGGGTTACGTCGGCGTCGACTTCGTGCTCGACCGCGACAAGGGCCCGCTGATCCTGGAACTCAACGCCCGCCCGGGGCTGGCGATCCAGATGGCCAACGGGAACGGGCTGGAACACCGCCTGCGCAAGGTGGAGGCCCTGCGTGACGGCCCCGGCCTGTCGAAGGACCCGGCCGAGCGGGTCGCGTTCGCCCTCGAGCATTTTCCCACCACGGGCTGAACGCGATCGGTCGCTTAACGCCGTTTTTACGGCCGTCCTGTCATTAACACGCAAGCTTCGCGCCGTAGAGAATCGAATACGGGGTGGAAGGGGGTTCGCGGCCAAGTCCGGTTGAGCGAACGGTGTCTTCCCCGGTAACCTAGTTGGCCCAATGGCTGCGCGCGGCGCGGCGTCGAGGAGTTACGCACATGAAGGCTATGCACCCGCTCACGCTCGCCATCGCCCTGCTGCTGGGCACATCGGCGATGGTTTCCGATGCCGATGCCGCGCGTCGTTCCGACCGCAACAAGGAGGACGTCGAGCTGACCTTCCCGGACGCGACCCGCGAGGAACCGGAAGCGCAGGTCACCGAGCGCCTCTTCAAGCAGATCGAGAAGCTGCAGGACGCCTACAACGAGGACGGACGCGAGGAAGAGGCGATCGCCCTCGCCGAGGCCCTGCTGACCAACGAGCGCGCCAAGCCCTACGACAAGGCGCTGGCGCTGCTTCTGGCCGGCGGCGCCGCCGCCAACCTGGGCGACGACGCCCGCGCGATCTCCTACCTGTCGCGCGCGATCGAGACCAACGCGCTTCCGAACGAGAACCACTACAACGCCATGCACACGCTGGGCTCGGTGTACTTCAATTCCGAGCAGTGGCCGCAGGCGCAGGCGACGTTCAAGCGCCTGATCGACGAGACCAAGACCAAGGACCCGGAGTACCACAAGCTCTACGGTGCCGCGTTCTACAACGCCGACCAGTTCGAGGCGTCGATCGAGCCGCTGAAGATGGCGGTCTCGCTCGACACCGAGGGTGCCGACGGCCAGGCCATGCAGATGCTGATGGGCGCCTACTCGGAGCTGGACCGCAATGCCGAGGCGCTCGCCCTGGCCGAGTCGATGCTGGCCAAGAACCCGGACGACAAGCGCACCCTGATGAACGTCGCCGCGCTCTACAGCAACCTCGACCAGAGCGACAAGGCCGTCGCCCTGCTCGACGGCGCCTACCGGCGCGGCCTGCTGACCACCGCCGACGACTACAAGCGCCTGTACGCCACCTACTTCTCGATCGACCGCCATGCGGAGGCGGCCAAGATCATCGAGGACGGCCTGGCCAAGTCCATCCTGCCGGCCGACGGCGAGACCTACGGCAACCTGGCCCAGGCGCACTATTTCAGCGACAACATCCCCGGCGCCATCGCCGCCGCCCAGAAGGGCGGCCCGCTGTCCAAGGACGGCAAGCTGTCGCTGTTCCTGGCGCAGGTCCTGAACCAGGAGGACCGCAACGCCGAGTCCATCGCCGCCGCGAAGGCGGCCCTGGCCCTGGGGCTGGACAAGCCGGGCGACGCCTGGATGGTCATCGCCCGGGCCGAGTACTACAGCGACAACATCCCGGGCGCCAAGGCGGCGTTCCAGGAAGCGGCCAAGGATCCGAGCACCCGGTCACAGGCCCAGACGGAACTGGCCAAATTGAACCAGTGATTGGTTGGTAAACGGTTCATATAAGGTATAAGCTAACAAGTTCCCGCCGGTCCTCGGCGGGCATCGGCGATCGACGCCGACCGAACACGAGCTCGAGCCGCCACCCGCATGACGGACAAGAACTACAAGTACGACGACAAACCGCAGGGCATCTCCTGGGCCCGCATCGGTGGCAATGCTTTCGCGATCGCGCTGCATGCGGTCGCGTTCATGCTGATGATGGCGCCGGTCAATGCACCCGACCTGGACAAGGGCGAGGAGGAGGTGACGCAGGTCAGCTTCATCGAACCCCCGCCGCCGCCGCCGCCGCCGCCGCCGCCGCCGCCGGAGCCGCCCAAGGTGATCCAGAAGATCATCGAGCAGCCCAAGCCGACGCCGGTCCCGCCGCCGCCGGAAGAGCCGCCGGTGGTGTTCGACGACCCGAGCCCGATCGACATCGAGGCCCCGCCGCCGGCTCCGCCGTCGCCGCCGGCCCCGCCGGCCGATTTCGCGCCGTCCGAGGACATCAGCGGCCGCGCCATGAACCCGCCGCGCTATCCGTCGCAGGAACTGCGCCAGGGCATCGGCGGTACGGTGATGCTGCTGGTCACCATCGATGCCAGCGGCAACGTGCTCGACGTCAAGATCGAACGCTCCAGCCGCAACCGCAACCTCGACCGTGCCGCGATGGATGCAGCCCGGAAGTGGCGATTCAACCCCGGCCTGCGCAACGGAGTGAAGGTCGGTGGCGACGTGCGCGTCCCCGTCAACTTCAATCCGCGCTGACGATCAGCAGTATTTCCCGCAACGGTTAACCACAAAGAAAGGCACCCCTTATGCTGCAGGACATCCTTCTCACCGCCGCCGCCGCTGCCGCGGGCGGAGCTGCCAACAACGCCGAAGCCCTCTCCAAGATGGGCTTCTCCCACCTGTTCAAGGAAATGATGGCTTCGCCCGGCGATTTCGCCGTGTCGTGGGTCGTCTTCATCATGCTGGTGATCATGTCGTTCGGGTCGTGGTGGTACACGATCGTCAACGCGATCAAGAACACGGTCGTCGCCAGCCGCGCCGATACCGTCGTGCGCACGTTCTGGGAAACCCCGAACGCCCAGGACGCGATCCGCTTCATGGAAGAGCAGCCGGCCAACGAGCCGTTCTCGAAGATCGCGCTCGACTGCGCCCAGGCCGCCGCGCACCACCAGCGCCATGAAGGCAGCCGCCTGGTCGACGCCCTGAACCGCTCGGAGTTCATCGACCGCGCCCTGCGCCAGGCCGTGACCCGCGAGAGCGCCAAGCTCGAGAACGGCCTGACCTGG
>JAKFCL010000242.1:0-1726 GCA_036676665.1 Arenimonas sp. | reverse complement strand
TCGGTCGGCGAGTTCTATTCGGTGGCGCTCACCCACCACCGCCAGCAGGCCGACACCGGCACCAAGATGATCCACCTGGGCGCGCGCACCAAGTCGAAGATCGTCAGCAAGGGCATCAGCGCCGGACGCGGCCAGAACACCTACCGCGGCCTGGTGAAGATGGAGCGCACCGCCGCCGGCGCCCGCAACCACACCCAGTGCGACAGCCTGCTGATCGGCAAGCAGTGCGGCGCGCACACGTTCCCGTACATCGAGGTCAAGAACCCCTCGGCGACGGTCGAACACGAGGCGACGACGTCCAAGATCAGCGACGACCAGCTGTTCTACTGCCGCAGCCGCGGCATCGGCCAGGAGGACGCGGTGTCGATGATCGTCGACGGCTTCTGCCGGCAGGTGTTCCGCGAGCTGCCGATGGAATTCGCGGTCGAGGCCAAGAAGCTGCTGGAAGTCTCGCTCGAGGGAGCCGTCGGATGAGGACGCTGGCCCTGCTCTCGCTGCTCGTCGTGGCGTCGCCCGCGTTCGCGGTGACGGTCTCCGACATCCGCTGCAATCCCGAAGGCGCGCAGATCGAGATGAACGCGTGCGCCGCGGACGACCACGCCGCGGCCGACGCCGAGCTCAACGCGGTCTGGGGCGAACTCGTCGCGGCGCTCGCCGGCGAGCCGGTCGCCGTCGCCCGCCTGCGTACCGCCCAGCGCGCCTGGATCGTCTTCCGGGATGCCGAGGTCGCCGCGCGCCTGCCCGTGGGCGACCGCGAGGATCCGCACGTCGTGCACGGATCGATGTACGGCCTGCTGTACCACGCCGTGCTCGCCGAACTCACCCGCGAGCGGACCGCGCAGCTGCGGATCCTGCTCGAGGAGCGGGAGGCGCCGTGATCGCGATGTTCTCCGCCCGTCCTGCCCTGCCCGCGACGATCGTCCTGCTGTCGCTGCTCGCCGGTGCCGGCTGCCGGCGCACCGAGGAGGCCGCGCCCGCCGTACCCGCTGCCACGCCCGCCACGCCCGCCGCAGCGGCCGCGCCTGCGCTCGCGCCGACGTTCGTGTTCGGCTTCACCGCGCTGCAGCCCGAACGCGACGATCCGCGCATCGTCGACTGGGTCGAGGATCCGTGCGGGATGACGGCGATGGCCCAGGTGGCCGCGATCCCGGTCGACGATCCGTCGCTGCTGCCCGACTACGTGGTCGAGTTCGACGCCGAAGGCGCGGAAATCAAGCGCTGGGGAAAGCCGTACAGCGCCGAGATCGTCGCGATCGCCGGCGAGCGCCTGCACTTCCGCGGCGACCTCGAAGGCCGCGACCGCGTGTTCTGGACGCGGCCCGACGGCGCGCTGGGCCTGCTCGAGGAACGCCTGGCCGATCCGGCGGCGGCGCCGGCGCCCGGCTTCGCCGACGGTGCCGTGGAAGTCGACTGCCCGGTGCTGCCCGTGTTCGCCGGGTCGGACTACGTGCAGTGCTACGAGATCACCGACGGCGACGGCGCCCGCCGCCGCGTCGCCTTCGAAGGTGCCTGCACGTGAGCCGGCGCCACCCCCCGACATCGATGGAAATCCCATGCTGAAGATTCAAGACCTCCACGTCCGCGTCGCCGGCAAGGACATCCTCAAGGGCCTGTCGCTCGAGGTGCTGCCCGGGCAGGTGCAGGCGATCATGGGGCCCAACGGCGCCGGCAAGTCGACGCTCGGCAACGTGCTCGCCGGCCGCGAGGGTTACGACGTCGTCGAAGG
>JAKFCL010000241.1:0-2374 GCA_036676665.1 Arenimonas sp. | reverse complement strand
AAGTGGATGTGGCTGAAGCGGTTCGCGCTGGCCAGCGTGGCGGGGCTGGCACTGGTCGCGGTCGGGCTGTGGCTGGACGTGCCGGAAGTGGCGGCCGCGGGCCTGCTGCCGCTGGTGCCGCTGCTGTTCTGGCTGGCGTACATCCCGGTGCTGCACTGGAAGGAACGCTACGTCGGCACGCGCAGCGGGGTCTGGGGCGCGTTCCTGGTGTTCGAGACCTCGAGCTGGTCCAAGCTCGTGTACTGGCTGCGGCATGTGCTGCCGGACTGGCGCGGCACCGAGCGTTATCGCGATGTCCCCTGACGTCGCGTTGATCGCCGCCGCCGGCGTCGTGCTCGTCGGGCTCTACCTGGTGGGGCTGGGCATCGCCGGGTTCGTGGACCCGGCGCGCGCCTCGCGCTTCCTGCTCGGGTTCGCCGGGTCGGCGCCGGCGCATTACCTGGAGCTGGTGCTGCGGCTGGCCGCCGGGGCGTCGTTCCTCGTGCATGCGCCGCGGATGCTGTTCCCGGGCGCGTTCCTCGTGTTCGGCGGCCTGCTGGTGGTCACCTCGCTGGGCCTGGGGCTGGTGCCCTGGCGCTGGCATCGGCGCTTCGCCGAGCGGACGGTGCCGCGCGCACTCGGGCACCTGCCGTGGATCGCGGCGGCGTCGATCGCGCTCGGCGGCTTCGTGCTCGTTGCGATCGTCGGCGGCGGCGCCCGCCCCGGTTGATCCCGGCGACGGGTCGGCTAGACTCGCCGGGCGCTTTGCGCCGGCCGCGGTGGGGACCGCGGATCCGACAACCTTCCACCAGGGGACTCCATGAAAACGATTGGCGCGTACATGTTCTTCTTCGGCATCGGCTCGATCATCCTGAACTTCCTCGGCCGCGAGTTCGTGGTCCTGTCGTGGATCGACAGCTGGGGCCTGACGGTGGGCTGGGTGATCCGCGGTGCCCTGGTGGTGGTCGGTGGCGTGCTGTGGCTGGTCGGCCGCAAGCAGGCGGCGGCCCCGGCTTCGGCCTGACGCCTCCCCGGCGGCCGGCCCGCGCCGGCCGCCGGTTCCATCGCGCCGCCCGACGACGCCGGCGCGATGCCCCCGCGGTTACCCTGCGATCGTGCCGCTCCGGCGCCGATCGGGAATACGTGGATGGCCTGGCTCGCGATCAAGTACCTGCTCACCGCCGCCGTGGTCGTGGCGGTCTCGGAATTCGCCAAGCGCAGCGACCGCCTCGGCGGCCTGATCGCCGCGCTGCCGCTGGTGACGCTGCTGGCGCTGGTGTGGCTCTACGTCGACAGGCAGCCGACCGAAAAGATCGCCAACCACGCCTGGTACACGTTCTGGTACGTGCTGCCGACGCTGCCGATGTTCCTGGCCTTCCCGATGCTGCTGCCGAAGATCGGCTTCTGGCCGACGATGGCGGCCAGCATCGCGTTGACGCTCGTCTGCTTCTACGGCTTCGCGCGGCTGGTGCGGCTGTTCGGCGTCGAACTGCTGCCCTGACCGCGCGTCGGCGGCTCAGCCGGCCGGGCGCGCCCGCGCCGCGGCGGTGCCGCGCCCGGCCTTGAGCCGTGCCAGCGCCTTGGCGATCGCGGCCTCGCCCTCGATCACCTCGCCCATCGCGAAGCCGTCGAGCACCTCGTCATCGCCGCGCAGATGGCCCGGCAGGTCCTGCTCGCGCAGGCCGCGGGTGGCTTCGCCGCGGATCACGATGTCCGGGCGGATGCCGCGGGCCTGGATCGAGCGCCCGCTCGGGGTGAAATAACGGGCGGTGGTGAGCTTCACCGAGTCGCCGTTCTCGAGCGGCACGACCGTCTGCACCGAGCCCTTGCCGAACGTGCGGCTGCCCATCACCGTCGCGCGGTCGTGGTCCTTCAGCGCGCCGGCCAGCACCTCGGCGGCGCTGGCGGTGCCGGCGTCGACCAGCACCACCACGGGCGCGCCGTCGATCAGGTCGCCGGCCTTGGCGTGGTAACGCGCGTTGGCGAACGCCAGCCGGCCGCGGGTGGCGACGATCAGGCCGTCGTCGAGCAGCGCGTCGGCCGCCTCGACGGCGGCATTGAGCAGGCCGCCGGGATTGCTGCGCAGGTCCATCACCAGCCCCGACAGCGTGCCGCCGGCCTGCGCCTTCAGGCGGTTGAGGTGACGGACGACCGCGGGGCCGGTGTCGGCCTGGAACGTGCTGATGCGCAGGTAGCCGTAGCCGGGTTCGAGCATGCGGCTGGTGACGCTTTCGACCTTGATCGTTTCGCGGGCGATCTCCAGGTCGCGCGGCAGGGTTTCGCCGGGACGCAGGAACGTGATCGTGACCTTGGAGCCGGGCGTGCCGCGCAGCTCGCGGCTGGCGGCGTCGGCGCCCTCGGCGCTCAGCGACTGGCCGTCGATCGCGACGATGAC
>JAKFCL010000240.1:0-19506 GCA_036676665.1 Arenimonas sp. | reverse complement strand
TCAGGTCGCGGCCGACGGGCCGCGGTCGAGCAGACGGTAGCCGATCGCCTCGGCCAGGTGCACGCCGGTGAGCGCGTCGGCGCCCTCGAGATCGGCGATCGTGCGCGCGACGCGCAGGATCCGGTGCAGCGAGCGTGCGGACAGCTGCAGGGTCGCGACGGCACGTTCGAGCATCTGCCGGTCCTTTGCCGCGAGGGCGCAGTGGCGCTCGGTCTGCGCCTGGGTCAGGCGGGCGTTGAGCATGCCGCGGGTGGCCTGGATCGCCCGGGCGGCCAGGACGCGTGCGCGCACCGTGGCCGTGGCCTCGCCGCGAGGCGACTCCGGGCGCAGTTCCTCCGGCGGCAGGCGCGGCAATGCCAGTTGCAGGTCGATGCGGTCGAGCAGGGGGCCCGACAGCTTCCCCCGGTAACGCTGCACCGCCTCCAGGCTGCAGGTGCAGCGGGCGGACGGATCGCCGGCCCAGCCGCAGGGACACGGATTCATCGCCGCGACCAGTTGGAAGCGCGCCGGGAACTCCGCCTGCCGCGCCGCCCGCGACACCGTCACCGTTCCCGACTCCAGCGGCTGCCGCAGCACTTCCAGCGTGTAGCGGTTCCACTCGGCCAGCTCGTCGAGGAAGAGCACGCCGTTGTGCGCCAGCGACAGTTCGCCGGGACGCGGATCGGCGCCGCCGCCGGCGATCGCGACCGGAGGGGTCAGGTGGTGCGGCGCCCGGAACGGACGCTGCCGCCAGCGCGCCAGGTCGATGCCGTGGCCACTGACCGAATGCACCGCCGCCGTTTCCAGCGCCTCGGCTTCGCTGGCTTCCGGCAGCAGGCCCGGCAGGCGGGAGGCGAGCAGGGTCTTGCCACACCCCGGCGGCCCCATCAGCACGAGGTGGTGGCCGCCGGCGGCGGCGAGCTCCAGGACCCGCCGGCCGCCGGCCTGGCCGCGCACATCGGCCAGGTCCGGGTAGGCGGCAGCGTCCTGCTCGTCCGGGCCCTGCACCGGCGGCAGTTCGCGGCGACCCTGCAGGAAGGCGCAGACCTCAAGCAGGGTCCGCGCGGTGCACGCCCGCACGCCGGCGGCCAGCGCGGCCTCGGCGCCGTTGCCGGCGGGCAGGATCAGCAGGCGGCCGGCCTGCGTGGCCGCCAGCGCCGCGGGCAGCACGCCGTCGACCGGCTTGAGCTCGCCGGTCAGCGCCAGTTCGCCGAGCAGTTCGCATTCGGCCAGCGCCTGCACCGGCAGCTGCCCGCTGGCGGCGAGAATGCCCAGCGCGATCGCGAGATCGTATCGGCCGCCGAGCTTGGGCAGGTCCGCCGGCGCCAGGTTGACGGTGATGCGCCGTTGCGGGAACTCGAGCTGCGCGTTCTGGATCGCCGCGCGCACGCGTTCGCGGCTTTCGCGCACCGCCGCCGCCGGCAGCCCGACCAGCGTGAACGAGGGCAGCCCGCCTCCGAGATGCACCTCGACCCGCACGGGCGGCGCATGCACGCCCGCTCGGGCGCGGCTGTGCGCCAGCGCCAGGTTCATCGCCGCGAGGGGATGCGGATCAGTTCCTGCGGTCGCCGGGCGACGTCAGCTTCGCCTCGAGCACCGTCAGCGCACGTTCGAGCGCATCGAGCTTCTCGCGCGTACGCAGCAGCACCGCGCGCTGTACCTCGAATTCCTCGCGCGTGACCAGGTCGAGCTTGCCGAGGCCGGCCTGCAGCGTCGACTTGAAGTTCTGCTCGAGGTCGGCGCGCGCTTCCTTCAGGCCCGGGGGCACGAGGTCGCTGAGGCGGCGCGCGAGGTCGTCGATGCTCTTGAGGTCGATCATGTTCGGGCTCCGTGGGGACGCCACCACTGTGCGCGGCCGGAACGCGGATGCGACACGGGAATCGGCGCGAAGCGACGTAGGAAAAGCGCGTCGCCGGCGGCGCGGGCAGGGCCCGCAGGGGTCCCACACTAGACCACGAACGCGGGCGAGCAATCAATCCGTGTCCGCCGGCCATGGTTCAGGCGCTCCCCCGTCTCCCTTCCCCTTCCCACGTCCGGAGGCACCCGCCCATGGTTCCCGTTCGACGCATGCGCCTGTTCGGCGCCGCCCTCGTGCTCCTGCCTGCCCTCGCGCAGGCCGCCCCGGCGGTCCCGCCGGCCCCGGATTCGGGCGACACCGCCTGGATGCTCACCGCCACCGCCCTGGTGCTGTTCATGACGGTGCCCGGGCTGGCGCTGTTCTACGGCGGCATGGTCCGCTCCAAGAACATCCTGTCGGTGCTGATGCAGTGCTTCGCGATCACCGCGGCGATCACCGTCGCCTGGGTCGTGTACGGCTACAGCCTGGCCTTCGACACCGCGGGCATGGAACAGGGGGTGGTGAACTTCAACTCCTTCGTCGGCAGCCTCGACAACGTGATGCTGAACAAGCTGACGAAGGAGAGCCTGATCCTGGAGTTCCCGGAGAGCGTGTTCATCACGTTCCAGATGACGTTCGCGATCATCACCCCGGCGCTGATCGTCGGCGCGTTCGCCGAACGCATGCGCTTCTCGGCGATGCTGCTGTTCTCGCTGCTGTGGTTCACGGTGGTGTACGCGCCGATCGCGCACATGGTGTGGGCCGGCAACGGCGGCCTGATGTGGGACTGGGGCGTGCTCGACTTCGCCGGCGGCACCGTCGTGCACATCAATGCCGGCATCGCCGGGCTGGTGGCGGCACTGGTGCTGGGCAAGCGCAAGGGTTACCCGACCGTCCCGATGGCGCCGCACAACCTGGGTTACACGCTGGTCGGCGCCGGCATGCTGTGGGTGGGCTGGTTCGGCTTCAACGCCGGCTCGGCGGTGGCCGCCGACCAGACCGCCGGCATGGCGATGCTGGTGACGCAGATCGCCACCGGCGCGGCCGCGCTCGGCTGGATGCTGGTCGAATGGATCACCCACGGCAAACCCAGTGCGCTGGGCATCGCCTCGGGGGTGGTGGCCGGGCTGGTGGCGATCACGCCGGCGGCCGGTACCGTCGGCCCCGGCGGTGCGCTGGCGATCGGCTTCGCCGCCGGCATGGTCTGCTTCGTCTTCGCCACGGCGATCAAGCGCCGGCTCGGCTACGACGACTCGCTCGACGTGTTCGGCGTGCACGCGATCGGCGGCATCGTCGGCGCGCTGCTCACCGGCGTGTTCGCGGCGCCGGCGCTCGGCGGCTTCGGCACGGTGGAGGACATCGCGGCGCAGGTCTGGATCCAGGCCAAGGGCGTCGGCTTCACCATCGCCTACACTACGGTCGCGACGTACGTCCTGCTCAAGCTGGTCGGGCTGGTGATCCGCCTGCGGGTGGACGAGGACCAGGAGTCGGAAGGCCTCGACCTGGCCCTGCACAACGAACGCGGCTACAACCTCTGATGACGGCCACCAACAGCAACGATTTCCGGAGAAACTTCCCATGAAAATGGTCATGGCCATCATCAAGCCGTTCAAGCTCGACGACGTGCGCGAGGCCCTGAGCGAGGTCGGTGTCACCGGCGTCACCGTCACCGAGGTCAAGGGTTTCGGACGCCAGAAGGGCCACACCGAGCTCTACCGAGGCGCCGAGTACGTCGTCGATTTCCTGCCCAAGATCAAGCTCGAGGTGGCGGTCACCACCGACCAGGTCGAGCGCGTGGTGGAGGCGATCCAGTCGGCGGCCAACACCGGCAAGATCGGCGACGGCAAGATCTTCGTGTACGAACTGGAGAAGGTGCTGCGCATCCGCACCGGCGAATTGGACGGCGACGCGCTCTGAGACCGGGATCGCGTGCGGGCGTCGGCGCCGGAGGCGCCGGCGCCTGAACGCCGGGCGTGCGGGGCTTCGCATTTCCGTCGCGGGAGGGTGGTCCATGATGGCCGCCGACCCCTGCGTCAGGAGCCCGTCATGGCCAACATCTTCGACATCCTGTTCAACCGCAAACCCAAGAAGCCCGACTTCTCGAACGTCGACAGCCGCACGACCACCAGCGGCGACGGCGGCTCCGGTGGCGGCATCAAGCCGGACTTTTCCCGCGTCGACAGCTCGCCGCGGCAGAAGCCGCGGCAGAACACGTCCGGCCCGGATTTCCGCGGCGTGAATTCATCCGTCACGTCCACCGAACGCCCGATCGGCGGCGGTGGTGGCGGCAGCACCGGCCGCCCGGCCGCCGCGAAGACCTACACCGTGGTCAGCGGCGACACGCTGTCGCATATCGCCCAGCGTTTCTACGGCGCCGCCAGCCGCTGGCCGGCGATCTTCGAGGCCAATCGCGACAAGCTTTCCGACCCGGACAAGATCTTCCCGGGCCAGGTGCTGCGCATCCCGGCCGACGACGGCGCCGGTCACTGATCGCCCATCCCGAAAGGAGTTTCCGATGAACCTCAAGCCCCTGCACCTGGCCACCGTCGCCGCGCTGAGCGCGACGCTGGCGCTGACTGCCTGCAAGAAGAACGAACCGGCTCCGCCGACGACCACCGTGAATCCGGCGCCGGCGCCGGCACCCGCGCCCGCGCCCGCGCCGAAGAACGCGGTCGCCTCGGTGACCGCGGTCGACCTGGGCAGCGCGGTGGATGCCGACGGCCGCGTCGTCGCCGGCACCAGCACGTTCGCCGTCAACGACACAATCACCGCGTCGGTGATGACCAACACCAGCATCCCGAACGCGATGGCCACCGGCACGCTCGCCGCGCGCTGGACCTACCAGGACGGCCAGGTCGTGAACCAGGAGTCGAAGACCTTCAACTTCTCCGGCCCGGGCACCACCAACTTCCAGATCAGCAAGCCCGACGGCTGGCCGGTGGGTCGCTACAAGCTGGAAGTCTCTCTCGACGGCAACGTCGTGCAGACGCGCGACTTCGAAGTGCGCTGAGTCCGGCGGACGGCGGAAAAGAAGAAGGGCGCGGAGCGATCCGCGCCCTTCCTCGTTACGCGAAAAGGGGACAGAGAATATTTCCGTTTCAAGCGGAAATATTCTCTGTCCCCTTTTTCGCCCTTCTTGGCGATCAGTCGCCGAGCGCGCGCTGCATCAGCGGCGGCATCGCCAGCGCGCCCTGGTGCACGTCGGCGGTGTAGTACTGCGTGTCGAACGGCTTGGCGGCGGCGTCGCTCACGCGGAACGCGGTCAGGTCGCGCGCTTCCTTCGAGGCGATCGTGCAGCTCCACCAGCCGGTCGGGTAACACGGCTGCGGGAACGGGAGCGTGCGGAAGCTGACGAAGCCGGCTTCGGTCATCGCGCCGCGCATGTCGAGGATCAGCTGCATCAGCGCCAGCGGCGATTCGCTCTGCTGCACCAGCAGGCCGCCGGGACGCAGCGCCTTCAGGCAGGTCTCGTAGAACGCGCGGTTGAACAGGCCCTCGGCCGGCCCGACCGGGTCGGTGGAGTCGACGATGATCACGTCGATCGACTCGGGCGCCGCGTTCTTCATGTAGGCGATGCCGTCGTCCCACATCACGGTGGCGCGCGGGTCGCCGTTGGACTCGCACAGCTCCGGGAAATACTTCTCGGCCATGCGCGTGACCTGCTCGTCGATGTCGCACTGCACCGCCGTGCGCACGCCCGGGTGGCGCAGCACCTCGCGCAGCGTGCCGCAGTCGCCGCCGCCGATGATCACCACGTCCTTCGGGTCGGCGTGGGTGAACAGCGGCGCGTGCGCCATCATCTCGTGGTAGAAGAAATTGTCGCGGGTGGTCACCATCATCGCGCCGTCGATGAGCATGACGTTGCCCCAGTCGGTGCTCTCGTACATCTCGATCTTCTGGAACGGCGACTGCACTTCCTCGAGCTTGCGCACCATGCGCAGCCCGAAGGCCGAGCCGGTGTGCTCGAAGTTCTCGTGCAGCCACGTCGATGAAGTGCTGGCCATCGGGTTTCCTGGAGGGTTCGAAGTCGGGGCGGAATTGTAGCGAAGTGCGCTCCCCGCCATATGCAGGCGGCGTGATCCGCGCGGACCCGGCGACCGTGGCCCGGTTCACGCCTTCCGGACCGCTCCCGGTGCCCCCGGGCGCTAAACTGTCGGCCCCCACGCTCCCTGGAATGCCGCCGATGACCGCCTGGACGCTCGATCGCGCCCGCCACGCCTACTCGATTCCCTACTGGAGCGAGGGCTATTTCGATGTGGACGCCGCCGGCCGGATGCTCGTGCTGCCGCGCGGCGCCGCCGGCCCGGTGCTGCCGCTGCCGGGCATCGTCGACCAGGCCACCGCCGCCGGCCTGAAGCTGCCGCTGCTGCTGCGTTTCTCGGACATCCTAGGCGACCGGCTCGGCAAGCTGCAGGCGGCGTTCGCGCGGGCGATGGCCGAGCTCGACTACCCGGGCGGCTATACGGCGGTCTATCCGATCAAGGTCAACCAGCACCGCGGCGTCGCCGGCGAACTGGCGGCGGCCGGCGGCGACGGCTTCGGCCTGGAGGCCGGTTCCAAGCCCGAGCTGATGGCCGTGCTCGGGCTGGCGCGCCCGGGCAGCCTGGTGATCTGCAACGGCTACAAGGACCGCGAGTACATCCGGCTGGCACTGGTCGGCCGCAAGCTCGGGCTGGAAACCTTCATCGTCATCGAGAAGCCGTCGGAGCTGGCGATGGTGATCGAGGAGTCCCGGGCGCTGGGCGTCAAGCCCGGCCTGGGCGTGCGCATGCGCCTGGCGTCGCTGGGCGCCGGCAAGTGGCAGAACAGCGGCGGCGACAAGGCCAAGTTCGGCCTGTCGCCGCGACAGATGCTCGACCTGGTCGCGCGCCTGAAGGCCGCCGACATGCTCGACACGCTGCAGCTGCTGCATTTCCACATGGGCTCGCAGATTTCCAATGTTCGCGACATCGCCAACGGCATGCGCGAGGCGGTGCGGTTCTTCGTCGAGCTGTCGAAGATGGGCCTGGACATCCGCTACATGGATTCGGGCGGCGGCCTCGGCGTCGATTACGAAGGAACGCGCTCGCGCGGTTTCTGCTCGATCAACTACGGCCTGGACCAGTACGCGCACACGCTGCTGCAGCCGCTGGCCGAGGCCTGCAGCGAGCACGGGCTGAAGCCGCCGATGATGGTGACCGAGGCCGGCCGGGCGATGACCGCCCATCACGCGGTGATGGTGGTGAACGTGTCCGAGGTCGAGCGGGCGCCGGAAGGCGCGGTGCCGGCCGAGGAGCGCGGCGAACCGGCGGCGGTGCGGCACCTGCGCGAGACCCACGCCGACCTGGCGTCGCGGCCGCCGCTGGAGCTCTACCACGAGGCGCAGCACCACCTCGCCGAGGGGCAGGCGCTGTACGCGCTCGGCCAGCTCACCCTCGACCAGCGCGCGCAGCTCGACGACCTGTTCTACGCGATCGCGCACGGCGTGCGCGCGCGCCTGACCGGCAACGAGCCGAGCCATCGCGAGGCGCTCGACGATCTCAATGCGCGCCTGGTCGACAAGTATTTCGTCAACTTCTCGGTGTTCGAATCGGTGCCCGACGTCTGGGCGATCGACCAGGTGTTCCCGATCGTGCCGATCGCGCGCCTGGACGAGGTGCCGGACCGGCGCGGCGTGATCGCCGACCTGACCTGCGACTCCGACGGCCGCATCGACACCTACGTCGGCGCCGAGACGCTCGCGAGCGCGATGCCGCTGCACAGCCCGCGTGCCGGCGAGACCTACCGCCTGGGCATCTTCATGGTCGGCGCGTACCAGGAGACGCTGGGCGACATCCACAACCTGTTCGGCGACACCGACACCGCCAACGTGCAGCTCGACGGCGCCGGCGGCTGGTCGGTGACGCGCCAGCGCCGCGGCGACACCACCGACGTGATGCTCGATTACGTCGGTTACGACCTGGCCGAGCTGCGCGCGGCCTATGCGCGCAAGGTCGATGCCGCCGGCCTGTCCGCCGACGAGTCGGCGCGCCTGCTGCAGGCGCTGGAGACCGGCCTCACCGGCTACACCTACCTGCACGAGGAGCATTCCGGAGCGCAGGCATGAAGGCGGGTTTCATCGGCCTGGGCGCGATGGGCGCGCCGATGGCGGGACACCTGCATTCGCGCGGCCTGCTCGCCGTGCTGGGCAACCGCACGGCGGCGAAGGCCGACACGCTGGCGGCACAGCTCGGTGTGCGCGCCGCCGCCGCGCCGGCCGACTTCGCCGACTGCGACGTGGTGGCGCTGTGCGTGTCGATGGACGCCGACGTGCTGCAGAACGTCCAGGCGCTCGCCGGCGTGCTGCGCGCCGGCAGCGTCGTGGTGGACCATTCGACGGTCTCGGTCGCCACGGCGAAATCGGCGCAGGCGCTGCTGGCCGCCAACGGCATCGGTTTCCTCGACGCGCCCGTGTCGGGCGGCGTCGAGGGGGCACGCAACGGCAAGCTCAGCGTGATGGTCGGCGGCGATGCGGCCGATCTCGAGATCGCCCGCCCCGTGCTGGACGCCTACGCGGCCCGCATCACGCTGATGGGCGGCACCGGCGCCGGCCAGGCCACCAAGGCCGTGAATCAGGTGCTGGTCGCCGGCATCAACGAAGCGGTATGCGAAGGGCTCGCGCTCGGCGAGGCGCTGGGCCTGGATCCGGAGCGCCTGCTGCCGACGCTGATGGCCGGCGCCGCCGGCAACTGGTTCCTCGACAAGCGCGGCGCGACGATGCTGCGCGGCGAGTTCGCGCCCGGCTTCAAGTGCGCGCACCTGCTCAAGGACCTGCGCATCGTCCGCGGCATGGCGGCCGATGCCGGCCTGCGCGCGACGGTCATCGACCAGGCGCTGGCGGACTACGCGGAACTGGTGGAGCGGGGGCAGGGCGACGCGGACACGTCGGCGCTCATCACCTTGAAGCGCAGAAACTAGAAACTAGTTTCTAGGTGGCCGGTCCCGGGCCAGCCACTCCACCGCCTGCGCCTCGTCGAAGAACAGCCGCAGGAAATGGATGCCCAGGTTGCCGCACTGGATCGCGTAGAACTCGAAGTCGGCGCGGGTCGGGCCGTCGGCGTCGATCAGGATGGCGATGCGCAGGTCGGGGCCGAAGCCGGCATCCTCGCCACGGCGCGGCATGTCGAAGATTTCGGTGGTGCCCAGCACCAGCGTCGTCAGTCGATGGTCGATCAGGAAGCGCGAGCAGCGCGCCATGTGGCCGGCGACCACGGCATCGCGGGTCAGCGCACGCAGGGCGGCCCGGTCGGCCGGGCCCTGTGCGACGACGCGGACGATGTCGCGATCCCCCAGGTGTTCCACCGTCCAGCCCATGCCACCGCCCTCCGGGACACCTACTGCGCGCGGATCGCCACCGCATCGATGCCGTGGCTGGCCAGCGCCTGCTTGGCGGCCGCCAGCGTGCTGGCGTTCGGGTAGGGCCCGAGGCGCACGCGATAGATCGTTCCGCCTTCGACCTGGGCCGACTCGACCCGGGCGATCTCGCCGGTGAGGGCGATCCGGGCCTTGACCGCATCGGCATCCGCGAGCGAACGGAACGCGCCCGCCTGGATCAGGAAACGCACGCCGTCGGCCGGCTCGGCCGGCGGCGGAACGTCCGCGGGGTCGGCCTGGGCCGCCTGCTGGGCCTGTTCGGCCTCGACCTGGGCCTGGGCGTTGAGCTCGGCGTCCGGGATGACGACTTCCTTGTCGCGCAGCACGTCGTAGAACTCGTACTTGGGCTTGCGCGGCGCCGGCGCGTCCTGCGCCACCGGCTCTTCGGGCTGCGCCGGCGGGCGTGCCTCGGGGTTGGGTCTGGGCAGCAGCGCGTCGACGCCCTTCCACTTGCCGCCGGTCACCACGGCCACGGCGATCGCCAGGCCGGCCAGCAGCCCGACCACGAGCCACACCCAGCCGGGAATGCCGCCGCCGCCGTTGCGGCGGGCCTGGTTCTTGCTGGAACGCTTCGCCATTTACATCGTCTCCGGAGCGGACACGCCCAGCAGGGCCAGTCCGTTCGCCAGTACCTGCCGGGTGGCCTTGGCCAGGCCCAGTCGTGCGTTGCGGACTTCTTCTTCCGCCGTGAGTATCGGCTGGGCGTTGTAGAAGCCGTGGAAAGCCGCCGCCAGCTCACGCAGGTAGTTCGCCAGCACCTGCGGGGCGCGGTTCTCGGCGGCGGTCTCGAGCACTTCCGGGTAACGCATCAGCTCGTCGAGCAGTTCGTCTTCCTGCGGTTCCACCAGCCGGTGCCGCGCGGCTTCGGCGGCGCTGCGGTTGTAGCTGCCCTGCTTCTCGGCGAGCTGCCGGAACAGCGAGCAGATGCGCGCGTGCGCGTACTGGATGTAATAGACCGGGTTGTCGTTACTGCGGCTCTTGGCCAGGTCCAGGTCGAAATCCAGGTGCTGGTCGTTGCCGCGCATCACGTAGAAGAAGCGCGCCGCGTCGGTGCCCACTTCCTCGCGCAGTTCGCGCAGCGTGACGAAGCTGCCGGCGCGCGTCGACATCTGCACGCGCTCGCCGCCGCGGAACAGGATCGCGAACTGCACCAGCTGCACCTCGATCTTTTCCGGATCCAGGCCCAGGCCCTGCGCCGCGGCCTTGAGCCGGGCGATGTAGCCGTGGTGGTCGGCGCCGAAGATGTAGATCGCCCGCTCGAAACCGCGCTCGAACTTGCTGAGCAGGTAGCCGAGATCGGACGCGAAGTAGGTGGTGACGCCGTTCTCGCGGCGGACGACGCGGTCCTTGTCGTCGCCGAAACTGGTGGCGCGGAACCACAGCGCGCCCTCGAGCTCGTAAAGGTGGCCGTTCTTCTCCAGCGTGGCGATCGCCCGGTCGACATAACCGTCGGTCATCAGCGAGCGTTCGGAGAAGAACGTGTCGTGCACCACGCCGAAGCCGGCGAGGTCGTCGCGGATATCGCCCAGGCACCAGGCCAGGCCGGCGTCGAACACGCTGCGGTAGCCGGTTTCGCCGAGCAGCTGCTTGGCGCGGGCGATCAGCGCGTCGACATGGGTTTCCTTGTCGCCGCCCTGGCCTTCGTCGGGCGGCAGGCCGTCGGTGATCTCGATGGCGCCGCGGCGCAGCGAATCGCCGGCCTTCGCGCGCAGCGCACGGGCGATGTCGACGACGTATTCGCCCTTGTAGCCGTTGTCCGGGAAACGCACGACGATGCCGCCGAGCTCCTGGTAACGCAGCCACACCGACACGGCCAGGATGTCCATCTGCCGGCCGGCATCGTTGACGTAGTACTCGCGGTGGACCTTGTAGCCGGCGGCATCCAGCAGGCTGGCGACGCTGGCGCCGTAGGCGGCGCCGCGGCCATGGCCGACATGCAGCGGACCGTTCGGGTTGGCCGAGACGAATTCCACCGTCACCGGGCCGCGGCTGCCCGGCGGCTGCCGGCCGTATTCGACGCCCAGCTCGAAGACCCGGCGCACGGTGCCCAGCCGGCAGTTGCGCGCCAGGCGGAAATTGATGAAGCCCGGGCCGGCGACGCTGACGCGCTCGACGTGCTGGGAGGTGGGCAGCGAGTCGACCAGCAGGTCGGCCAGCTCGCGCGGCTTCATGCCGGCGGCCTTGGCCAGCAGCAGGGCGACATTGGTCGCGTAGTCGCCGTGCTCGCGCGACTTGGTGCGTTCGATCACGAAGTCGGGCGTCGCCAGTTCCTGGGCCAGGCGGCCGCGCCGCCGCAGGTCGAGCAGGGACTGCGCCACCAGTTCGCGAAGATGCTCTTTCACCGGATCGTATTCCGCGTGGGGGAACTGCCTATTCTAGCCCGGCCGCGGGGGTGCACCGTCATCCGGTTGTCACCGCGGCTGCGGACAATGGCGGAACACGGCCGGACACCGTGCCTCTCTCTCCATTTTCGGCCCGTTACGCGATATCGGGATCCGGGGCAGCGACCGACCTTCGGGTCGGTCTTTTTTTGCCCGTCAGTCGCCGGCTTCGCACAGCTCGGTGAACGCCTCGATGACCGCGATGCCGGTGGGCGGGGCCTGGTCCTCGAACCGCTGCAGCAGGCGCTGGCTGACCCGCCGGACGCGCGGGCCGTTGATCGCCTTCTGCGGCCCGAACGCCCGCTCGCCTTCGCGGGAGCAGAACCGGTGCAGGTCGAAGAAGTAGTGGGTCTGGCCCCGGCTCAGGAAGCCGAGGCAGGTCGGGGCGCTGGCGGCGCGCTGCAGCGACCGGCCGGCCCGGCGCTCGCGCTCGCGGCACAGGCGCAGGGCGCTTTCGGCCAGCAGCGGGAAAGGCTCGCCGACGTTGGCGGTGTCCAGGTCGGCGGCCAGGCGGCCGAGGCGCTCGCCGCGGCGGGCGGCGGCATCGGCGCGCCAGTCGGCCCGCTCGCCGTCCAGCCACAGGCCCAGTCCGCGTGCGAGCGAGCCACCCCCGGCGGTCGGCATCTCCTCGCCGTCCGGGTGCGGCAGCGGCCGGGCATCGAAGGTGCTGCCGGCAATCATCAGTTCCATGCCGACATACAGGTCCCGGTCCGCGGCCTCGTCGAAACCGCAGGCATCGAGGATGCGGAAACACTCGGCGATGCTGGCCGCCTCGTTGCCGCCGACCGGGCCGGGGACGTCGAAGGTCTCGCGCTGGCGCAGGTCGTGGAAGGCCGAAAACATCAGCAGGGCGAGCCAGTCGTCGGCGGGCAGCGTCGCGTCGCCGAGGCTGTCCATCAGCAGCCCGAGCCGCCGCTCGCCGAGTTCGAGCACGTGCTCCTCGTTGTGGTAATCGTGCGGGTCGTCGCCGAAACCGCCGTGGCGCAGGGCCAGTCGGGCCAGGCCCAGCAGTGCCGCGTCGACGTGCCGGGGCGAGCCGGCGCCGGACGTTGCCCGGTCGACCATCGCGGCCAGGCGCGGACGGATGTCCGGACGTCGCGGTTCGATCAGGGCGAGGGCCGACGCCGCATCGGGCAGCGCGCGTTCGATGCCGTCGGCTGCGTAAAGTGAGGAATACCCCAGGATCACGACCGTCCCCTGCTGCGGCGGTCTGCCGCTGCCGGAGTATACGCAGCGGGACACGGCGGCCAGCCATGCCGGCGGTCGGCCTCACACCGCCCCCAGTCGGGCCATCGAACAGGGTGCGCCGTCGCCGATCACGAAGTGGTCCAGCAGCCGGACATCCACCAGGGCCAGCGCCTGCTTCAGGCGACTCGTGACCGCGCGGTCGGCGGCGCTCGGTTCGGCGCTGCCGGACGGATGGTTGTGGCCGAGGATCACCGCGGCGGCGTTGTGCGCCAGGCAGCGCTGGACGACCTCGCGCGGGTGCACTTCGGCGCCGTCCAGGGTGCCGCGGAATAGCTCCTCGAAGGCGATCACCCGGTGCCGGGTGTCGAGGAACAGGCAGGCGAAGACCTCGTAGGGCAGTGCCCGCAGCCGCCGCGCGAGGTAGTCGCCGGCGCGGGCCGGGTCGGTCAGGGCCTCGCCGCGCGCCAGCCCCTGCGCCAGATGGCGGGTACCGAGCTCCAGGGCGCCGGCCAGCACGCAGGCCCGGGCCGGGCCGACGCCGGTCAACCGGGCCAGCACCGGGGCCCCCTGGTCCAGCAGCGCGCGCAGGTTGCCGCTGGCGTCGAGCAGCCGGCGCCCGAGGTCGACGGCGGAGAGCCCGCGGGTGCCCGAACCGAGGAACAGCGCCAGCAGCTCCGCGTCCGACAACCGGGCGGCGCCCAGCGCGAGCAGTTTTTCCCGGGGGCGTTCGCCTTCTGGCCAGTCGCGGATATGCATGTGTGCAGTGTCCGCACCGGCGGGCGCGGCCGCGTCGGGGCGTCTCCGCCCATCGGGTAAGCTAGGGTCGAATGCATGCGTAGGGAATCGAAGGTGGCCGGACTGCAAGGGCAACGCATCCTGCTGGGAGTCAGCGGCGGCATCGCCGCCTACAAGGCCGCCGAACTGGTGCGCCGGCTGCGCGACGGCGGCGCCGAGGTGCGGGTGGTGATGACCGCTTCGGCGCTGCATTTCGTCGGCCCGACCACCTTCCAGGCCTTGTCCGGCCACCCGGTGCGCAGCTCGCTCTGGGACGAGGCCGCCGAGGCGGCGATGGGGCATATCGAACTGGCGCGCTGGGCGACCCGCGTCGTGATCGCGCCGGCCAGCGCCAACGTGATCGCGCGCCTCGCGCAGGGTCGGGCCAACGATCTGCTCAGCACGCTGTGCCTGGCCACCGAAGCCCCGCTGACGCTGGCTCCGGCGATGAACCGGGTGATGTGGGCGCATCCGGCGACCCGCGCCAACGTCGCGACGCTGCAGGCGCGCGGAGTGGAATTCCTCGGTCCCGCCAGCGGCGACCAGGCTTGCGGCGAGGTCGGTGCGGGCCGGCTGCTCGAGCCCGCGCAGATCGTCCAGGCGCTGGCCACCGGCACGCTGCCGGGACGCCTGTCCGGACGCCGGTTGCTGGTCAGCGCCGGACCGACCTTCGAGGACATCGACCCGGTGCGCTTCATCGGCAACCGCAGCTCCGGAAAGATGGGCTTCGCGGTCGCCGCGGCGGCGCGCGCGATGGGCGCGCAGGTGACGCTCGTCGCCGGCCCGGTTTCGCTGCCGACGCCGGCCGGCGTGCGGCGGATCGACGTGCGCCGCGCCGCGCAGATGCGCGACGCGGTGCTGGCCGAGCTGCCCGGCCACGACGCGTACCTGGGCGCGGCGGCGGTGGCCGATTATTCGCCGGCCGAGACGCTGGACCAGAAGATCAAGAAGTCCGGCGAGACGCTGACGGTGACGCTGGTGCGCACCGCCGACATCCTGGCCGAGGTCGCCGCGCACCCGCAGCGGCCGCGGCTGGTGGTCGGCTTCGCCGCCGAGACCCGCGACATGGAGGCGTATGCGCGCGACAAGCTGCAGCGCAAGGGCCTGGACCTGATCGCCGCCAACGATGTCGGTCGCGCCGGCCAGGGCTTCGAATGCGACGACAACGCGCTGTCGGTCTTCTGGCGGGACGGCCGCCTGGACATCGCCCACGGGCCGAAGCTGCAGGTCGCGCACGAACTGCTGGCGCTCGTGGCGCAGCGCCTGGAGGCCGGCGCATGATCCGGGACGTGCAGTTCCGTCCGCTCGATCCGCGCATCGGCCGCGAGTTCCCGCTGCCCGCCTACGCCACCGCGCACTCGGCCGGCATGGACCTGCGGGCGATGATCGACCAGCCGATCGAACTCGCGCCGGGCGATGCGCAGCTGGTGCCGACCGGCCTGGCGATCCACATCGGCGACCCCGGCCTGTGCGCGGTGATCGTTCCGCGTTCGGGCCTGGGCCACAAGCAGGGCCTGGTGATGGGCAACCTGGTGGGACTGATCGACGCCGACTACCAGGGGCCGCTGATGGTGAGCCTCTGGAATCGCGGGCGGTTACCGGTCACCATCGCGCCGGGAGATCGTGTCGCCCAGCTGGTGTTCCTGCCGGTGGTGAGGGCAGTCTTCCGGCAGGTCGAAGCATTCGAGGACAGCGAGCGCGGGCAGGGCGGCTTCGGCCACACCGGCGTGCGTTGAGCGGGCCGGCACTGGCCGGAACGGAATCAGGGGGAAGCATGAAATCGTCTGCGATCGCGTCACTCAAGTCCGCCGGCATCCTGCTGGTGCCAGCGGCCCTGTTGCTGCTCGGCGCGGCCTGGTTCGGCTGGATGGGCTGGAAGTCCAGCCAGGCCGAATCCCTGGCGGTGGACGCAGCGCGCATCCGCGCCGACGTGGCCGCGCAGCTGGGCGATGCCGTCGCCGACGCCACCGAACGCCTGGAAGCCACCCGCGTGCGCATCGCGCTGGGGACGGCGCTGCAGCGCGGCGATACCGACGCGGCCCGCGACCTGGTCGCCAAGGGCTGGGACGGCGTGGAGCAGGTGGAGTGGCACGAGCCGGACCTGGACGCCGCCTACGCGGGCGCCGAGAAGTTCGGTTACGGCAAGCTGGGCCTGCTCGAGCTGGCGCTGCAGCGCAATTCCGCCGAAGCCGCGGTGGTCAAGGATGCCGGCGCTGCCAAGCTGGGCGTGGCGGCACCGGTGGTCGCCGACGGCCGGGTGCTGACGCTGGTCTACGTCCGCCTGCCGCTCGAAAAACTGACCGCCCCGCTCGGCGCGGTGTCGCTCCCGGGCGGCTACATCGCCCTGCGCCAGGGCCAGCACACGGTGCTCGCGCTGGGCGATGAAACCCTCGCGGGCTCGGCCGAACAGGGGGCCGTCAAGATCGGCGGCACCCCGCTTCGCGTCGTCGCGACCAGTCCGCTGGCGCCCAGCGGCCTGAGCGCGATGCTCAATTTCCTGATCGCGGCCGCCCTGGTCGCCGCCGCGCTGCTGGTGCTGGCGCTGCCGCGCCTGCGCGGACTCCGGCGGGTCGCGCCCGGCGAGGTGGTCGCCGCCAAGGGCGACGGACCGACCCTGGCGGAAATGCAGCGCAGCGGCCAGCTCGAACCCGAGGTGCGGGTCGCGCCGGTGGTCAAGCCGGTGACGGTCGAGGCGCCGCGGGCGATGCTCGACCGCAGCATCTTCCGCGCCTACGACGTGCGCGGGGTGGTCGGAAAGACGCTGGGCACCGAAACCGCCAGGCTCATCGGCCAGGCGATCGGCTCGGTGATGCAGGACCAGGGCGCCCGCGCGATCGTCATCGGCCGCGACGGCCGCAAGTCGTCTCCGCAGATGGCCGCCGCGCTGATCGAGGGCCTGCGGGCGACCGGGCGCGACGTGATCGACATCGGCGAGTCGCCGACACCGATGACCTACTTCGGCGCCTACCACCTGCGGGCCGGGTCGTGCGTTTCGGTCACCGGCAGCCACAACCCGCCCGACTACAACGGTTTCAAGATCGTCATCGAGGGCGAAACGCTGGCGGGCGACGCGATCCAGGCGCTGTACGAGCGCATCGCCGAGAACCGGCTGCATATCGCCAACACCCCGGGCCTGGTCAGCACCCGCGACATCTCGCAGGACTACGTCGACCGCATCAGCGGCGACATCCAGATCGAGCGCAAGCTCAAGGTGGTGGTCGATTGCGGCAGCGGCATCGCCGGCGCGGTCGCGCCGCGGGTGCTGGCCGACATCGGTGCGGACGTCGAGCCGCTCTACTGCGAAGTGGACGGCACCTTCCCGCACCATCATCCGGACCCGAGCGATCCGCAGAACCTGCAGGACCTCATCAAGGTCGTCCAGCGGGTGAATGCCGACCTGGGCCTGGCGTTCGACGGTGACGGCGACCGCCTGGGCGTGGTCACGCGCAGCGGCGAAATCATCTATCCGGACCGGCTGCTGATGCTGTTCGCCGCCGACGTGCTCGAGCGCAACCCTGGCGCCTGCGTCATCTACGACGTCAAGTGCACGGGACACCTGGCGATGCACATCCTGCGCCACGGCGGCAGCCCGCTGATGTGGAAGACGGGCCACTCGCTGATAAAGGCCAAGATGCGCGAGACCGAGGCCGAGCTGGCCGGCGAGATGAGCGGCCACTTCTTCTTCCGCGAGCGCTGGTACGGCTTCGACGACGCGATGTACGCGGCGGCGCGCCTGCTGGAGATCCTGTCGTCGCGGCCGGAGTCGCCGCAGGAGATCTTCGACACGCTGCCGCGCGGCGTCTCGACGCCGGAGCTGAAGATCGAGGTCGAGGAAGGCGGGCAGTACGCCTTCATCGAGAAGTTCCTGGCGACGGCGAAGTTCGAGGGTGCACGCATCGCGACGATCGACGGCCTGCGCGCCGACTGGCCCGACGGCTGGGGCCTGGTGCGCGCTTCGAACACGACCCCGACGCTCGTGCTGCGTTTCGACGCCCGCGACGCCGAATCGCTGGAGCGCATCAAGCAGGTCTTCCGCGAGCAGATGCTCGCCACCGACCCGGGCCTGAAGCTGCCGTTCTGAACGGCGTCAGCCGGTGGGCGTGGCGTCCGCGGGCGCCGCGTCGGCCGGAACCGCCTCGGCCGGAGCCGGCGTCGCCTCGGGCGGCGCGTTGCCGGCCTTGATCTCGCGGAATCGCCGCAGCAGGTGCTCGAGCTCGGCGTCGACATCCTGCAGCTCCGCCTGCTTCACGATCAGCATCTGCTGCTGCTTGCCGATCTCCCGGTGCAGCTGGCGGATGGTGTCCGCCTGCGCGGGCCGGACCTTGGCGCCGGCCAGCTCCGTCTCCGACGCCTGGATCAGCAGGGCGCTCAGGCTGGCGCGCTGGCTGGCGATGCCGGCCTCGATCGCCTCCAGCGTCTGCTGCAGCAGCTCCACGCGAACCTGCACGGAGCGCCTGAGGTCCTCCTCGGTCTGGAAGGACGAGATCATCGCCTCCTCCGATTGCCGCGTCTGCAGCGCCTCGGCCTCCAGCCGCGCGGCCTCGGCATCGGCCTTTTCCTTCGCGGCGCGCTCTTCGGCCGTCAGCGCCCGGTCGACGTCGGCGACGACCCGGCCGCTGTTGGACAGCTCGGTGCGTGCCTGGTCGATTGCCTCGGGCGGCAGCGAATCGCTGAACTGCACCTTGCCGTCCTTGTCGACCCAGCGGTAGAGCTTCTTCGGCGGCGGCTTCTGCGCATCGGCGGTGCCCGCCACGAGCAGCGTCGAGATCACGGCGAGGGAAAGCAGGATGCGGCTCATCGTTCGGCTCCGGTCAGGTCGGGCTGGCTGCCATAGCGGGAACGATACCCCTCCAGCGCCGCCCTGTGCGCGGCGATGTCCGGCCGTTCGTCGGCATGCGCCAGCAGGTCGTCCAGGCCGGCGATCGCGTGCACGGGGAGGCCGAATTCGGCGGTGACCTCCTGTGCCGCCGACCGCCGGCCTTCCTGGCCGCGTTCCTGGCGGTCGAGGGCGATCAACACGCCGCAGGCCTCGCCGCCGGCCTCGCGGATCGTGCGGATCGACTCGCGGATGGCGGTACCCGCGGTGATCACGTCGTCGACGATCAGCACGCGGCCGCGCACCGGCGCGCCGATCAGCGTGCCGCCCTCGCCGTGCGACTTGGCCTCCTTGCGGTTGAAGGCCAGCGGCAGGTCGACGCCGCGGCGGGCCAGCGCCACGGCGAGCGTCGTCGCCAGCGGGATGCCCTTGTAGGCCGGCCCGAACAGCATGTCGCAGCGCAGTCCCGACGCGTCGAGCGCGTCGGCGTAACACTCGCCCAGCGTGGCCAGCGCCGCGCCGGAATCGAACAGCCCGGCGTTGAAGAAATACGGGCTCGTGCGGCCGGACTTCAGGGCGAACTCGCCGAAACGCAGGACGCCGCGGGCCAGTGCGAGGTCGAGGAATCGTCGTTGGTGGTCTTTCAAGGCGGCGGTCCGCGTCCGGGAAAAGCCGATTGTGCAACAGGAGCGCCCGTGCCGGCACCGGGCCGGCCGTTTCGGCTACGCTGCGCCATCGTTTACGGGATGGGTTTTCGTGAAGATCGTCAGTTTCAATGCCAACGGCCTGCGTTCGGCGACCAGCAAGGGTTTCTTCGAGTGGCTGCCGGGCCTGGACGCGGACCTGGTCTGCATCCAGGAAACCAAGGCCCAGGAGCACCAGCTGCGCGTGCCGCAGATGCTGCCGGACGGTTACACGGCGTTCTTCCGCGATGCGACGACGAAGAAGGGCTACAGCGGCGTCGCCATCTACACGCGCCGCGAGCCGGACGAAGTGGTCACCGGCATCGGCTGGGAGCCGTTCGACGACGAGGGCCGCTTCCTGGAGCTGCGCTTCGGCAACCTGAGCGTGGTGTCGATGTATTTTCCGTCCGGTTCGTCGGGCGACGAGCGCCAGCAGTTCAAGTTCCGCTGCATGGA
>JAKFCL010000239.1:0-4623 GCA_036676665.1 Arenimonas sp. | reverse complement strand
GCACGGCAGGTGGTTCTCGAGCGCCACTTCCTGCGCGCGCAGGTGCTTCTTCACCGTCATCGGGAAATAGGTGCCGCCCTTGACGGTCGCGTCGTTGGCGACGACCACGACTTCGGTGCCGTGCACGCGGCCGATGCCGGTCAGGATGCCGGCGGCGGGCGCGGCGTCCTCGTACATGCCGCCGGCCGCCAACGCCGACAGCTCCAGGAACGGCGAGCCGGGGTCGAGCAGGGCGGTGATGCGTTCGCGCGGCAGCAGCTTGCCGCGCTCGGTGTGTTTGGCGCGGGCCTTGTCGCCGCCGCCCAAGGCGACGCGGGCCAGCTGCGCCTCGAAATCGGCGACGGCCGCCTTCAGGTGGCTGGCGTTGTCGTGGAATTCGGGGGACCGCGGGTCGATCTGGCTGGTCAGGATGGGCATGCGCGGCCGCTCGTCGGAAAACCCGTGGAGTTTACGGGGCACGGCGGCCCGGGCCTAGGCGGGAGGCGCGGGCAAAAAAAAGCCGCCGGCGGACCGGCGGCTCCTGCAACGGCGGACCGGCAGGTCAGTCGTTGGTTTCTTCGTCGATCTCGGCGGCGCCTTCGTCCAGCGCGTCGGCGGTGTCGCGCAGGCCCTCGGCCGCAGCGGCCTGGGCTTCGTCGGTGGCTTCGTCGATTTCCTGGCCGACTTCGCGGGCGGCTTCGGCGGTCTCGGCGGCGGCTTCCTCGACGGCTTCTTCCGTCGCTTCGGCGGCCTGGTCGATATCCTCGGCGGCGGCTTCGGCGGACGCCTCGACGGCATCACCGGTCTGCTCGGCGGCATTGTCCAGGGCGGCGCCGGCTTCGGCGGCTTCCTGTTCGGCCTGCGGGCTGCAGGCGGCCAGCGCCAGGAAGGAGGCGGCGGCGATGGCGATCGAAAGCGGTTTGATGTTCATGGGTGCTCCAAAAGGTTCGAGGCGCCGGTATCGGTCGCGGGGGGGAGCCTAGCCGGGTGGTTGTGAAGAATATGAATTCTTTACCGGTCGGGCTCGACCGGGTGCCGGAAACGAAACGGGCGCGACTCGCGTCGCGCCCGTCTGTTTGCATTGCAGCTGACGCGAAGGTATCAGGTACCGTCGGCGTCTTCGGCGGCGTCGGCCGCTTCGTCGGCCGCCTGGGCGGCTTCCTCGGCGACGTCTTCCGCGTCCTCGGCGAGGTCGGCAGCCTCGTCGGCGGCCTCTTCACCGGCGGCGGTGCCGTCTTCCAGCACGGCGGCGTCGGCAGCGGCGTCGGCAGCGACGGCAGCGGCGTCGGCAGCCACGTCGGCGGAACCGGCAGCGGCGTCGGCAGCCACGGCGCCGGCGGCGTCGGTGGCGGAGGCAGCGGCGTCGGCGGCTTCGGTCGCCGCTTCGTTGGCGGACTCGGCGGCGTCGTCGGCCGCGTCAGCCGCCTGCTCCGCCTGGTTGGTGCAGGCCGCCAGGGCCAGGCCCAGGGCGATGGCGAGCAGGGTCTTGTTCAGGGACATGGATAATTTCCTCGTCTGGATATTGTTATAGCGGGACGTGCATTTTGCAGCACGCGGCAAAATCATGTCAGGAAGCCGGCCGGAGTCAAGCGGAACCGCTCATTCCGGGCAAAATCGGCTCGATTGGCTGTCCGAAAACCGCCAAAAGGCCGTTTGTCGCGCGGATCAGGCCAGTTCCACCGCGATCGCCGTGGCCTCGCCGCCGCCGATGCACAGGGCCGCGACACCCCGCCGGGCGCCCCGTTTGCGCAGGGCGTGGACCAGGGTGACGACCAGCCGGGCCCCGGAGGCCCCGATCGGATGGCCCAGCGCGCAGGCGCCGCCGTTGACGTTGAGGCGGTCGTGCGGGATGCCCAGTTCCTTCATCGGCGCCATGGCCACCACGGCGAAGGCCTCGTTGACCTCGAACAGGTCGACTTCGGCCACCGACCAGCCGGCCTTGGCCAGCACCGAGCGGATCGCCGCCACCGGGGCGGTGGTGAACCACTCCGGCGCCTGCGAGTGGCTGGCATGGGCGACGATCGTCGCCAGCGGGGTGAGCCCGTTCGCCTTCGCGGCCTCCTCCGAGGCCAGCACCACCGCGGCGGCGCCGTCGTTGATGCTCGAGGACGCGGCGGCGGTGATCGTGCCGTCCTTCTTGAACGCCGGGCGCAGCGACGGGATCTTCGCCGCATCGCACTTGCCCGGCTGCTCGTCGTCGGAAATCACGGTGTCGCCCTTGCGGCCGGCGACGGTGACCGCGGCGATCTCGTCGGCGAACAGGCCGCCGGATACCGCACCCTGGGCGCGGCGCACCGACTCGGCGGCGAACGCGTCCTGGTCCTCGCGGGAGAACGCGTACTTCTCCGCGCACAGCTCGCCGAACACGCCCATCGCCTGCTTGTCGTAGGGATTGGTCAGGCCGTCCCACGCCATGTGGTCGAGCATTTCCATCGAACCGAACTTGGTGCCGGTGCGCGAGCCGTTGAGCAGATGCGGGGCATTGGTCATCGACTCCATGCCGCCGGCGACGACGATCGCGGCGCTGCCCGCCTTGATGGCGTCGTGGCCCAGCATGATCGCCTTCATGCCCGAGCCGCAGACCTTGTTGACGGTCGTGCAGCCGGCTTCCTTCGGCAGGCCGGCCCCGAGCGCGGCCTGGCGCGCCGGCGCCTGGCCGAGGCCGGCGGGCAGCACGCAGCCCATGAACACCTCGTCGACCTTCGCCGCGTCCAGCCCGGCGTGTTCGACCGCGGCCTTGATGGCGACAGTGCCCAGCACCGTGGCCGGCACGCCGGTGAACTGGCCCAGCAGGGCGCCGATGGGGGTGCGCTTGGCGCCGGCGATGATGACCTTGGACATGGGGGTCTCCGGAAACGTTGGGAAAGACGCCGATTATGCCCGAGCCCGGCGCGCGGCTGCCGCTCTCCGGCGCGCGACGGACTGTCCCGGCGCCGATTCCGCCCGCGTTTGGTCCGATGTCGCCTCGCTCGCCGACGCCTGCCTGCGGCACGCTGCCGCGCCTCCCCCCGAACCACTGGAACCGCCGCCATGATCCCTACCGACGCCCTCGGACTGCCGCTGACCGGCGCCAGCGCCGACGCCGCCCGCCTGTATGACGACAGCCTGCACCAGCTCCGGTGTTACACCGGCGACCCGGTCGCCCCGCTGAGCCGCGCGCTCGAGGACAGCCCCGGCTTCGTCGCCGGCCACGTCCTGCTCGCCTGGCTGTGCCTGACCGGCACGGACGCCGACAGCCTCGCCGCCGCCCGCGCGGCGCTCGCCACGGCCGAACCGCTGGCTGCCGGCGCGACGGCGCGTGAGCAGGCGCATCTGCACGCCGCCCGGCAATGGGCCGACGGGCGCTGGCACGCGGCCGCGCATTCGCTCGAGGACATCGCGATCGCCGAGCCGCGCGACGCGCTGGCGCTGCAGATGGGGCACCTGCTGGACTTCTTCCGCGGCGACGCCCGCATGCTGCGCGACCGCATCGCCCGGGCGCTGCCGGCGTGGACACCGTCGATGCCCGGCTACCACGCGCTGCTGGGCATGCACGCGTTCGGTCTCGAAGAGGCGGGACAGTACGCCGAGGCCGAGGCCGCCGGCCGCCGCGCGGTCGAGCTCGAGCGCCGCGACACCTGGGCCTGGCACGCGGTCGCGCACGTGCTGGAGATGCAGGACCGCATCGACGACGGCGTGCAGTGGCTCAACCGCGATGGGCCGGCGTGGGCCGAGGACAGTTTCTTCGCCGTGCACAACTGGTGGCACCTGGCGCTGCTGCACCTGGAGCGCGACGACATCGCCCATGTTCTGACGCTGTTCGACGGCCCGGTATTCGGCGACGGCAAGTCGGTGGCGATGGACCTGATCGACGCCTCGGCGCTGCTGTGGCGCCTGCAGCTGCGCGGTGTCGACGTCGGCGACCGCTGGCAGCGGGTGGCCGAGGCGTGGGCGCCGCGCGCCGGCGACGGCTGGTACGCGTTCAACGACGTGCATGCCGGGCTCGCGTTCGCCTGCGCCGGCCGCGACGACCTGCTGCAGGCGGTGCACGACGCGCACGGGCGGGCCCGCGCCGAGGGCGGCGACAATGCCGCGTTCACCGCCGAGGTCGGCGCGCCGCTGCTGGCCGCGCTGCGGGCGCTGCTGGACGGCGACCACGCCGGTGCGGCGCAAGGGCTGCGGCACGTCCGGCCGATTGCCCATCGTTTCGGAGGCAGCCACGCCCAGCGCGACCTGATCGACCTGAGCCTGCTGGAAGCGGCGCTGCGCGGCGGCGATCGCGCCCTCGCGGCGGCGCTGGTCGCGGAACGGGCGGCGGCGAAACCGTCGCGCGCGAGCACCGCGGCGCTGCTGCGGCGCTCGCTGGCCGAGCCGGCGGCACGCGCGGCCTGACGACCACCGGAGCCGGGAACGATAACGGGGCCCGCAGGCCCCGTCTTTCCTTCGCCGCGCCGGTGCCGTCGCTCAGTCGTTGCCGTCGAACAGCTCGCGGCCGATCAGCATCCGCCGGATCTCGTTGGTGCCGGCGCCGATCGCGTAGAGCTTGGCGTCGCGCAGGATGCGCCCGGTGGCGTATTCGTTGATGTAGCCGTTGCCGCCGAGCGCCTGGATGCCTTCCAGCGCCACCTGCACGGCGGCCTCGCTGGCATGCAGCAGGCAGGCGGC
>JAKFCL010000238.1:0-2160 GCA_036676665.1 Arenimonas sp. | reverse complement strand
GCCGACGCCAGCGCGTCGCGCAGGTTCTTCTCGGTTTCGCCGTGGTACTTGTTGTACAGCGTGCCGAAATCCAGCCGCACCAGCGGCACCCGGAAACCGCCGGCGACCGCCTTGGCGGCCAGCGACTTGCCGCAGCCCTGCACGCCCAGCAGCAGGATGCCCTTGGGCGGATCCAGCCCCGGCGGCAGCGTGTCGCCGGTGTAGGCGGCGCGGCGCTGGTGCACCCACTGCTTCAGGCGCGCCAGCCCGGCCACGTCGGTGAAGCGGGCGGTGTCGTATTCGAAATGCAGGTGGCCGCTCTTGTTGAGCAGCTCGAACTTCAGTTTCGCCAGCTCCGGCAGGTCGTGCGCGCCGATGGCGCCGTCGCGGAAGATCAGGTGGCGGGCGATGCGGCGGGCGTCGTGCATCGACAGCCCGCGCAGGTTGCGCACGATCGCCTGCAGCGCGTCGCGCTCGATCTCGACGCGCTTGCCGCCGTGTTCGCGCATGTACAGCGCCGCCTCGTCCTGCACGAGCTTGAGCAGCACCTTCTCGTCGGGCAGCTTCAGCGAGAAGCGCACGGCCAGCTGCTCGAGCTCGGGCGGCAGTTCCACCTTGCCGCCGACCAGCACGATCGTGTGCTCGCGGCAGCCCCGGCGGTCGATGATCTCGCGCAGCATGCGCTGCGTGGTCGCGTAGCCCAGGTACGGGTGGAAATCCAGCAGCAGGTGCACGCCGCGCTCGCCCATGTCGCGGATCGTGCGCAGCGTGGTGGTGGCGTCGGCGGGCGCCAGCGGCGCGTCCTCGCCGTCCAGGTCGATGCGGCGCAGGCCCTCGGTGATCGACCAGCGGTGCAGCGGCCGCCACACGTTCATCAGCAGGTGCCGGAACAGGTCCACGACCCGGCCCTCGTCGGGCGTCTCGATGACGATCAGCGCCGTGTTGGCGCGCACCAGGGAGGTCAGGTCCTGCAGTTCGCTCATCTTTCGTCCTTCGCGGGGAAGCGAAAGATACCAGAGGCCCCGCCGGACCCGGCCGCCCGGCACCGGTCTGCGCGCGCGGGAAAGGCCGTCTAGGCGTCCGCGGCCGGCCGGTCCCGGACATGCAATACCGCCGCCACGACCAGGCACCCGAAAGCGACCCAGTCGACCGCCGCGACCCGCATCACCTGCGCATTGGCGCCGTCGATCCCGTAGGCCAGCGCGAAGAAGGACAGCACGCTGGCGAAGCCGCCCACCAGCGCCAGGGTCCGCAGGTCCGGCCGGAACGCCGCGGCCGCCAGCAGCGCGCCCAGCAGCCCGAACAGCACCGCGCGGTGCCGCATCAGCACCTGCAGGCTCGGCTCGCCGAGATCCAGCCCGTACAGCGACTGCAGCTGCGCCGTCCCGAGCAGCCCGACCAGCGGGATCAGGTGGATCACGGCGGGCACCAGGTACAGCAGCGCGACGAGGATCTTCTTCATGGACGTTCCCGGTCGAATCAGGGGCACGGCCGCCGTCGCGCGGATCAGCCCGCGGCCGCCGACAGCAACCGCCGCGCGATCGCGTCGCCGGCCTCGCGGCCATCGTGCACCGCGGTGACGACGAGGTCGGCGCCGCGGACGTTGTCGCCGCCGGCGAACACCTTCGGGTGCGCCGTCGCGCCGTCGGGTCCGGTGGTCCGCAGCCGGCCGCTGTCGTGCAGCGTGATGCCGTGTTCGTCCCACCACGGCGCCGGGCTGGCGCGGAAACCGAACGCGAGGATCACGACGTCGGCGTCGAGGCGTTCCTCGCTGCCGGAGAGGGCTTCGGCGGCGCCCGCGCGGCCCGTCGAACGGGTCTGCACGAGCTGCACGCCGGTGGCCTGGCGGCTGCCGTCCACGCGCAGGCCGCCGTCGATCGCCAGCGGCTGGCGGTTGAACAGGAAACGCACGCCTTCCTCGCGGGCGTTCTTCACTTCGCGGCGCGAGCCGGGCATCGCCGCTTCGTCGCGGCGGTAGGCGCAGCTGACCTCGGCGGCGCCCAGGCGCACGGCCGAACGCACGCAGTCCATCGCGGTGTCGCCGCCGCCGAGCACCACCACGCGCTTGCCGGCCAGGTCGAATGCCGGGTCGTCGGCGTGCGGGCGGCCGAGCTGGCGGCGCGCATTGGCGACCAGGAACGGCAGCGCCGCCAGCACGCCGGGCAGTTCCTGGCCCGGCAG
>JAKFCL010000237.1:0-2768 GCA_036676665.1 Arenimonas sp. | reverse complement strand
TCGTCGTTGCTGGCGATGCGGTAGCGGCAGGCCAGCGCGATCTCGGTGCCGCCGCCCATGCAGTGGCCGTGGATCGCCGCCACGGTGGGGCAGCGCAGTTCGGCCAGTTTCTGGAATACCAGCTGGCCGCGACGGATCCAGTCCTCGACCAGTCCCTTGGCGGCGATCTCGCCGAAACTCTTGATGTCGGCGCCGGGGATGAAGCCCGCGGCCTTGCCCGAGATGATGACGATGCCCTTGGGCAGTTCCATCGCGATGCGCTCGAGCATCGACTCGAGCTCGTCCAGCACGCCCCGGCTCAGCGCGTTGACGTTCTCGTCGGCGCGGTCGAGCGTGAGCACCAGGATGCCGTCGGGGCGGCGGTCGGCCTGCCAATGGGCCAGGCGAAGTCCGTCGAACATGGCGGTCTCCATACGATGGGGTAGGGGTGGGGGTCGTATCATCCGGGCACGACCCCGGGGGGGTCAACGCCGGCGCCTGCCGGGAACTTCCCCGGCCCGACGATGTCCATGCAGCGGCCCGGATGGCCGCAGGAGCAGCGGCCCGGATGGGCGACAACGAACTGGACCTGGCCCTCGTCAAGCGTGTTCAAGCCGGCGACAACTCCGCGTTCGACCTGCTGGTGCGCAAGTACCAGCACCGGATCGGCGCGGTGGTGTACCGGTTCGTGCCCGACCATGCCGAATGCCAGGACATCACCCAGGATGCGTTCCTGCGCGCCTACCGGGCGCTGGCGAACTTCCGCGGCGAGGCCCAGTTCTATACCTGGCTTTACCGGATCGCCGTGAACACCGCCAAGAACCACCTGGTCGCCACGAAGCGCCGACCGCCGACCGCCGACATCGCCGCCGAGGACGCGGAGCACTTCGCCGGCGCCGGCCGGCTGCACGACCACGCCACACCCGAACACGAACTGCTGCGCGGCGAAATCGAACAGGCCGTCGCCGACACGGTCGCCGCGCTGCCCGACGAGCTGCGCCAGGCCATCACCCTGCGCGAGGTCGACGGCCTGAGCTACGAGGAGATCGCGCAGCTGATGCAGTGCCCGATCGGCACCGTGCGGTCGCGGATCTTCCGCGCCCGCGAAGCGATCGACGGGCGCCTGCGCCCCCTGCTGGACAACCGATGAGCACGCCCATGACCGGCATCGACCCGACCCTGCTCGAACAGCTCTGTGCCTGGATGGACGGCGAACTGCCGGCCGACGAGGCCCGCTTCCTGCAGAAACGGCTGGAGCGGGATCCGGCCCTGCGCGCGCAGTGGGAGCGCTGGCAGCTGGCGTCGGCGTGCCTGCGCGGGCAGCGGGTGCGGGCGATGCCGGCGACGCTGGCGCCGGCGATCGCCCGGGCGGTCGAGGGCCAGGGCCGGCGCCGCGGCCATTGGCCGTGGATGACGGCCGCGGCGGCGGCCGTGCTGGTCGCGGTGCTCCTGCCCGGCGCCCCGGTCAAGGAGCCGGGGCCGGCGCGCCTGGCCGTTCCGTCGACGTCGACGTCGACACCGGCCGCCACGAGCCCGCTGCCGCCGCGGCCGCCGGTTGTCGATGCGCCGGCACTGGAGGACGTGCTGCCTTCGATCAGCGAATTTCCGCTCGCCGAGCGCGAGCGCCAGGCGTGGCCGCGCTCGCCGCTGGCGACCGACCAGCAGCAGCTCGAGGCCTACCTGGTGGGCCACAACACGCTGATGGCGCAGGACGGCCTCGGCGGGTTCATGCCCTACGTCGATGTCGTCGCGCACGACGGTGCCCCCGACGCGGCGGCCGACATGCACGCCGAGGGCGCCGGGCCCGTCGACGAAACCGCCATCACGGCGGACGCCGGCCGGTGATCCGCCTGCTGCTGGCGCTGCTGCTGGTGGGGTCGGCGCCGCTGCACGCCGCCGACGTCGAAGACTGGCTGGCGAAGATCGCGCCGGCCCTGCGTGGCCTGGATTACCAGGGCACCGTGGTCTACGTCGCCGGCGGGCGCATCGAGACGATGAAGGTGTACCACCGCGTCGACGGCGACCGCGAACGCGAGCGCCTGGTGGCGGTGAACGGGCCGCCGCGCGAGGTCGTGCGCGACGGCGAGCGCGTCGTCTGCATCGGGACGGCCACCGGCGGCGCGACCTACGGCGCCGACGGTTCGGGGCGCTGGAGCGGCGCGCTGGCGCTGTCGCAGGCGGCGGCGCTGCGCGGTTACCGGGCGACGCTCGGCCGCGCGGCGCGGGTGGCCGGCCACGACGCGCGGGTGGTCGACGTGCCCGCGCGCGACGGCTGGCGCTACGGCTACCGGCTCTGGCTGGAGACCCGCACGGGCCTGCCGCTGCGGGTGGACCTGCTCGATGCGAAGGGCACGGCGATCGAGCAGGTCGCGTTCACCGAACTTCAGCTCGTGCGGCCGTCCGAGGCCGACCTGCAGCCGTCGGCCGGCGCCAGGCCGCTGCGTGCGCCACCGCCCTCGGGCCGCAGCGTGGCCGCGCCGCGCTGGCATGTGCCGGCGCCGCCGCCCGGCTTCGAACTGCGTGCCGCGCGCGCGGCCGGCGACGGCGTGCAGCTGCTGTACGGCGACGGCCTGGCCAGCGTGTCGGTCTATGTCGAACGCGCGGCGGGTGGCGTGCGCGGCGCCAGCACGGCGCGGCGTGGCGCGGTGAATGCGCGTTCGTACTGGGTCGACGGCTGGCGCGTGCTGGCGATCGGCAAGGTGCCGCTGGCGACCGTCGACCGGTTCGCGCGGACGGTACGCGCGGTCGATGGCTGAGCGCGACGTCGAAGTGCTTTCGGTGGCTGCCGC
>JAKFCL010000236.1:0-13008 GCA_036676665.1 Arenimonas sp. | reverse complement strand
GCGCCCTGTTCGGCGGCCGTGCCGCGGCAACCGACCTGCGCCGGCTGCGCGAGGCCGCATTGGCGGCGATGGAGTATTTCGCCGCGCTCGAGCCGCGGCTGGTCGGTGCGGCGCTCGAGGGCGATTCCAGCGACGCGCCGGTGCGCCTGCACCTGCATGCCGACGATCCGGACGCGGTCGCCCGGGTGCTCCTCGAACGGGGCATCCCGGCCCGGCAGAAGAGCCGGTCCGTGCGCCTGGAGCGCGACCGACCCACCGACGTGCCCGCCTGGACCTTCGAGGCCGACGGCATCGCCTTCGAACTGCTGCAGCTTCCGTTGACGGCCCTGCGGCAACCGCCGCGCGATCCGCTCGACGACCGGGCCATGGAACGGGCGGGCCGCGCCGCCGTCCGCCGGCTCCTGGACGATCCGGCGGCCGACCCCTGAAACGACGATGCCCCGCCGGAGCGGGGCATCGCTGGAACGACCGCCTGCGGCGGATCAGCCGCGGCGTTCGCTCGCGACATAGTCGCGGTGGGCGGCGCCCGTGTAGATCTGCCGCGGACGGCCGATCTTGCCTTCCGGGTCGTTCTGCTGCTCCAGCCAGTGCGACACCCAGCCGGCGGTACGGGCGATGGCGAACATCACCGTGAACATCTCGGTCGGGATCCCCAGTGCCTTGTAGATGATGCCCGAGTAGAAATCGACGTTCGGGTAGAGCTTGCGCTGCACGAAGTAGTCGTCTTTCAGCGCGGCCTCTTCCAGCCGCATCGCCACCTCGAGCATCGGGTCGTTGACGCCGAGTTCGGCCAGCACCTCGTGGCACATCTCGCGGATGATCGTCGCGCGCGGGTCGAAGTTCTTGTAGACGCGGTGGCCGAAGCCCATCAGGCGGAAGCCCGAATTCTTGTCCTTGGCGCGGTCGACGGCCTTGGAGACGTCTTCCGGGCGGCCGATCTCGGCGAGCATCTTCAGCACCGCCTCGTTGGCGCCGCCATGCGCCGGACCCCACAGCGCCGCGACGCCTGCGGCGACGCACGCATACGGGTTGGCGCCGGTGGATCCCACCAGCCGCACCGTCGAAGTGGAGGCGTTCTGCTCGTGGTCGGCGTGCAGGATGAAGAGCAGGTCGAGCGCGCGCGCGGCGACCGGCTTCAGGCGCAACGGCTCGCTCGGGACCTCGAACATCATGTGCAGGAAACGCTCGACGTACTCGAGGTTGTTGCGCGGATAGCGGACCGGCCAGCCGATCGAGTAGCGATAGCAGGCGGCGGCGATCGTCGGCACCTTCGCCAGCAGGCGGATCGCCGCCAGGCGGCGCTGTTCCGGGTCTTCGAGGTCGAGGTCGCTGTGGTAGAACGCCGCCAGCGAACCGATCATGCCGCACAGCATCGCCATCGGATGCGCATCGTGGCGGAAACCGCCGAGGAAGCCCTTGAAGGCCTCGTGCATCATCGTGTGGTGGGTGACCTCGTGCTCGAACTTGTCGAACTCGCCGGCGGTGGGCAGTTCGCCGTTCATCAGCAGGTAGCTGACCTCGAGGAAGTTGGAGTGTTTCGCCAGCTGCTCGATCGGGTAGCCACGGTAGAGCAGCACGCCTTCGTCGCCGTCGATGTAGGTCACCGCGCTGCGGCAGCTGGCCGTCGCGACGAATCCCGGATCGTAGGTGAACATGCCGGTGTGCTTCGGCAGGGCGGTGATGTCGATGCAGGGCGCGCCGAGCGTGCCGACATGGACGGGAAGCTCGACATTCTTGCCGTCGGCGGTCAGCACGACGCTCTGCTTGTCGGACACGGGCGGACTCCTTTCTGGAAGGCGACGTCGCGCCCGGGAAGCCCGGCGTCGGCGTTCGCGGTGATGCTGGGAGGCGACCCGGATGCCGCGGTCACCATTCGCCGAAGTATCTCATACGGTCCGCGGCGAAGTCAGTCGCGCGGGCCCTGGACCTTCGTCGGAGCCACAACGCAGAAAGGCCGCCCGGGGGCGGCCTTTCGCCTGCGCATTCCCGGCGACCGGGAACGGCGCGGGAGTTACTTGGCGTAGCGCTTGCGGAAGCGGTCGACGCGGCCGCCGGTGTCCATGACCTTCTGCTTGCCCGTGTAGAACGGGTGCGACGCGGAGGTGATGTCGACCTTGATCAGCGGGTATTCCTGACCGTCTTCCCACTTCACCGTCTCCTTGCTGGAGAGGGTGGAACGGGTCTTGAACGCGAAGTCGGAGGACAGGTCCTGGAAGACGACTTCTTTGTAATTCGGATGGATGTCGGCCTTCATGACTTGGAACTCCGCCGGGTTTGCGTGGAAAAGGACCCGCATTATAGGCACCCGCCTGCCCTCGCCGCAAGCCGGGATGCCGGTTTCAGCCCCCGAGGGCGGCCCGGATCTGCGCCTCGAACCCGGCCTGGTCGTAGTCCATCAGGATCCGGGCATTGGCCGGGTGGCCGCTGCGGCGCTGCCAGTCGACGACGGTGGCGCCGCGGCTCAGCCGGCCCTCCAGCTCGACGGCCAGCGGCCGCTGTTCGGCCTTCACGACCCCGTCCGGGCGCAGGGCGGCCGCCATGGCCAAGGCGTCGGCGCTGTGGAAATGCAGGCCGCGGCGCCCGGCCGACCAGTCGCGGGTGTGCCGCGAGATGGCGTCGTAGAACCTCGCCCGCTCGTCGCCGGCCGCCAGCCAGGCGTCGAAATCCGCATGCGTGAAGCCATGCCTCAGCACCGCTTCCCAGTCGACCAGCTCGAATGCCGGGAACGCCCGGAAGACGACATCCGCGGCCTCGGGATCGAAGGCGATGTTGAATTCCGCCGGCACCGACGTATTGCCCTGCCCCGTCACGGCGCCGCCCATCACCACGAGCCGGCCGATGCGCGCCGGCAGTTCCGGATCCAGACGCACGGCCAGCGCCAGGTTGGTCAGCGGCCCGAGCGTCACCAGCAGCAGGCGGCCGGCGTGTTCGCGCGCGAAGCGGATGATCGCCAGCGCCGCATGCTCGTCGTCCGCACCGCGCACCGCCGGCTCGTAGCCGGTGTCGCCGAATCCGTCGCGGCCGTGCACGTACCCGGCGTCGTCGGCCGGATGCAGCAGCGGCACCGGGCAGCCCGCGAAGACCGGCACGTCGACGCCGGCCACCTCGCACAGCTTCAGCGCGTTGGCGACAGTGTGCGGGAGGCCGACATTGCCCGCGGCGATGGTGAGCCCGAGCAGGCGGTGGCGCCGGTCCGCGAAGGCCATCAGCAGGGCCAGCGCGTCGTCCACGCCCGGGTCGGTGTCGATCAGCAGCGGGATGCGTTCGTCCATCGGCCGATTATCGCCGGGATCGCCGCCGGCGCGCTCAGGCCCCGGCGAACCGCACCGCGCCCCCGACCCAGCGCGCGACCAGGCGGTCGGCCAGGACCGGGTGTTCCGCGAGCAGCGTCTCGGCGGCGGCCTGCACGTCCGGCAGCAGGGCGGCGTCGCGGACCAGGTCGGCGACGCGGAAGCTGGCCAGGCCCGTCTGGCGCGTGCCGAGCAGTTCGCCGGGGCCGCGCAGGGCGAGGTCCTTCTCGGCGATCAGGAATCCGTCGGTGCTGGCCCGCATCACCTCCAGCCGCTCGCGCGCCATCGCCGACAGCGGCGGCCGGAACATCAGCACGCAGCTCGACGCCGCCGCGCCGCGGCCGACGCGACCGCGCAGCTGGTGCAGCTGGGCCAGGCCCAGCCGTTCCGCGTTCTCGATGATCATCAGGCTCGCATTGGGCACATCCACGCCCACCTCGATCACCGTCGTCGCGATCAGCAGCTGCAGTTCGCCGGCCTTGAATCGCGCCATCACCTGCTGCTTCTCGGCGGGCTTCATCCGCCCGTGCAGCAGGCCCAGGCGCAGTTCCGGCAGCAGCGCGCCGAGCTGTTCGTAGGTGCTCTGCGCGGCCTGCGCCTCGACTTCCTCGCTGTCCTCGATCAGCGTGCAGACCCAGTAGGCCTGGCGGCCTTCCGCACAGGCGGCGCGGATGCGGGCGGCGACCTCGGCGCGGCGTTCGCCGCTGACGGCCACGGTCTGCACGGGCGTGCGCCCCGGCGGCATCTCGTCGATCACCGACACGTCCAGGTCGGCGTACGCGGACATCGCCAGCGTGCGCGGGATCGGTGTGGCCGTCATCACCAGCTGGTGCGGTACGTGGCGGCCGTCCAGGCCCTTGTCGCGCAGGGCCAGCCGCTGGTGCACGCCGAACCGGTGCTGCTCGTCGACGATCGCCAGCGCCAGCCCCGCGTAGGCGACGCCCTCCTGCATCAGCGCATGGGTGCCGACGACCACCTGCGCCTCGCCCGAAGCGATCTTCGCCAGCGTCGCCGCGCGGGTGCGGCCGGTGACCTTGCCGGCCAGCCAGGCCACCTGGATGCCGAGCGGCTCCAGCCAGGCACGGAAATTCGCCAGGTGCTGTTCGGCGAGCAGTTCGGTCGGGGCCATCAGCGCGACCTGCCGCCCGCATTCGACGGCGTTGGCGGCCGCGAGCGCGGCGACCACCGTCTTGCCGCTGCCGACATCGCCCTGCACCAGCCGCAGCATCGGTTCGGCCTGCGCCATGTCGGAGGCCACTTCGTCCAGCACGCGCCTTTGCGCCCCGGTCAGCGCGAACGAAAGCCGCCTTAGCAGCGCCGCCGCCAGCGCGCCCTTGGGACGCACCGGCGTGGCTCCGTGCGAACGCAGGGCGATGCGCTGCCGGCGCAGGCTCAGGTGGTGGGCCAGCAGTTCCTCCAGCGCCAGCCGCCGCTGCGCCGGGTGCTGGCCGAGCGCGAACTGCGGCAGGTCGGTGCCGGGCGGGGGCCGGTGCGCGATCAGCAGCGCGTCGCGCAGCGTCGGCAGGCCGAGCCGCTCGCGCAGCCCGGGCGGCAGCAGTTCGAGCTCCCCCGCCGGCGGAAGCCGCTTCAGCGCCTCGTCGACCAGCCGCGCGAGAGACTGCGGCCCGAGACCCTCCACCGCCGGGTACACCGGGTCGAGGCAGTCGCGCACCACCGTCGGTGCGTCGTCGCCCAGCAGCCGGTAGCTGGGATGCACCATTTCCAGCCCGTGCTGACCCGGCCTCGGCTCGCCGTAGCAGATCATCCGCCGGCCGATGGCCAGTTGCGCGACCTGGGCGCGGTTGAAGTGGAAGAATCGCAGCACCAGCGTGCCGCGCGATCCGTCGCCGATCGCAACGCGCAGCACCGGCCGGAACCGGAAGCTGCGCTCGACCGCCTCGATGCGCCCCTCGACCTGCACCGGCTGGCCCGGGCGCAGGTCGGCGATCGGCGTCACGCAGGTGCGGTCCTCGTAGCGCAGCGGCAGGTGCAGCCACAGGTCCTGGACGCTGGCCAGGCCGCGGAGCACGAGCTTTTCCGCCACCTTCGGACCGACGCCGGGCAGCGTCGACACCGATGCATCGCCGCCGGCCGCGAGCGCGGGCGCAGCGGCATCGCCGCGGCTGCGCGGCGCGCGGGCCACGGTCAGCCGAGCGACAGGATGGCGTCGACCTCGACGCGGGCGCCACGCGGCAGGCCGGCCACCTGGACCGTGGCGCGGGCCGGGTACGGGGCCTGGAAGTACTCGGCCATCACCGCGTTCACCGCGGCGAAATCGGCCAGGTCCATCAGGTAGATGCCGACCCGGACGACGTCGTCCATCGAGCCGCCGGCGGCCTCGCAGACCGCTCTCAGGTTGTCGAACACGCGTCGCGCCTCGGTGGCGATGTCGGCCGCCACCAGTTCGCCGGTGGCCGGGTCCAGCGGGATCTGCCCGGACAGGAACACCTGGCTGCCGGCGCGGACGGCCTGCGAATAGGGGCCGATGGCCGCGGGCGCACGATCGGTGCTGATGGATTCACGGGGCATGGCGGACCTCGGGGGACGGATCGTCAGGAGCGGGAAAGGTGATTGTAGGAGCGGCGCGACGCAGCGGCCAGCACGATCAGACGCGCTGCACGCCGTGCACGACGCCGAGCCGGCGGATGCGCCGGATCACGTCCGCGAGGTGCTTGCGGTTGCGCACCTCGATCGAGAACTCCATCACCGACATCGCCGCATCGCGTTCGCGGTATTCCACGGCATCGATGTTGGAGTTGCTTTCGGCCACCGCCGCCGCCACCTGCGCCAGCACGCCCGGCTTGTTCTCGACCTCGATGCGCAGCGCGACGCGGTAGTCGCCCTCGACGTTGCGGTCCCAGGCCATCGGCACGCAGCGCTCGGGGAACTTGCGGTACTCGGCGACGTTCGGGCAGTCCAGCCGGTGCACCACGACGCCCTTGCCGGCACTGAGGTACCCCATGATCTCGTCGCCGGGGATCGGGTGGCAGCAGTGCGCGAAACTGAGCACGCCGCGCTCGCCGCCGCTGATCATGATGCGTTCGGACGTGGCGGCCGGCATCGCCACCGCCGGCGCGGCCGGCTCGTCGTCCCCGTGCGCCAGCATCCGCGCCACCTGCGCCGGCATGCGGTTGCCCAGCGCGATGTCGGCCAGCAGTTCCTCCAGGCGCCGGTAGCGCAGCTCGGCCAGGAGCTGTTCGACGCGCTCGCCGGGAATGCGGTCCAGCGAGCTGTCCAGCGTGTCCAGCGCGCGGTCGAGCATGCGGTGGCCGAGGTCGACGGCGTCCTCGTGCTCGAGGCGCTTGAGGAAGTGCCGGATCGCCGTGCGCGCCTTGCTGGACACCACGAACTCCAGCCACTGCGGACCCGGAGCGGCGGAAGGCGCGGTGATCACCTCGACGCTCTGGCCGCTGGCCAGCTTGGTGCGCAGCGGCACCAGCTTGCGGTCCACGCGGGCGGCCACCGCGTGGTTGCCGACGTCGGTGTGCACGGCATAGGCGAAATCAAGCGCGGTGGCGTTGCGCGGCAGCGCCAGGATGTCGCCCTTCGGGGTGAACAGGTAGACCTCGTCGGGGAACAGGTCGACCTTCACGTTCTCGAGGAATTCCAGGGACGAACCGGCCGTCTGCTGCGTGACCATCAGGTTGCGCACCCAGTCCTGCGCGCGCGCCTGCGCCGCGCTGCCGCCGGTGCCGGCGTTCTTGTAGACCCAGTGCGCGGCGATGCCGCGCTCGGCGACGAGGTCCATGTCCTCGGTGCGGATCTGCACCTCGACGGGCGCGCCATACGGCCCGAACAGCACGGTGTGCAGGCTCTGGTAGCCGTTGGCCTTCGGGATCGCGATGAAGTCGCGGAAACGCGCGTCCAGCGGCTTGTAGATCGAATGCACGGCGCCCAGCGCGTGGTAACACTGCATCACCGTCGGCACCACGATGCGGAAGCCGAAGACGTCGAGCACGCCCTCCAGCGACTTGTTCTCGTGGCGCATCTTCGTATAGATGCTCCACGGCGATTTCACCCGGCTCACCAGCGTGTGCCGGAGGCCCTCCTGGGTCAGCCGCTGCGCCAGCTGCGCCTCGATCATCGCCAGCGCCTCGCGCCGCATCACCGGCTGGGCGGCGATGCGTCGGGAGATCACCGCATGCCGGTACGGGTAAAGCGCCCGGAACCCCAGATCCTGCAGCTCGGCCTTGATCTTGTTCATGCCCAGGCGCTGGGCGATCGGCGCGTAGATCTCCAGCGTCTCGCGGGCGATGCGCCGGCGCGATTCGGCGGCCATCGCGTCCAGCGTGCGCATGTTGTGCAGCCGGTCGGCGAGCTTGATGAGGATCACGCGCAGGTCGCGCGCCATCGCCAGCATCATCTTGCGGAAACTCTCGGCGGCCGCTTCCTGGCGGTCGCGGAACTGCAGCTTGTCGAGCTTGGTGACGCCGTCGACCAGTTCGGCCACGGTCGGGTTGAACTGGCGCTCGATCTCGCTGCGTGGCAGCGGCGTGTCTTCGAGCGCGTCGTGCAGGATCGCCGCGCACAGCGTTTCGGCATCCAGCCGCAGTTCGGCCAGGATCCCGGCGACGGCGACCGGATGGGTGATGTAGGCCTCGCCGCTGCGACGGGTCTGTCCTTCGTGCGCCCGTGCGCCCACTTCGTATGCGAGGCGGACCTGGGCGACCTGCTCGGGCGGGAGATAGTCGCCCAGCCGCCGGACGAGCGCGTCGACGGCTTCCGGGCAAGGATCCGGACCGATCTCGGCAAGCGTCAGCGGGGGCGAAAACGAGGTCATGCCGGCAGACTACGCGGCACGCCGGGGGCCATCAATGCCGCGCGGGCGGTGCTTCAGCAACGGTTGCCGCGCATCGCGCGCGACACCGGTACAGCGACGCGCCGGCACGTGGCCGGCGCGCGGGGCGGTGCTTACAGGTCGTCGCCGCCCTTGGAGAGGTCGTCGTCGACGACTTCGGCCGCGGCCCACTCCAGCGCCTCGCGCTCCGCACGCTCGCGCTCGGACTTCTCGACTTCGTCGATCGTCTTCTGGTCGATGCGGCGGGCGGCGATCTCGCGCAGCGCCAGCACGGTCGGCTTGTCCTGGTGCTCGCTGTTGTCGAGCGTCGGCTCGACGCCCTTGGCCAGCTGGCGGGCGCGCTTGGACGCCATCAGGACCAGCTCGAAGCGGTTGTCCACGACGGACAGGCAGTCTTCAACGGTGATGCGGGCCATGGAATCTCCGGGATTGGCGGCGGCCGGCAGGCCGTTCCGCCAGAATCAATGAGTTACGGGACCGCGCAGTTTACGCCGAGGGGGCCGGATCCGCAATCGCAGGGGCCGGGGGCACCTTCACGGCCGACGGGGTCGGCCACCGCCAGAGCATCCAGGCCCAGAACGGCACCGCCGCCGCCAGCACCGCCCAGGTGGCGGGGGAGGAAAACTCCCAGGCCAGGTTGAGCCAGGCATGCAGCGTCACGGCCACCAGCACGGCGCGGGCGCGGTCGGTGGCCTCGCCGATGAGCGCCGACAGGCCGATCGTCATCGGCAGGTACCACGCCAGGTAGGACCACAGTTCGGGCCCGGAGCGGTGCGCGAACAGGTTGGTGAAGTGCCAGCCCGCCCACAGCAGGCCGATCAGCGCGTAGCGCGCCGGGCGGGGCAGCGGTCGCAGGGCGTCCTGCAGGAAGCCGCGCCAGCCCAGTTCCTCGCCCAGGGTGTTCAGCAGCCCGATGACCGCCAGCACGGCGACGAAGACGTGCACCTGCCCGCCCATCTCCGGCAGGTGCACCCCGACCGCCGCGAGCGCCAGCATCGGCACGAAATAGAACGCCAGCGCCCGCCCGCGCTGCCCGCCGGTCAACGTCACGGTGCGCCGGTGGCTGCCCCGGAAGAGCCGGAAGCAGGCCAGCGCGGCGACGCCCGGCCCCCACATCAGCAGCATGGTCTTCAGCGGGTGCGGCATCGGCAGCGCGCCGAAGCCGACCTCGGTCATGTCGCGCAGCCAGAACAGCGGCCACGACCAAGCACAGGCGATCAGCAGGAAAACCGCCACGGCGCGCCAGTCGACGCGGCGCGGCATCGGCGAAGGTCCAGGGCTCGGCATGGGATGTCCGGAAGGGAACGTGCCGCCAGCTTGGCCGCGCGGCACGCCCGGCTCAATGGCCGGAAGTCACCGGAAGCGCGCGCTCAGTCGGCAAGCAGGTCGAGGATAAGCCGCTCGTGCCGGCGCGCCTGGATCGGCTGGCGCAGCCGGTGGGCGACGAAGATCGCCCGCAGTTCGGCCGCCGCGGCATCGAAGTGCTCGTTGACGATCACGTAGTCGAACTCGTCGTGGTGCGACATCTCCTCGCGCGCGGCGGCGAGCCGGCGGGCGATGGTTTCCTCGGAATCCTGGCCGCGATTGCGCATCCGCGTCTGCAGTGCGTCCTTCGACGGCGGCAGGATGAACACGCTGACGCTGTCGGGCACCTTCTCGCGCACCTGCCGCGCGCCCTGCCAGTCGATCTCCAGCAGGACGTCCTTGCCGGCCGCCAGCTGCGGCTGCACGGACTGCCGCGCGGTGCCCTTGTAGTCGCCGTGCACGAGCGCGTGCTCGAAGAAGTCGCCGGCGGCGATCATCCGCTCGAACTCGGCCTTGTCGACGAAATGGTAGTGCTGCGCATGCCGTTCTCCCGGCCGCGGCGCCCGCGACGTGAACGAAATCGACAGCGCGATGCCTGGCTCGCGCGCCAGCACCGCGTTCACGAGGCTGGACTTGCCTGCGCCCGACGGGGCGGCCACCACGAACAGCGTGCCGGCGACCGTGCTCATTCGAGGTTCTGCACTTGTTCGCGCAGCTGCTCGATCAGCACCTTGAGCTCCACGGCCGCCTGCGTGGTGCGGCTGTCGACCGACTTGGAGCCCAGCGTGTTCGCCTCGCGGTTGAATTCCTGCATCAGGAAGTCGAGCCGGCGGCCGACCGCCTCCGGCAGCGAGAACACCCGCCGCGCCTCGGCGACGTGGCTGGCCAGGCGGTCCAGTTCCTCGTCGACGTCGATCTTCTGCAGGTTCAGCACCACTTCCTGTTCCAGCCGGCCGGCATCGAGCGGCAGCTTGAGGTCGGCCAGCCTGGCGTCCAGCTTGGCGCGCAGCGCGGCCCGGATCTCCGGCAGCCAGCCGCGCACCTGGCCGGTGATCCGCTCGATGCCGTCCAGCCGCTCGCGCATCACGACCGCCAGCTTCTCGCCTTCGCGCTCGCGGGCGGCGACGAACTCGGCGAGCGTGGTGTCCAGCAGCGCCAGCGCGTCGGCCTGCAGCCCGGCCTGGTCCAGCGCATCCTCCTCGACCACACCGGGGAAACGCAGCAGTTCGATGAAGTCGGTGCGCAGGCCCGGGAAGCTGCCGTCGGCGTACTGCGCCAGGCTCGACAGCTGGGCCAGCAGCGGATGGTTCACCTTGAGCTCGGCGCGGCCGCCGGCGTTCGGACGGAACCGCAACACCAGGTCGACCTTGCCGCGCGAGACCTTCAGCGCCACGCGTTCGCGCAGCGCCGGCTCGATCGCCCGCAGTTCCTCCGGCGCCCGCACCGACAGCTCGTGGAAGCGATGGTTCACCGCACGCAGTTCGCAGCCCAGCGTGCCGCCGGTGGCGGCGCGCTCGCAGGCGGCGAAGGCGGTCATGCTGCGGATCATCGGCAGGTCCGGTGGCCGGGAGGGCGAATGGTAATCTAGCCGGCCCCATTATGCCGGACCCGCCCATGACCCTTCCCGCCCGCCCGAGTGGCCGCGCGCCCGACCAGCTCCGCCAGGTCACGATCGAGCGCCAGTTCACCCGCCACGCGGAAGGTTCGGTGCTGATCTCCTTCGGCGACACCCGCGTGCTGTGCACCGCCAGCGTCGACAACAAGGCGCCGGCGTTCCTGCGCGGCAAGGGCGAAGGCTGGATCACCGCCGAATACGGGATGCTGCCGCGCGCCACCAACACCCGCAACGACCGCGAGGCCGCCCGCGGCAAGCAGGGCGGCCGCACGCTGGAGATCCAGCGGCTGATCGGCCGCGCGCTGCGCGCCTGCGTCGACCGCAAGGCACTGGGCGAGCGCACGATCACGCTGGACTGCGATGTGCTGCAGGCCGACGGCGGCACCCGCACCGCGGCGATCACCGGCGCGTACGTGGCGCTGTGCGATGCGGTGGCGTGGCTCAAGGCGCGCGGCGACATCAGCCGCGACCCGGTCATCGGCGCGGTCGCGGCGGTGTCGGTGGGAATCTGGCAGGGCCTGCCGGTGCTCGACCTGGACTATGCCGAGGACAGCGCCTGCGACACCGACATGAACGTCGTGATGAACGACGGTGGCGGCTTCATCGAACTGCAGGGCACGGCCGAGGGCCACGCATTCCGCCGCGACGAGCTCGACGCGCTGCTGGCGCTGGCCGGAAAGGGCGTCGGCGAACTGGTCGCCATGCAGCGCGCCGCCCTCGCCCGCTGACCACGATGCGGCGCCTGGTGCTGGCCACGTCCAACCGCGGCAAGCTCGCCGAGCTGCAGCCGCTGCTGGCCGATGCCGGGTTCGAACTGGTCGCGCAATCCGACCTCGGGGTCGACGACGCGGTCGAGGACGGCAGGACCTTCGTCGAGAACGCGCTGATCAAGGCCCGCCACGCCAGCGCGGCGACCGGGCTGCCGGCGCTCGCCGACGACTCGGGGCTGGTGGTGCCGGCGCTGGGCGGCGCGCCCGGACTGCTGAGCGCGCGTTATGCCGGCGCGCACGGCGATTCGGCCGCGAACATCGCCCGCCTGATGCACGAGATGCGCGACCTGCGCGACCACGGCCGCCGCGCGCACTTCTTCTGCGTGCTGGTACTGCTGCGTTCGCCCGGCGATCCGCAGCCGCTGGTCGCCGAGGGCGAATGGCACGGCTCGATCCTGGCCGCGCCCCGGGGCACCGGCGGCTTCGGCTACGACCCGGTGTTCCTGGATCCGGCGCTCGGTGTCACCGCCGCCGAACTGGAGCCGGCACGCAAGAACGTGATCAGCCACCGCGGCCGCGCCATCGCCCGCCTGCGCGAACGGCTGCCGACGCTGTGACCGCGCTGATCCCGCCGCCGCTGTCGCTGTACATCCACATCCCGTGGTGCGTGAAGAAATGCCCGTACTGCGACTTCAACTCGCACGGGCAGACCGGCGCGCTGCCGGTGGACGAGTACGTCGCCGCGCTGGTGCGCGACCTCGAGCAGGACCTGCCGCTGGCCTGGGGTCGGACGGTGCACAGCGTGTTCTTCGGCGGCGGCACGCCGAGCCTGTTCGCGCCCGAGGCGATCGGCGCGATCCTCGATGCCTGCAGCGCCCGCCTGCGCTTCGCGCCCGGCGCCGAGATCACGATGGAATGCAACCCCGGCACGGCCGAGCACGGCCGTTTCGAGGCCTATCGCGCCGCCGGCGTGAACCGCGTCAGCTTCGGCATCCAGAGCTTCGACGACGGCTGCCTGCAGCGCCTGGGCCGCATCCACGACAGCGCCGAGGCCGAGGCGGCGGTGAAGCTGGCGCAGGACGCCGGCCTGGACAACCTCAACCTCGACCTGATGTACGCCCTGCCCGGCCAGGACCTGGCGATGGCGCTGCACGACGTCGAGCGGGCGATCGCCCTGCAGCCGACGCACCTGTCGCATTACCAGCTGACGATGGAGCCCAACACGGCGTTCTTCGCCCGCCCGCCGGCCGGCCTGCCCGACGAGGACACGGCCTGGGACATCCAGGAGGC
>JAKFCL010000235.1:0-3536 GCA_036676665.1 Arenimonas sp. | reverse complement strand
CTGCAGGAAGATATCGCCGGCGCTGCCGCTGCCGGGGATGTGCGCGCCGGCCAGCGCGCCGCTCTGGCTGTCGATATACAGCCAGGGGTTGCCCAGGCCGGCTTCGCCGTGATCGGCGCCGGGCGCGAAGAAGCTCACCCCGTAGACGCCGAACTCCGCCGAGTGGAACAGCGCGCCGGCCGGCGCTTGCCAGCCCAGGCGACGGGCCTCGACCTCGGCCGCGGCGATGGCCTCGCGCCGGTCGATGCGCGGCACGATCTGCTGGTCCAGGGTAACCGGGGTGCGGCTGGCGAAGGGGCTGGGACTGAGCGGCGAGAACCGCTCCACCAGCGGGCGCATGACCTGGCGCTCGAGGTTCATCGACACCGAGGTGACGGCCAGGATCAGCAGCAAGGCCCACAGCCACACGCCGCCGGAGCGGTGCAGGTCGAAGTTGAGCCGGTAGCCGCCCTGCCGCCAGCGGAAGGCGAAGGACTTGCGCCAGCTGCGCGCGCTGGGGAAGGACAGCCAGAGCGCGACCAGGCAGTCCAGGCACCAGACCATGGCCACCAGGCCGAGCAGCCAGATGCCCAGCTCCAACCCGAAAGCATCCGGGATGTGCAGGCTGTAGTGCAGCTTGTAGAGGAACGGCAGCAGGTTCTCCCGGCTCAGCGACAGCGCCCCCCACATGCGCCGGCCCTGGATCTCGCCGGTCACCGGATCGACGCCGAGCTGATTGAAGCCCAACTGGTAGGCCTTGCCGGTGGCCGGGTCGAGGCGCGGATCGATGAACAGCTGCAGCGCATGGCCCGGCTCCAGGGCCAGCGGCATGAAGCTCACCTGCAGCCGCGGGTCGCGCGCCTCGAGCTGCTCGGCGAGCAGCAGCGGATCCTGCCCGGGGCTCGGGCTACGCGCCTCGAACAGCTGCGGATTGAGCCATTCGTCGATCTGGTGATCCCAGGAAATCAGCGCGCCGGTCAGCCCGGAGACGAACAGGAAGACGGCGATGAACAGGCCGAACCAGCGGTGCAGGAGAACCAGGAGGGAACGCATGGGCTATCTCGTCACGGGCTATCGCGGCCAGGCCCAGGGCTCGACGAACCTTGGGCCTGCCGGCTTTTCTAGTAGGTCCAGCTGAGGGTCAGGCTGGCGTTGCGCGGCGCACCGTAGAAGGCCTGGTCCCAGTACAGGCTGGAGATGTACTTCTCGTCGGTGAGGTTGTTGAGGTTGGCCGAGACCGTCCAGTGCGGATCGATCGCGTAGCTGGCCATCAGGTTGACCAGGGCGTAGGCGTCCTGCTCGGCGCGCGCCAGGCTGCCATCGGCCAGCGTCACGTCGCGGTAGATGTCGTCCTGCCAGTTGACGCTGGCGCCGACCTTGAGCCGCTCCAGCCCCGGGATGCGGTAGGTGCTGGCGGCGCGCAGCATGTGTTTCGGCGCATAGGGCCGGCCGTGGCTGTGATCGGCGTTCTGGATGTCGACGTAGGTGTAGCCGGCGCTGGCCTGCAGGCCGGACAGCAGTTCGCCGGAGACTTCCAGCTCGTAGCCCTCGCTGAGGTAGTCGGCAGCGCTGAAGGTCTGCCGGCCGCCACTGAAGATGCCCGCCTCGGGAACGTTGGCCTGCCGGGTGCGGAAGGTCGCCGCCGAGACGTTGAGCTTGCCGCCGAGCAGCTCGCCCTTGATCCCCGCCTCCCAGCTGTCGCCTTGCAGTGGCGCCAGGCGCGCGCCGCTGCTGTCCATCTTCGCCTGCGGGTCGAAGATCTCGGTGTAGCTGGCATAGAGCGAATACTGCTGGTCGAGGTCGTAGACGATGCCGGCATAAGGCGTCACGTCGCTGTCCGAGCGCTTCTTCTCGCTGCCGTAGCTGAGGCCTTCGCTGTCCAGTTCGATCGCCCGCGCACCGGCAATCAGCGCCAGTTTCTCGGTGATGCTCAAGCCGGTCACCGCGTAGACGCTCTTCTGCCGGTCTTCGAAGGAGCTGCCATCGACGAAGGCATCGAAGGCCGGCTCCGGGTAGTCGCCGTTCCAGCCGTCCAGCGGCGGCAGCGCGGTGCCGATGCCCTGGCCATAGCGGGACAGGTCGTCCAGATCGGATTTCGACCAACTGCCGCCCAGCACCAGCTCATGCTCGCGGCCGCCGAGGGCGAAGTGGCCACTGAGGTTGAGGTCGGCGATCCACTGGGTGTTCTTGTCCTCGTAGCGCGAGGGGTAGGCGAACGACCCCAGGCCGCTGGCCGGATCCGGCAGGCCGTAGACGTAGAACAGCTTGGCGTCGCCCTTCTTCTCCACCCGGGTCAGGGTGCCGGTGGCCTGCCAGCCGTTAGCGAAACGCTGCTGCAGTTCGGCGAAGCTGCGGTTCTCCTGGTTATCCCAGTAGGACCAATCGGCGGCGCTGCTGGCGGAGCGGTCGAAACGGGTCGGCGAGCCGTCGGCGAACAGCGTCGGCAGCGCGCCCCACATCGGGCTGTTGGCGTCGCTCTGCTGCAGGGTATGGCCGAGGGTGAACAGCGTGCTGTCGCTCAGGTCGGCCTCGATCACCCCATGGAATACATTCTTCTCCCGCGAGTAGCGGTCCAGGTAGGAGTTCTTGTTCTCGTTGGCGTAGACCACCCGGCCACGGAGGTTGCCGGACTCGCTCAGCGCGCCGGAGACATCGGTGTCGATGCGCCGCTTGTCCCAGGAACCGGCGCTCAGGTCGATGCGCGCCTGGGGCGCCAGGGTCGGCCGCTTGCGCACGAAGTTGATGGTCGCCGAAGGGTTGCCGGTGCCGCTCATCAGGCCGTTGGCCCCGCGCAGCACCTCGATGCGCTCGAACGGCGCGGTGTCGAGGCTGCCGTCGAGGTTGCCGTAGACGAACGGGGTGCCGATGCCGTCGTACTGGAAGTTGGTGATGTCGAAGCCGCGCGCGGTGAAGTAGGTCCGATCGGTCTCGACCTCTTCCACCGAGATGCCAGGGGTGTACTTCAGTGCGTCGTTGACGCTGTTCAGCTTGAAATCGTCGAGTTGCGCGCGGGTGATGGTGGAGATCGACTGCGGGGTCTGCCGCGGGGTCAGCTCGAGCTTAGTCGCCGCGCTGCTGCGCTTGGCCCGGTAGGAATCCCGCTGCTCGCCGGCGGCGTCGCCGACGACGGTCTGCGCATCCAGTTGCAGGGTTTCATTGTCGGCGGCCAGGGCATGGCTGAGGCTGCAGGCGGCGGCGATGGCCACGGCCAGGCGGGTCTTTCTGGACAACACGGGACTCTCCAAGGCGAATTTCGACTGATCTGCAGGTTCGTCCCTGCCTGGTGCAGGCGCCTTCCTGGCGTGCATCGGCCCGCGGCGCGCATGGCGCGCGACTAATGCAAATAATTATCAGTTGAATGTTCGCAAAGCGTGGATCGCCCGTCAATGCAATTGATCTTTATTCTCGTTTATCGATGAATGGCGACAACTCGCCGGCCGGTGCCCGGCCGTCCTGGGAACGCGGGGGCCGGCTAGCGCGGCAGCAGCGTGCCGCAATCGGCCGAGATCCAGCGCGCGCGGGACTCCATGCTGCCGCGCTGCTGGCCGGCATCGGTC
>JAKFCL010000234.1:0-2931 GCA_036676665.1 Arenimonas sp. | reverse complement strand
CGACCGTGCACATCTGCCCGCCCGACCAGACTTCGCCGTCGGCATCCACGCGCAGTTCCAGCCGCGCGTCGTGGCCGACCTCGCGGCCCTGGCTGACGACGTAGCGGCCGTCGGCATGCGGCAGCGCGCCACTGGCGTGCAGCCAGGCGGCGAGGGTGGCGTTGGCGGCGCCGGACGCGGCGTCCTCGACCTGCGCCGGTTGCCCGACCAGCGCCCGCACCGCCAGGTCGTAGTCGCGGCCGTGGCAGCGCGCGAACACGCACAGGCCCATCGCGTCGTGCCCGCGCGCCAACGCCGACACCGCGTCCCAGCGCGGCACCAGGCTGCGCACCGACGCCTCGTCGATCAGCTCGGCCAGCCACCAGCGGCGGCCGCCGTCCATCAGCACCGGCGGCAACGCCCCGGGCACGTGGCCGCGCAGCGCGGCGCCCAGCCGCGGATCGTCCGGCTTGCCGACCTCCAGCACCCGCGCCCGCGGCGCCCGCACCGCCAGCCGGCGTTCGCGACCCTCGCCGCGCACCTCCACCGGCAGCAGGCCGACCGCGCATTCCTGCACCAGCAGGCCGTCGCGCGGCGTCGCCAGGCCGGCGTCGAGCACCGCGTGCGCGCTGCCGATGCTCGGGTGGCCGGCGAAGGGGACTTCGCGGCGCGGGCTGAAGATGCGCAGCCGGTAGCTGGCCGCCGGATCGGTGGGCGGCAGCACGAACGTGGTTTCCGGCAGGCGCGTCCAGCGCGCGATCGCCTGCATGGTCGCCTCGTCCAGCCCGTCGGCCTCCAGCACCACGGCCAGCGGGTTGCCGTCGCCGGGGCGGGCGGCGAATACATCCAGTTGCACGAACCTGCGCGGCATCGGGGCGTCCTGCCCAATCGGGGATGGGGATGGGCGAAAGACTAGCATCCGGCTCCGCCGCGTCCGCGTCCGCCGGCGCGCGCGGCGGCGCCGGTTGCCCGGGAAACGCCACAAGCGGCGGCGGGTCATCGTTTACACTGCGCGGCGCCGCGTCGCCGACGCCGCATTCCCCCATCCGAAGCCTCCATGAGCGCACCCGCCAACGCCGCCCGGTCCCGGGCACCGCACTGGATCGTCCTGAAATTCGGCGGTACCAGCGTGTCCCGCCGCCACCGCTGGGACACGATCGGTGCATTGATGAAACGGCGGGCGGCCGAAGAGGGCGCAGGCGTGCTGGTCGTGGTGTCGGCGCTGTCCGGGGTCACCAACGACCTGCAGGCGGTCTGCGACGGCCACGCCGACGCGGCCGCGACGGCTGCCAGCATCGAGGCGCTCGCGCAACGGCACCAGGCCTTCGCCGAAGAACTCGGGGTCGACGCCGCGACGCTGGCGCCGCGTCTGCAGGCGCTGCGCGCGCTCGCCGCCGATCCGCGCCGCGCCGACGGGGCGTTGGCCTGGCAGGCCGAGGTGCTGGCCCAGGGCGAGCTGCTGTCCTCGACGCTCGGCGTGGCCTACCTGGCCGCGCAGGGGCTGGACGTGGGCTGGACCGATTCGCGCGACTGGCTCGCCGCGCAGCCGCTGCCGAACCAGACCGAGTGGGCCAAGCGCCTGTCGGCCTCGTGCGTCTACACCGGCGACGCCGCGCTGCGTGCGCGCTTCGACGCCGCCGGCCCGTCGCTGCGCATCGCCCAGGGGTTCATCGCCCGGGCGCCGGACGGTGGCACGGCGATCCTCGGGCGCGGCGGCTCGGACACCTCCGCCGCCTATTTCGGTGCGCTGCTGGGCGCCCGCCGCGTGGAGATCTGGACGGACGTGCCGGGCATGTTCAGCGCCAACCCGCGGGCGGTGCCGGAAGCGCGGCTGCTGACGCGGCTCGATTACGAGGAAGCGCAGGAAATCGCCACCACCGGCGCCAAGGTCCTGCATCCGCGCTGCATCCACCCGTGCCGGGAGGCGCGCGTGCCGATCTGGATCCGCGACACCGAACGGCCGGACATGCCCGGCACCGTCATCGATTCGGCGGCGGCCACCCTCCCTGGCGTCAAGGCGATCTCGTCGCGCCGCGGCATCGTGCTGGTGTCGATGGAAACCATCGGCATGTGGCAGCAGGTGGGCTTCCTGTCGGACGTGTTCGAACGCTTCAAGGCGCACGGGCTGTCGATCGACCTGATCGGCTCGTCCGAGGCCAACGTCACCGTGTCGCTGGACCCCAGCGACAACCTGGTGAACACCAACGTGCTCGACGCGTTGTGCGCCGACCTGGCGCAGGTCTGCCGCGTGAAGGTCATCGCTCCCTGCGCGGCGATCACCCTGGTCGGACGCGGCATGCGCTCGCTGCTGCACAAGCTGTCGGACATCTGGGCCGAGTTCGGCCGCGAGCGTGTGCACCTGATCTCGCAGTCGTCCAACGACCTGAACCTGACCTTCGTCGTCGACGAGGGCCTGGCCGAGGGCATGCTGCCGCGCCTGCACGCGCTGCTGGCGCAGTCGGGCGCGATGCCGGTGACCGAGCACGCGGTGTTCGGGCCGAGCTGGAAGCGCATCGACGCCGCCGCCCATCCGCGCCCCGTGCCGTGGTGGCAGGACGAGCGCGCCCGCCTGCTCGAACGCGCCGGCGAAGGCACCCCGCGGTTCGCCTACCACCTGCCGACGGTGCGCCGGCGCGCCCGCGAGATCGCCGGCGTCGCCGCCATCGACCGCCGGTTCTATGCGCTGAAGGCCAACGCGCACCCGGCGATCCTGCGCACGCTGGAAGCGGAGGGTTTCGGTTTCGAATGCGTGTCGCTCGGCGAACTCGAGCACCTGGCCGGGGTGCTGCCGGCGCTGGCGCCGGACCGCGTGCTGTTCACGCCCAGCTTCGCGCCGCGGCGCGAGTACGAAGCGGCGCTCGCGCGCGGCGTGTTCGTCACGCTCGACAGCGTGCAGCCGTTGCAGCGCTGGCCGGAGCTGTTCCGCGGCCGCGAGATCGTGCTGCGCATCGA
>JAKFCL010000233.1:0-4912 GCA_036676665.1 Arenimonas sp. | reverse complement strand
GGTCCAGACGAACACCGGCATCTTCAGCAGGTCCACGCCCGGGGCGCGCATGTTGAGGATGGTGGCGATGATGTTGATCGCGCCCATGATCGAGCTGATGCCCATCAGGTGGATCGCGAAGATCGTGAACGCCGTGCTGTTGCCGCCCTGCAGCGACAGCGGCGGGTACAGCGTCCAGCCGCCGGCCGGGCCGCCGCCGCCGATGCCGAACAGCACCTGCAGGATCATCGGCATCAGCAGCAGGGTGAAGGCGAACGGCAGGATCCAGAACGACCAGTTGTTCATGCGCGGCAGCGCCATGTCCGGCGCGCCGATCTGCATCGGGATCATCCAGTTGCCCAGGCCGACGAAGGCCGGCATCACGGCGCCGAAGATCATCACCAGCGCGTGCATGGTGGTCATCTGGTTGAAGAACTCGGGCTCGACCAGCTGCAGGCCGGGCTGGAAGAGCTCGGCGCGGATCACCATCGCCATCGAGCCGCCGATGAAGAACATCACCAGCGCGAACACCAGGTACAGCGTGCCGATGTCCTTGTGGTTGGTCGAGTTGAACCAGCGCTGGAAGAAGCTCTGCTTGTGCTCGCCGTGGTGGTCGTCGTGCGCCGCGGCAGCGCCGGGGGCGTCGTGGGCCGTGTAGTTGGTAGCCATGGGGTCAGCCTCTGGAATTCGGTTCAGCCCTCGCCGCCCGCTTGCGCGGGAGCGGGGGTGGCGGCGATGCGGGCGGCTTCGACTTCGTCGCCGTTCTTCTGCGCGGTCAGCCACGCCTCGTATTCGGCGCGCGGGACGGCCTTGACGACGATCGGCATGAAGCCGTGGTCCTTGCCGCACAGCTCGGCGCAGACGCCGCGGTACGTGCCCGGCTCGCGGATCTCCGTCCAGGCCTCGTTGACGATGCCGGGGATCGCGTCCTGCTTCCAGCCCAGCGCCGGCACCCACCACGCGTGGATCACGTCGTCGGCGGTCACCACGAAGCGGATCTTGGTATCGGTCGGCAGCACCAGCACGCGGTCGACGTCACGCAGGTAATGCGGGTGGGCGGCGACGTCGGGCGTCTCGCCGCTCTGGCGGATGCGGTCGGACTCGCGGTCCAGGCGCGAGATGAAGTTCACGTCCTCGCCGACGATCTCGTAGCGCCACATCCACTGGTAGCCGGTGACCTTGACGGTCATCTCGTGGCCCTTGGCGTCGTACTGCTCCTTGACGCGCTGGGTGGCCGGGATCGCCATCACCACCAGCAGCAGCACCGGCACCACCGTCCAGACCACCTCGAGCTTGGTGCTGTGGGTGAAGTCGACGTCGGGCTTGGCGCCCGCCGAGCGGCGGAACCGGAACATCGCGTAGCCCATCGCGCCGAACACCGCGATGGCGATCGCCACGCAGATCCAGAGCCCGAGCATGTGCATCTCGTAGGCGTTCTGGGCCGTGCGGGTGACACCCTCGGGCATGTTCAGCTGCCAGCGGACCGGCTCGCTGTCGGCCCAGGCGGAAACGCTGGCCATCGCGGCCAGCAGGCCCGCGGAGACCCTGGCGACCGTGGCACTTGCTTTCATCGCATTCATCCGAACTTACCCCAACGTGTGGTCCTGGTGCCCGCGCGGCGACGGAGCCTGCGACCGGTCCGCGCGACGGCGCAGGCGGGCCGGGCGCCTTGCGGGGCCCGGTCCGACGGTACCGATGCGTGATCCCGGCCGCGGACAGTTCGCGACCAGCTACGGGAAAACTGGCGAATTTTACCGGCCCGCGCTCCGGGCGGGCAAGCCGAATCGGCGGGTCCGGCCGCCGGGCCTGTTCCGCGCCCCCCGCGCGGGCACTAGAATCCGCCTCTCGCGCGTCTCCGCGCTGCCGTATCCGGACCCCCCGTGACCCCGATCCTGAGTCCCGAACTTCCCGGCGAGCCGACGCCCCTGCGCGCCCGGATCACCGCCGCCTGGCACCGCGACGAGGCCGAGCACCTGGCCGAACTGCTCGACCAGGCCCGGCTGCCGGCCGACGAACAGGCCCGGGTGCAGGCGATGGCGGTCGCGCTGGTGCAGCGCACCCGCGTGCGTTCCGCCGACCCGGGCATGGTCGAGGCGTTCATGCGCCAGTACGACCTGTCCAGCGAGGAAGGCGTGCTGCTGATGTGCGTGGCCGAGGCGCTGCTGCGCATCCCCGACCGCGCCACCGCCGACAAGCTGATCCGCGACAAGCTCGGCGACGCCGACTGGGACCGGCACATGGGCAAGTCGCAGTCGGTGCTGGTGAACGCCTCGACGTGGGGCCTGATGCTGACCGGGCGCATGGTGAACCTGGCCGACGAAACCCGCCGCAACGCCATCGGCGCGTTCCGCCGGCTGGTCGGCCGCGCCGGCGAACCGGCGATCCGGCTCGCGGTGCGGCAGGCGATGCGGATCATGGGCCACCAGTTCGTGATGGGCCGGACGATCGCCGAGGCGCTGGAGCGCAGCCGCAAGGGCGAACAGGCCAAGTACCTGTATTCGTTCGACATGCTCGGCGAGGCCGCCTTCACGCAGGCGGATGCCGACCGCTATTTCGCCGCGTATCGCGACGCGATCGGCGCGATCGGCGCCGGCGGGCCGTACCCGGACGTGTTCGCGGCGCCGTCGATCTCGGTGAAGCTGTCGGCGCTGCACCCGCGTTACGAGCTGGCCAAGCGCGCCCGCGTGCTGGCCGAACTGACGCCGCGCGTGCTGGAACTGGCGAAGCTGGCCAAGTCGCACGGCATCGGCTTCACGATCGACGCCGAGGAATCGGACCGGCTGGAACTGAGCCTGGACGTGATCGCCGGCGCGTTCCGCGACCCGGCGCTGGACGGCTGGGAGGGTTACGGGCTGGCCGTGCAGGCCTACCAGAAGCGTGCGCCGTACGTGATCGACTGGCTCGCCGACGTCGCCCGCACCGCCGGCCGGCGCATGCCGATGCGGCTGGTGAAGGGCGCCTACTGGGACAGCGAGATCAAGAAGGCGCAGGCCGAGGGCCATGCCGGCTACCCGGTGTTCACCCGCAAGGCCAACACCGACGTCAGCTACCTGGCGTGCGCGCGGCGGATGCTGGCCGCGTCCGACGCGATCTACCCGATGTTCGCGACGCACAACGCGCAGACGATCGCGGCGATCCGGCATTTCGCCGGAGACACGCGCTTCGAGTACCAGAAGCTGCACGGCATGGGCGACGACCTGTATGCCGAGGTGATCCCGGCCGACCGGCTCGGCGTGCCGTGCCGCGTGTACGCGCCGGTCGGTTCGCACGAGGACCTGCTGCCGTACCTGGTGCGGCGCCTGCTCGAGAACGGCGCCAATTCCAGCTTCGTCAACCGCATCAGCGACGAATCGCTGCCGGCGGCCGAGCTGGTCGCCGACCCGGTGGCCACCGTCGCCGCCTACGCCAGCAAGCCGCATACCCGCATCCCCCAGCCGCGCGACCTCTACCGGTACGCGGGCGAAGCAAGGAACAACTCGATGGGCGCCAACCTCGCGAACGACGACACCCTGGCCACGCTGGCCAACCAGATCAACACCGTGGCCAGGACCTGGACGGCGACGCCGCTGGTGCCGGGCACGCACCCGGCCGGCGCGCCGGTGGTGGTGACCAATCCGTCCGACCGCCGCGAGAACATCGGCGCCTGGGTGCCGGCCGACGCCGCCACCGTCGAGCAGGCGCTGAAGAACGCTGTCGCCGCGCACGAGGACTGGGACCGCACGCCGGCCGCCAGCCGCGCGACGATCCTGGAGCACGCCGCCGACCTGCTGGAAGACCGCATGCACGAGTTCATCGCGCTGTGCGTCAAGGAAGCCGGCAAGTCGCTGTCGTCGTCGGTGGCCGAGGTGCGCGAGGCGGTCGATTTCCTGCGCTATTACGCGCTGCAGGCGCGCACGCTGTTCGCGGCACCGGCGAAGCTGCCGGGCCCGACCGGCGAGTCGAACGAGCTGTGGCTGCACGGCCGCGGCGTGTTCGTCTGCATCAGCCCGTGGAACTTCCCGCTGGCGATCTACATGGGCCAGATCGCCGCGGCGCTGGCCTCCGGCAACGCGGTGATCGCCAAGCCGGCCGAACAGACCACGCTGACCGCGTTCGTCGCCACCCAGCTGCTGCACGAGGCCGGCATCCCGGCCGACGCGCTGCAGTTCGTGCCCGGCGACGGCGCCACCGTCGGCGCCGCGCTGACCCGCGACGTGCGCGTGGACGGCGTCTGCTTCACCGGTTCGACCGACACCGCGTGGGCGATCAACCGCGCGCTGGCCGCGCGCAACGGCCCGATCGCCGCGCTGATCGCCGAGACCGGCGGTCAGAACGCGCTGATCGCCGACTCGTCGGCGCTGCCCGAGCAGCTGGTCAAGGACGCGATGGCGTCGGCGTTCGATTCGGCCGGGCAGCGCTGCTCGGCGGCGCGCGTGCTGTTCGTGCAGGCCGACATCGCCGACAAGGTCGTGCACATGCTGGCCGGCGCGATGGACGAACTGGTGGTCGGCGACCCGGCGCTGCTGAGCACCGACGTCGGCCCGGTGATCGACGAGGACGCGCGCCGGATCCTCGCCGAGCACGCCGAACGCATGGACCGGGAGGCGACGCTGATCAAGGCCGTGACGCTGCCGGAATCCACCGCGCACGGCAGCTTCTTCGCGCCGCGCGCGTACGAGCTGTCGTCGCTGTCGCAGCTCACCCGCGAGGTGTTCGGGCCGGTACTGCACGTGATCCGCTACCAGGCCAGCGAACTCGACGACGTGATCAGGCAGATCAACGCCACCGGCTACGGCCTGACGCTCGGCGTGCATTCGCGCATCGACAGCACGGTCGACAAGATCACCCGCGAGGCGAAGGTCGGCAACTGCTACGTCAACCGCAACCAGATCGGCGCCGTGGTCGGCGTGCAGCCGTTCGGCGGCGAAGGCCTCAGCGGCACCGGCCCGAAGGC
>JAKFCL010000232.1:0-2433 GCA_036676665.1 Arenimonas sp. | reverse complement strand
GCGCCACGCCAAACAGGCGTCCCACCCTGGATTCCCCGCGATGAACCGTCTCCCGCTCCCCACCCGCGATACCGCTCCCGCCGCGAGCCAGCCCGTGCTCGCGCAGATCCACGCCGCGTTCGGCACGGTGCCGAACATGTTCAAGGCCACCGCCCATTCGCCCGCGGCGCTGGGCTTCATGTGGGCGGGCTTCGGCGCCCTCGGCGGCGGCACGCTGCCGGCGCGGCTGACCGAGCAGGTCGCCGTCGCGGTCGCCGACCGCAACGCCTGCGACTACTGCCTGTCGGCCCACACCGCGCTGGGCCGCAAGGCCGGCGCCAGCGCAGAGGAGATGGCGGCCGCCCAGGCCGGCCACAGCGACGACCCGCAGACCGCGGCGGCGCTGGTGTTCGCGCTCGCGCTCGTCGAAAAACGCGGCGCGGTATCGGCCGACGACGTGCGGGCGCTGCAGGCCGCCGGCTTCGACGACGGCCAGGTCGTCGAACTGGTCGCGCACGTGGCGCTGAACCTGTTCACCAACTACATCAATGTCGCGCTCGGCGTGCCGGTGGACTTCCCGGTGGTGAAGCTGCGGCGGGCGGCGTAAGGCCTGCGCCGCGGGCCGGCCTCCGGCCCGCGGCGCGACGGTGACGCGCCGCAGCAAGACCCCGCCGGCCCAAGGAGTAGCATCGCCCCCACCCCAACCACCCCGGAGGCCGCCATGGCCATGTGGGAGTTCAAGGGCCGCGAGCTGGTCAACTGCAGCTGCGAATACGGGTGCAACTGCCAGTTCAATGCGCTGCCCGACAAGGGCCACTGCCATGCGGTGGCGGGCATCCAGATCGACGAGGGCCACCACGGCGACACCCGCCTGGACGGGCTGAAGCTGGCGGCGGTGTTCAAGTGGCCCGGGCCGATCCACGAAGGCAACGGCGAGGCGATCGCGTTCGTCGACGTACGCGCCGACGCCGCCCAGCGCGAGGCGCTGCTGCGCATCATGACCGGCCAGGACACCGACCCGTTCGCGACGATGTTCGCGGTGTTCGCCTCCACCGTGACCACCATGCACGCGCCGGTGTTCACCGACATCGACTTCGAGGTCGACGTCGAGGCCCGCCGCGGCCGGCTGGTGGTGCCCGACTTCGTCGAGATGGTCGGCGAGCCGATCCGCAACAAGGTGACCGGCGTCGAATCGCGCGCGCAGATCGTGCTGCCCGACGGCTTCGAATATGCCGTCGCCGAAGTCGGCAGCGCCCGCAGCCTCGCCACCGGGCCGGTGCCGGTGGAGCTGGTCAACACCTACGGCCAGTTCGCGAACCTGCACCTGAACAGCCACGGTGTCGTCCGCGCCTGACCCCGCGGTGTCGGCGAACCCCGCGGCGACGCCGCGCGTGGGTGCCCCCGCGGCGGCCGCCGTGCCGGCGCTCGAACGCGGGCTGCGTCGCGACGGCGCGATCGTGCTCGCCGCGCTGGCGCTGCTGTGGATCCTGACCTGGGCCTGGGTCGCCGGCGGCGCCGGGCTCGGCATGAGCGCCTGGGACATGACCCGCGCGGCGCTGTGGCCGCACCGGCACGCCGAGTCGACGATGGGCGCGATGGTGGCGTGGGACGGGCGCGGCACCGCGCTGATGGTGGCCATGTGGTGGACGATGATGATCGCGATGATGGCGCCGGCGGCGGCGCCGACGGTGCTGCTGTATGCGCGCGTGCAGCGGCATGCGCGGGCGCGGCCGCACACCGGTGCATTCGTCGCCGGCTATTTCCTCGCGTGGCTGGCGTTCTCGCTGGTCGCCACCGCACTGCACTACGCGCTCGAGTCCGCCGGTGCGGTGACGGCCGGAACGATGGGACTGCGGTGGCCCGCGCTCGCCGGCATCGTGCTGGTCGCCACCGGCCTGTACCAGCTGTCGCCGTGGAAAAACGCGTGTCTGTCGCATTGCCGCGCGCCTGCGGCGTTCCTGTCCAGGCATTACCGCCCCGGCGCCCGCGGGGCACTGCGTCTGGGCCTGAGCCACGGCGCGTATTGCCTGGGCTGCTGCGCGGCGCTGATGGCACTGCTGTTCGTCGGCGGCGTGATGAACCTGGCGTGGATCGCCGCGCTGTCGGTGCTGGTGCTGGCCGAGAAGTGGCTGCCGGCGGGCCGGACGGTCGGCGTCGTCGCCGGCATCGTGCTGATCGCGTGGGGCGTCGGAATGCTGCTCGCCGGCTGAGCCGGTCACCAACGGGGGAGGGGAAGATGAAGAAGGCGCTGGGAATCCTGCTGCTCGTCGCCGGCATCGCCGGCATCGCGCTCGGCGGCTACGAATTCGTGTTCGACGAAACGAAGGACGATTGCCTGCGTTTCCGCGAACAGGCCATCGAACTGCTCGACCAGGCCATCGCCGCCGGCGAAGGCACGGAGCGCGCGAACGAACTCGTGGCCGAAGCCGAGGGCAAGAGCGCGATGGCCGACAG
>JAKFCL010000231.1:0-5075 GCA_036676665.1 Arenimonas sp. | reverse complement strand
ATGGCCCGCCTCCCCGACGCGTTCATCGACGACCTGCTCGCCCGCTCCGACATCGTCGAGGTGGTCGGCTCGCGCGTGCCGCTGAAACGGCAGGGGCGCGAGTATTCGGCGCGCTGCCCGTTCCACGACGAGCGCTCGCCGAGCTTCACGGTGTCGCCGACCAAGCAGTTCTACCACTGCTTCGGCTGCGGCGCGCACGGCACCGCGATCAGCTTCCTGATGAACTACGACCGGCTCGAGTTCCTCGACGCGGTCGAGGAACTGGCCAAGCGCGCCGGCATCGAGGTGCCGCGCGACACCAAGCAGGCCAACCAGAGCGGCGAGTCGCGCGAGCTGTATGCCGCGCTCGATGCCGCCGCGAAGTTCTTCCAGCAGCAGCTGCAGGGCAGCCCGAAGGCGCAGGCGTACCTCAAGCGCCGCGAGGTCGACGACGAGAACCGCGCCCGCTTCGGCATCGGCTACGCGCCCGAGGGTTTCAACGGCCTGAAGGACGCCCTGGGCACCGACGCGCACCGGATGCAGCTGCTCGAGAAGGTCGGCCTGTTCTCGAAGAACGAATCCGGGCGGATCTACGACAAGTTCCGCGACCGGGTGATGTTCCCGATCCACGACCGCCGCGGCCGCGTGATCGCCTTCGGCGGCAGGGTGCTGGAGAAGGACGACGGCCCGAAGTACCTCAATTCCCCCGAGACCGTGCTGTTCCACAAGGGCCGTGAACTCTACGGCCTGTGGCAGGTGCGGCAGGCGCATTCGCGGATCCCGCGGCTGGTCGTCGTCGAGGGCTACATGGACGTGGTCGCGCTGTTCCAGTTCGGCGTGAACACCGCGGTGGCGACGCTCGGCACCGCGACCACGCCCGACCACGCCGAGCTGCTGTTCCGCAACGCCGCCGACGTCTACTTCTGCTTCGACGGCGACAAGGCCGGCCGCGGCGCCGCGTGGAAGGCGCTCGAATCGGTGCTGCCGCGCATGCGCGACGGCCGCCAGGCGTTCTTCCTGTTCCTGCCCGACGGCGAGGACCCGGACACGATCGTGCGCAAGGAAGGCGCCGCCGGTTTCGACGCGCGCCTCGCGCAGGCGACGCCGCTGTCGGAGTTCTTCTACAACGAACTGTCCAAGGACGTGAACCTGGCCGGCATGGAAGGCAAGGCGCGGCTGGCCGAGCGTGCCAAGCCGATGCTGGCGGTGATTCCCGACGGCGCCTTCCGCGACCTGATGCAGCAGCGCCTGACCGAACTGACCGGCGTCGGCCGCCGCGAGGAGGCGCCGCCGCCCGCGCCGGCCGCGACGCCGTCGATGCGCGGCCGCGGCACGCCCGCGCCCCGGCGCAGCCTGGTGCGCACGGCGATCGCGCTGCTGCTGCAGAAGCCGGTGCTGGCCGAGGCGATCGAACCGCCGATGCTGTTCGGCGTGCTGCGCCAGCCCGGCATCGGCCTGCTGGTCGAACTGATCGCGCTCGCGCGCGACCGCCCGGGCATCGCCACCGGCGCGATGCTCGAGCACTTCGAGGGCCGCGAGGAAGCCGCCGCGCTGCAGAAGCTTGCGCTGCAGGACCTGCTGACCGACCCGGCGCACTGGCAGGGCGAGTTCATCGGCGCGCTGAAGAAGCTCGACCTGGAAACCTTCCGCCAGCGCGAGGCCGAGCTGAACCAGAAGCAGAAGGACAGCGGCCTGTCGTCGCTGACCGATGCCGAGAAGGACGAGCTGCGCTCGCTGCAGCCGTCGATCCGCGCGCTGGAGCGCGAGATCCAGGACCTGTCGAACCGCCTGTCGCGCTAGGCCGCCGCAGACGCCGCGCCCGCCCGGCGGCCCGGGGCCGTTGCCTTCGGCACGGTTGGCCCGCCCGCCGGTCGGCTAAGCTCGGGCGACCTTCCAGGCCCCGGGGATTTCCGATGCGCGCCACCCTGCTCTGCTTCGCCCTCGCCGCCGCCCTGCCGGCGTTCGCCGCCGAACCCGCGCCGGTGGTGCGCGAGGACACCGGCAACCGCGTCAGCGAGAACGTGCCGGCGATCCCCGCCGAGCTGCTCGAGAAGCTCAACCGCTACCAGAACACCCGCGGCGCGACGTTCGCCGGCTGGCTCGACGACGGTTCGATGCTGATCACCACCCGCTTCGGCGAGACCGCGCAGGCGCATCGCGTGCGGATGCCGATGGGCATGCGCGAGCAGCTGACGTTCTTCCCCGAGCCGCTGGCATCGGTGATCGCGGCGCCGGCGCCCGGCGGCGACGGTTTCGTCTACGGCAAGGACAAGGGCGGCGACGAGTTCTGGCAGCTGTACTGGTACGACCTGGCGACCCGCGAATCCACCCGCCTCAGCGACGGCGGCCGCAGCCAGAACTCCTCGCCGCTGTGGTCTGACGACGGCAAGTGGCTGGCGTGGTCGGGCACCGGCCGCAACGGCGCCGACTACGACCTGTACGTGCGCGACATGGCCACCGGCGCGGTGAAGCGCGTGCTCGAGGAAGGCGGGCTGTGGTCGCCGCTGGACTTCTCCGACGACGGCCGCAAGCTGCTGGTCGCCAAGTACGTGTCGATCAACGAGGCCTACCCGGGCGAGCTCGACCTGGCGACGGGCGAGATCGAGATGTTTCCCGTCGAAGGCGGCAAGGCCGCGTTCGGCGCGTTCCGCTATGCGCCGGGCGGCGGCGTCTACTTCGTGTCCGACGAGAACCGGCAGTTCCTGACGCTGCAGAAGCACGTGCCGGGACAGGGCGCGCCGACCGCGGTCAGCACCGTGCCGTGGGACGTGGAGGACGTGGAGCTGTCGGCCGACGGCGAACACCTGGCCTACGTCAGCAACGAGGACGGCATCTCGAAGCTGCACGTGATCGCCACCGACGACCATCGCGAGCTGGACCTGCCGGACCTGCCGATCGGCCTGGTCGGCGGCCTGGGCTTCTCGCCCGACGGCGAACGCCTGGCGTTGACGCTCAACAGCGCCACCTCGCCGAGCGACGTGTACGCGATCGACCTGGACACGGCGACGCTGGTGCGCTGGACGCAGAGCGAGGTCGGCGGCCTGGACGCGGCGAAGTTCGTCGCGCCGACGCTGGTGCGTTACGAAACCTTCGACGCGGTGGACGGGAAGAAGCGCACGATCCCGGCGTTCTACTACAAGCCCGAGGGCGACGGCCCGTTCCCGGTGGTGATCAACATCCACGGCGGCCCGGAGTCGCAGGCGCTGCCGGCGTTCAGCCCGAACACGCAGTACCTGGTGCGCGAGATGGGCATCGCCGTGCTGGTGCCGAACGTGCGCGGCTCGTCGGGCTACGGCAAGGACTACCTGCAGCTCGACAACGCGGTCAAGCGCGAGGATTCGGTGCGCGACATCGGCGCGCTGCTGGACTGGATCGCGAAGCAGCCCGAGCTCGATGCCGACCGCGTCGGCGTCAGCGGCGGCAGCTACGGCGGCTACATGGTGCTGGCGTCGATGATCCACTACGACCAGCGCATCCGCGCCGGCATCGATGTCGTCGGCATCTCCGACTTCCGCACGTTCCTGGCCAACACCGAGGACTACCGCCGCGACCTGCGCCGGGCCGAGTACGGCGACGAACGCGTGCCGGAGGTCGGCGCCTACCTCGATGCGATCGCGCCGCTGCGCAACGCCGCGAAGATCACCCGGCCGCTGTTCGTCGCCCAGGGCTTCAACGACCCGCGCGTGCCGTACACCGAGGCCGAGCAGATCGTGAAGGCCGTTCGCGGCAACGGCGGCCAGGTCTGGTACCTGATGTTCAAGGACGAGGGCCACGGCTTCCGCAAGAAGGCCAACGCCGACCTGTTCGGCGCGGCCAGCGTGCTGTTCTGGGAACAGCACCTGCTCGGCGACGACTGATCCGTCGGCGACCTGCCGGGACGGGAGTCCCGGCGGCCGCCGCAACGGTCAGGCGCGAGCCGGCGGTTTCGCCATCGGACGCGCCGGGGTCGCCGGCGGCGACTTCAGCGGCACGCCCATCGGGCGCGGGTGTCGCATGAAGTCCTCCTGGAAACGCTGGCGCTCGTGCTCCGTGTCGTCGAACGCAACCGGCACCAGCACCGTCGTCGGCACCGGCACGCCGTCCTGGCGGGCCGGTTCGAAACGCCAGCGGCGGACGGCGCGCAATGCGCTGTCCTGGTGCGCACGATCCAGCTCGCTGTGCACGACCACCGCCTCGCCCGGACGCCCGTCGGCATCGACCTCGACCTGCACGACGACGCTGGGCTTGTCCTCGCGGTCACGCTCGCGACTATGGCGCGGCACGTCGGCGAGGAAGACGCGGCTGACGCGGGGCGGCTTGAGCGTTGCCGGCGTCATCGTCTCCGGGGCGGCGACGATGTCCCGCGTGGCATCGGCCGGCGGCGCGGACACCGGCGCGGCGGATTCGACGGGTGTTTCAGCGGCAGCGGCCGGGGCGGGCGATGGCACGGCAATGGGCGCAGGCGCAGGTCGCGGTTCGGCGGCCGCCAGCGGAGCCGCGACCGGCCGGGGCGCGACGACGGGTCGAGGCGCGGCGGATGGCTGCGCCACCGCCTCGGCCACCGGGACGGCGGGCATTGCGATGGCGCTTTGACGCGCCGGTGCGGGCGGCACGAGACCGGCGCGCGGCGCGGCGGGAGACCGCACCGGGACCGTCGCGGAGGCGACGGGTGCGGCCGGTCGTTCGGGCTGGACCTGCCACAGGGCGACGGCCGCCGCCGAGCTGGCGGCCAGGGCCAGCGTGGCGCCGAGCGCCAGCCGCACGGGTCCGGCGAGGGGTTGCTTCAACATGGCGATTCTCCATTTCAACGGATGGCTGGACTGCCATTGGCAACCGACCGGCAGTCCAAGGTCGGCCAGTTGCGTATTCAGGAGTGCGGTCGCGTAGGCGCGGCCGGCGGAAGGATGGCGGCGCAGGACGGCGGCGTCGCACGCCAGCTCCTGGTCGATGCGCAGGCGCACGGCGGCGACGTGCACGAGCGGGTTGAACCAGAACACGCAGCGCATCGCCGTCGCCAGCAGATTCACCTGCAGGTCGCCGCGGCGCAGGTGCACGCGTTCGTGCGCGAGCACGAGCGCCTGCTGCTGCGCGTCGAATCGGGTCTCGAAATCCGCCGG
>JAKFCL010000230.1:0-8019 GCA_036676665.1 Arenimonas sp. | reverse complement strand
TCGATCGCCACGCCGGTGGTCAGCCCGCGCATCTTCGCCAAGTGGTTCTCGCTGCCGAACCTGTTCGTGCTGATGCCGGTGCCGCTGCTGACGGCCGTGCTGTTCGCCGTCTGCGAGAACCACCTGCGGCGCATCCGCCGCGGCGCCGCCGGCCGGGACTGGGTGCCGTTCGCCGCCGCCGTGGCGATGTTCGTGCTCGCGTTCGCCGGGCTCGCCTACAGCCTCTACCCGTACCTGGTGATCGACCGCATCACGTTCACCGAGGCGGCGTCGGCGCCGGGATCGCTGAAGATCATCCTCGCCGGCGCGCTGGTGACGCTGCCGGTGATCGTCGGCTACACGATCTTCGCGTACCGGGTGTTCTGGGGGCGCAGCACCGAACTCAGCTACGAATAGTGGTTCGGATCGAGCGTGTCGTTACGCGCCGGTGATCCGCGCCCGCAGCGCCGTCCACAGCTTCCCGATTCCCGACGGCGCCTTGCCGGGAAGGTGGTGGAAATGCGCCTCGCGCCTGATTTCCACGCCAGGCGTCGCCTGGCCGCTCTCAACGTCACGGGATGGCGATTCGGCGCGAGCCGCCGGCAGCGCGGGCAGGTCCGCCGGCGCGGCCAGCCACAGGATCGTTTCGCCGTAACCGTCGAGATTCTCGCGATGTTCCTGCGCGGCCGGCAGGGCGAGGCCGGCGAGCTCCCGCACCGGCGACGAAAGCAGCACGTACTCGCGCGAGGGGACGTGGTTCTTCAGCATGCGGTGGATCAGGATCACGTCCTCCCCGGCGAGCTCCTCGAACCGCCGCACCTGCTTGATGGCGATCTCGCCGGCGTGCACGAACGCCTTCAGGCACAGCCGCTCGGTGTTGCTGCACGCCTCGCAGCTGCAGTGCCGGCGCTGGTGGCGGATGTCGCGCAGGCAGGCGTCGAACGCCGCGAAGAAGCCGCCGACCTGCGCCAGCACGTCCCTGGCCGCGGCTGCGCCGTCGCCGGGCGCGAACTCGCGGAACAGCAGCGCGGCGTCCCCCTCGAGCTTGTTCACCGACAGCGGGTGGTCGGCGCGGTCGATCACCGACTCCATCAGTTCGGTGATGATCTGCTCGGCGTGCAGCAGGCTGACGGTGCGGTTGGTGATGAAGTCGGTGTAGCCGCTGATGTCGACGATCACCAGCAGCGCGTGCGCCAGGCGCATTTCAGCCGGCTTCCGGCTTCGCCGCCGGCGGGTCGATGTTGACGCCGAATTCGCAGACGTGCGCCGGGTTCACCAGCAGGCGTTGGTCGTTGGATGAGAATTCGCCGTCGCCGGCCGGATAGTCCTCGGGGGTGCTGCCTGCGGCCGTCTCCGGCGGACACAGCGTCACCGGGCCGGCGCTGGCGCCGTCGGGCGCCAGGCGGCCGCCGCGCCAGTCGGTGACCACGCCGCCGTAGTCCCAGTCGAACCCCAGGAAGCCGAACGGACCGCCATTGAGCTGCGCCAGCTGCTGGCTCGACATGCCGATGCGGACGCCGTCGGCGCGTTCCCAGGCGACGGCGTCCTGGCCGGCGAGCAGCATCAGCGGGTGCTCGCCGGTATCGTCCAGGTACACCGACAGACGCCGCGCCGGATCGTCGGGAAACAGCGTCCAGCCCGACATCGTTTCGCCTTCGGCACCCGGCAGGACTTGCGGCACGGCGTTGGCCGCGCCGAGGCGTTCCTGCAGCGAGGCCAGCGAGTCGTCGGCGCGCACCAGGTCCTCGATGCGCGGCGCCGCATCCGTCGGCACCGGTGCCTCCGCGGCGGGTGCGGGCGCGCCGGAACCGGCGTCGGCCGGGGCAGCGTCGGCGGTGGCGTCCGTCGCGGACGTCGCCGGGCCCGGGACCGCGGCGTCCTCCCCGCGCGAACAGGCCGCGCCCAGCACCACCAGCAGGACGAACGGCAGCAGCGGGGGAATCGATCGCATCGGGGAACCTCGTTCAGGCCGGGCGCTTCCGGCGGGGTCGCGTGCCGCAGTGTGCCACCGCCGCCGGGGGATGCGCGCTCAATCCTCCTCGTGGTGGGGGCGGTAGGCGTCCACCAGCTGCCGCTGCACATTGCCGGGCACCGGTTCGTAGTGGCTGAACTCCAGGTCGTAGCGTCCGCGCCCGGCGGTCGCGCCCTTCAGCTCGGCGGCGTAGTCGGTCAGTTCCGACAGCGGCACCTGCGCCTTGACGACGATCTCGCCACCGCCCTCGGCATCGGTGCCGTGGATGCGCGCGCGCTTGCCGGCCAGCTGGCCGGTGATGTCGCCCATATGCGCCTCGGGCGCGCGCACCGTCAGGTCGACGATCGGCTCGAGCACCTGCGGCCGCGCCTTCAGCACCGCGTCCAGGAACGCGCGCTTGCCGGCGGCGACGAACGCCACTTCCTTGGAATCCACGCTGTGGTACTTGCCGTCGTAGACCGTGACGCGCACGTCCTGCAGCTCGTAGCCGGCGATCGCGCCGCCGTGCAGCACCTGCCGCACGCCCTTCTCGACCGCGGGGATGTACTGGCCGGGGATCGTGCCGCCCTTCACCGCATCGACGAATTCGAAACCGGCGCCGCGCTCCAGCGGTTCGATGCGCAGGAACACCTCGCCGAACTGGCCGGCACCGCCGGTCTGCTTCTTGTGCCGGTGGTGGCCCTCGGCGGCCGCGGCGATCGTCTCGCGGTAGGCGATGCGCGGCGGCCGCGACGTCACCTCGACGCCGTAACGGTCGCGGATGCGCTCGAGCAGCACGCGAAGGTGCAGCTCGCCGAGGCCGCGCACGACGGTTTCGTTGAGCTCGGCGACGTGTTCGACGAGGTAGCCCGGATCCTCCTCGGCCAGCTTGTGCAGCGCCGTCGCCAGCTTCTGCTCCTGGCCGCGCGTGGCGGCGGTGATCGCCAGGCCGAACATCGGCCGCGGCAGCTCGACGGGCCGGAGACGGATGTTGTCCTCGTCGTGGCTGTCGTGCAGCACGGCGTCGAAATGGATCTCGTCGATCTTGGCCACCGCGGCGATGTCGCCGGCGACCGCGCGGTCGATCTCGACATGGTCCTTGCCGCGCAGCCGGAACAGGTGACCGACCTTGAACGGCTTGCGGCCGTCGTCGATGAACAGCTGGCTGTCGCGCTTCACCGTGCCCTGGAATACCCGGAACACGCTGAGCTTGCCGACGAAGGGATCGTTGACGATCTTGAACACGTCGGCGATCACGTGCGCGGCCGGGTTGGGCACCGCGAAGATCGGCTCGCCGTTCTTCTCGAACGGCGGCGCATTGCCCTCGGCCGGGTTCGGGAACAGTTTCTCGGCGAGGTCGAGCAGCTCCTTCACGCCGGCGCCGGTGCGCGCGGACACGAAGCAGATCGGCACCAGGTGGCCCTCGCGCAGGCACTGCTCGAAGGCGTCGTGCAGCGCGGCGCCGGACAGGCCGGTCTCGCCGTCCTCGAGATAGCGCTCCATCACCTGCTCGTTGATCTCCACCACCTGGTCGATGATGCGCTGGTGCGCGTCGGCCACCGGGCCCAGGTCGGAATCGCCCTCGGGATTGAAGAAGCAGTCGACGACGCGCCGGCCGCCGTCGGCGGGCAGGTTGATCGGCAGGCATTCGGGGCCGAACGTGTCGCGCAGCTCGTCGACCAGCGCCGCCAGCTTGCCGGGTTCGGCATCGATGCGGTTGACCACCAGCACGCGGCACAGGTTGCGCGCCTTCGCGTAGTCCATCATCCGGCGCGTGCCGTATTCGATGCCGGCGGCGGCATCGACGACGATCGCGACCGTTTCCACCGCCGAGAACGCCGACAGCGTCGGGCCGCGGAAATCGGGGAAACCGGGCGTGTCGATCAGGTTGACATGGATGCCGGCGTGGTCGATCGAGGCGATCGCGGTGTTCAGCGAGTGCCCGCGGGCCTTTTCCATCGGATCGTGGTCGGAGACGGTGGTGCCGCGTTCGAGGCTGCCTGTCGCTTGGAGGGCGCCGCCGGCATGCAACAGGGCTTCGAAGAGGGTGGTCTTGCCGGCGCCGGAGTGGCCTGCGAGGGCCACGTTGCGGATCTGGTCTGTGCTGTACGACATGAGGCCGTCTCTCCCGGTGAAGGGTGGATAGGCCGTCATGGTCGGCGGCGCGATGGCGCTGCCCGTACCGGTCCTCGAACGCGACCGCGCGTCGGTCATGGCGGATGCCCGGCGCATGCCGGGGCGCCCAGACTTCCACCGCCGGGCGCCGGGGTCAACCCGGGGCGGGCCCCGGGCGTGCGCTCAGTGGCCTGCCGCCCGCGCCGCCTGCCCGGCCACGACGGCCATCGCCGCCAGTCGCGGCTCGATGTCCGGGGCGTGGGCACGCCATTTTTCCGGATCCGGCGCGGTCAGCGTGGAGCGCGACGGCGGCAGGACCGGTCCCAGTTCGCGGTCGAAGTCCCAGCCGGCCCACGCCGCCAGCCGCTGCACGGTGGCGCGGGGATCGGCCACGAAGTCGGCGAAGCGCACCGACGTCCAGTCCGCGGGATCGAGCGCCTGCAGGTCGTCGACCAGGAGGCGGGTGGTCGTTTCCCACTGCCCCGCGACCACGTCGGCCAGGGGCTTGCCCGACAGTGCCTGCCAGCCGGGCGTCAGCAGGAACGACCAGGGCAGGCCCTCCCAGCCCGGCAGGCGCGGGTAGGTGACGAACCGTCCCGACTTCCAGCCTTCGATCATGCTGGCGAGCACCTGGCGCGGGTCGCGGTGCAGGTAGATGAACCGGGCCCCGGGGAACGCCGCTTTCAGGAACGGGATGCGCAGGGCGTTCTTCGGGGTCTTTTCCAGCAGACGGACCGCGCCTTCCGGACGACGGCCGTCGCGGTCCGACAGCGCGTCGAGGAAGCGCTGCTGCAGTTCCGCGACCACGTCCGGGCTGGCGAAGCCGGCATCGAGGCGATTGCTGTCGAGTCCGTCGTGGCCCGGCGCGAGCCGGGAGATGCCTTCGATCAGCTGGTGGCTCTCGCCGCCGACCGTGAAGACCGCGGGCGCGGCCGAAAGGGTTTCGAACAGCAGCGTGGATCCCGACCGCGGCGCGCTGACGATGAACACCGGACGCTCGAGGCGGGCACCGGCGGCGCCCGCACGCACCGGCGCGGCCCGTGCGGGGGCGGATGCCCCGGTCGCGCCGTGCACGTCCTGCTGCGCCGCCGCGTCGACCGCGGCGGCGAGGGCCACGCCGAACACGTAGCGGTCGAGCATCTGCAACAGGTTCACGCCATTGCGAAGGACCACCTGGCCGGCGCCGCGACGCTGCGCTTCGGCCTGGCCGCGGGCGATCAGCTGCTGGTAGCGCGGCAGCCCGGCAGGACTCTCGCCGAAGGCCGCCCACAGCGCCTGCCAGCGCCGGGAAAAATCCAGCAGGCCCTGCTGCACGACGCCCAGGGCGGCGTGCGGCACGCACTCGCCGAGCAGGAAGACGAAATTCTCGCGCACCTCGTACGGTCCCATCACGACCGGCTGGTTGACCGTTTCGAAGTCGATGTGCACATCGCCCTTGCCGGGCAGGGTGACCGCCATCGGCGACCAGCCGGCGATGTCGCGGCCATGCGGGCGGCCGCGGGCGATGAGGTTCCACAGGCCCTCGCCACCGACCGTGTCGGCGACGAGGTGGATGCGGGTCTGGTCGTTTTCGTTCAATACGCGGTGACGTTCCCACGTGTCGAAGATCCAGCACTCGCCCGCCTTCATGTTCACTTCGTCGGCCGCCACCTGGAAGCGGACCGCCGGCGAGGTGACGATCGGGACGTGCACGCGCATGCGTTCGCGCCAGTAGTAGTTCGTGTCGACGTGGGCGATGACCTCGGCGTTGCCCGACAGCCGCATCAGCCGCGACCGGCCCCAGGTCGCGCCCAGGCCCGACAGCACCTCGCGCAGCATCGGCAGCTGCGCCAGCACCGGCGTCGGGCGCATCGCGCCGAACGTGCTGTCGTTTTCGGGATCGCCGCCGGCGGCGATCAGCGTCAGCGCGCTGTTGCCGGGCAGGTTGTTCGGGTGCGGCCGCCAGAAGGACTCGTCGACCGCGGCCACTTCGGCCGCCAGCGCCGCGTGGTCGAACTGCACGGGCAACTGCAGCAGGGGAACCTGCAACTTCATCGGAAAAATCCTTGCGCGCCGATGATTTGCCGGCGAAAGCCGCATGTTACCGGGCCGTTCCGGGGGCGGCAAACCGGCGCCCGGACCGGGCTAGACTGGGTCCCCGGCCGCGCCGCGGCCCTCCACCGGAGATCGACCATGGGCTTCAAGCGATATGCCACCGCGCACTGGGAAGGCGACCTGAAATCCGGCCAGGGCCGCATGAGCACGCCGCAAAGCGGCCTGTTCGACGGTACCCGCTATTCGTTCAACACCCGCTTCGGCGACGAGAAGGGCAGCAATCCCGAGGAACTGCTGGCGGCCGCGCATGCCGGCTGCTACTCGATGGCGCTGAGCTTCATCCTGCAGAACGCCGGCCACGCCGCCAGCCGCATCGACACCCGCGCCGAGGTGCTGATGGAGACCTCGCCCGGACCGCACGCGGTCGGCGTGCACCTGAAGGTCGAAGCCAGCGTGCCGGGCCTGTCGGCGGAGGAGTTCGCCGGGTTCGCCGACAACGCCAAGCAGAACTGCGTGATCTCGCGGGCGCTGGCGATCCCGGTGACGATGGAAGCGAAGCTTGTCTGAGCGAGGCGGCGCCGTCGTGTTCGTGCACGGCGCCGGCGGCGGCGGCTGGGAATGGCGCGTCTGGGCGCGGGTGTTCGCCGCCGAGGGGTTCGCGGTGTCGGCGCCGGACCTGCGCCCGGGCGGCGCCGGCCTGGCGGCGACGAGCCTGGCCGATTACCTCGAGCAGGTGCGTGGCTGGGCCGTCGCGGCGCGGGCGGGGGCATCGCGGGTGGTGCTGGTGGGCGCCAGTCTCGGCGGTTTGCTGGCCGCCGCGAACGCCGACCTCGCCGACGCGCTGGTGCTGGTGAACCCGTTGCCGCCCGAAGGTCTCGCGGGCGCGCCTGCGCCCGGCGATATCCGGGCCTGGGGCCGCGACGCCTCGCTCTCCGGCACCCGCCGCGCGCTGCCGGACGCCGACGCCTTCACCGCGCAGTGGGCGTGGCGGCGCTGGCGCGACGAATCCGGGCGGGTGCTCGCCGAGGCCCGCGCCGGGCTGCCGCTGCGCGCACCTGCGATTCCGGTGCTGGTAGTCGCGTCGGCGGCCGACGACGAGGTTCCGGCGGCCGCCACGCGCCGCCTTGCAGAGGCCTGGCAGGCCGATCTGGTGAAGGTCGCCGGCAGCCATGTCGGGCCGCTGCTGGGACGGACGGCGGCGGCGACGGCGGCGCAGACTGTCGCATGGCTGAACACCCGTGCCTTCACGGGCCGGATTCAGGGTTAGTTGTGCGCCCGGGCTCCACTCTGCGCCCACGCCGAGTCCGGCGTCAGGGAGTGGACCATGAAGCGTCTTGTTCTGAGCTCGATCGTGCTCGCGATGGCTGCCGCCACCGGCACCGCCGCCGCGCAGGATTATTACGGTGCGCAGTCGTACGGCTACGAAGACAGCCGCTACGGGGACACCTACGTCGCCCAGGACGGCTACGGCTACGACCGCTACGGCGATGACCGCTACGACGATCGCTACGACGATCGCTACGGCTCCGGAGTCGTGACTCCGGACCGCTACGGCCGCAGCGGCAGCTACGACATGGCGCGCGTGGTCAGCGTCGACCCGATCGTCTCGCGCCGGCAGCCGGCGCAGCGCTGCTACGACACGGCGCCGGGTTACGGCGACCGCTACGCGTACGACGATCGCTACCAGCGCGGTTACAGCGATCCGTACCGGCGCGGTTACGGCCAGCCGCGCACCAGCGGCACCGGCGCGATCATCGGCGCGGTGATCGGCGGCGCGATCGGCAATGCCGTCGCCGACGGCGACGGGCGCGATCGCTACGGCTACCGCCGCGGCGGCAGCGACCGTGCGGTGGCGACGGTGGTCGGTGCGGTGGTCGGCGGCGCGATCGGTGCCGGCGTCGAGCGCTCGACGATCCGTTCGCGCGAGGGGTATTACGGCA
>JAKFCL010000229.1:0-6608 GCA_036676665.1 Arenimonas sp. | reverse complement strand
AGCTCGTCGACCAGGTGCACGAAGCGGCGCGCGGCGTTCTCCTGCAGCGGGTCGAACACCGGCACGTCCGACAGCAGCACGGTGTGGAAGTCGCGGGCGATCTCGATGTAGTCGGCGGCGGCGCGCGGGCCTTCGCACAGCGCCGCGAAATCGAACCACGCCACGCCCTCGGTCATCGCCCGCACCGGGATGTCGCGGCCGTTGATCGCCAATGGCCCGGGCTCGCGGGGATGGTCGGCGGCCAGGCGCTGGAAATGCGCGGCCATCGCCGCCTCGGCCTCGGGGCCGAGCGGCGTCACGTAGGTCTGCGCGCTGGTCAGCTGGCGCAGGCGGTAGTCGGTGGCGCTGGCGAGCTCGTGCACCGCGCAGTGCCGCTCGAGCAGCGCGATCGCCGGCAGGAAGCGCGCGCGCTGCAGGCCGTCGCGGTACAGCGCCGGCGGCGCGGTGTTGGACGTGGTCACCAGCGTCACGCCGCGGGCGAACAGGCGTTCGAGCAGGCGCGCCAGGATCATCGCGTCGGCGATGTCGCTGACGATGAACTCGTCCAGCACCAGCAGCCGCAACTCGTCGGCCAGCGCATCGGCGACCACCGCGACGGTGTCGGCGGTGTCGTCGGGCAGCGCGCGGATGCGGCCGTGCATCTCGACCATGAAGCGGTGGAAATGCCAGCGCCGGCGCGGCACGTCGGCCAGCGATTCGACCAGCAGGTCGTTCAGGAAGGTCTTGCCGCGGCCGACGCCGCCCCACAGGTACAGGCCGCGCACGGCCGGCGGCGGCGAGCGTTTCAGCCAGCCGAACAGGCCGCGGCCGCCGGCGCCGGCGGCGAGCAGCTCGCGGTGGATGCGGTCCAGTTCGACCAGCGCTGCCGCCTGCGCCGGATCATGCTGCCAGCGGCCGGCCGCGATGCCCGCGGCCCACGCGGCCGACGGCGCCACCGCCGCTTCAGCCATTCCGCGGCGGCGGCAGGTTCTTGCGCACGCCGTTCTTGATCGCGCCGCGCAGGTCGATCAGCCGGCGGTGGAAGAAGTGGCCGGTGTCCGGCATCTTCACCAGCGTCGGCTTGTCCTTCAGCGAGTCGATCCAGGCGTAGACCTTCTGCGGATCGACGATGTCGTCCGCTTCGCCCATCACCACCAGCCACGGGCACGGCGGCGGCAGCACGCCGTCGAACGCACGCAGGCCGACCGGCGGGGCGATCGAGATCATCTGCTTCACCGGCAGGTGGCGCGCGGCCTGCAGCGCGACCCAGCTGCCGAAGGAAAACCCGGCCAGCCACAGCGCATCGTCCGGGCGCACCTTCTTCAGCCAGTCGGTCACCGCCAGCAGGTCGAGGGTTTCGCCGCGGCCCTCGTCGAACGTACCCTCGGACTGGCCGACACCGCGGAAATTCAGCCGGACCGCGGCGATGCCCAGCTCGCTGAGCGCGCGCGCGGTCATCGTCACGACCTTGTTGTGCAGCGTGCCGCCATCGGGCGGGTTCGGATGGCAGATCACCGCCACGCCCGCGCGCTCCTGCCCGGGTTCGGGCAGGTCCACCATCAGTTCCAGCCGGCCGGCGGGGCCGGCGATATGCATCGGGCCGGAGTCGGTCGGGAAGGCGGGCAGGGGGTCCATGCGGGCGATGATAGCGCTCAGCGCGCCAGGTCGAAGCCGAGCAGCATCGGGTCGTGGTCGGACGCCCGCCAGGGGTCGGCATCGTCGTCCAGACGGTAGTCGAAGCGGTCGGATTCGTCGGCGCTGTTGTGCCACTCGACCGCAGCACGCAGGCGGCCCGCCAGCCCGGCATCCACCAGCGCGTGGTCGAGCCGGGCCGACTGGCCGGCGAAGATGAACGAGTACGGCGGCTCGGCCTGCGGACCGGCGAAGGCGTCCCGCCAGCCGCGCTCGCGCAGCAGGCGCAGCGGATCCTCCTGGGCATGGGCGTTCAGGTCGCCCAGCACCAGGGTCGCGGTGGCGCCGGTGCCGGTCGGGTCGGTCGCCAGCCAGTCGTGCAGGCGGCGCGCGGACTCGACCCGGGTGGCATTGAAGCAGGCCTGGCCGTCGCCGCTGTCGGCGTCGCCGCCGGTCAGCGGGTCGCGGCCGCAGCCCTTGGACTTGAAGTGGTTCGCGGCGACCACGAAGACCGGGCCGGACGGCGTGCGCCCGTCGCTGGCGCGGAACGCCTGCACCAGCGGCGCCCGGCTGCGCTCGGCGAACGGCCCGTCGGTCAGCGTCGCCGGCGCCCCGACCGGCGTGAAACGGCCGGCGCGATAGACGATCCCGACCCGGATCGGGTTCGTGCCCGGACCCTCGCCGGCATCGACGAAGCGCCAGTCGCCGTGCGGCCCGGCGGCATTGAGCGCGTCGACGAACTGCGCCAGCGACGACCGCGGCCCGTAGCCGTCGTTCTCCAGCTCCATCAGCGCGGCCAGGTCCGGATCGAGCGCCTGCACCACCGCCACCAGCTTGGCCTGCTGGCGGTCGTACTCGGCGCGGGAGGCGGCGCCGCGTTCGGTCGGAAACCCGCCGCCCGCGCCGTCGCCATTGAACAGGTTGAGCACGTTGAAGCCGGCGATGCGGCGATCGCCCGGCACCGTCGGCGGCGCCGGCCGCGGCGCCTGCGTGATGTGCCCGATCTCCTTCGTCAGCTGCAGCCGGTAGCTGCCGAAGCGTTCGTCGACGACGCCTTCGAGCAGGCCGACGGTGCTGCCGGCGCGCAGTGGCGCGTCGTCGTCGTGCGCGGGCAGGTACCAGACCGTGTCGACGTCGGTCGCCTGGCGGGCGTCGTCGATCCGCAGCCCGCGGCGGGCGTTGTCGGCGGCGAGCGCCTGCGCTTCCGGGCCCGGCGGCGCGCGTTCGGTCGGTGCGTACACCCGGCCGCCGAACGCCGTCGCCAGTTCGCCGTAGCGATAGAGGCCGCCGGTGTCGTTCACCGTGAGCGGTGCCTCGATGCGGACCGGCTGGCCTTCGTACGATTCCCAGCCGTGCGCCGGCGCTGCCGTCAGCACCAGCACCGGCACGTCGGCGGTGCCGGTCTTCGTCAGCCGGGTCGGTTCGATCGAGGTCAGGGTCGAATCGCCGTCCCCCAGTTCGCGCACGGTGCCGAGCAGCTGCACGCGGTCGCCGGGGCGCAGCCGCGGCTCGGCGCCCTTCGGATGCGGCACCCACACGCCCTCGGCGGTGCGCGGATCCGCGTCGGAGCCGAACGACGAAACGAACACGCCGCCCAGCCCGCCGAACACGCCGCTTACCACGCCCTCGACGAGGACGTTCCGGCCCTCGAGCGGGCTGCGGGGCCCGGGCCCCTGGACCTGGCCGATCGTCACGGCATAGGTGCCGTCGGCGCCGGCAACCGGTTCGGCGGCCGGCGGCGCCGGCCCGGCATCCAGGCGGTCGGGCACCACGCAGCCGGCGAGCAGTACGGTCAGGGCGGTCGGCAGCAGGGCCAGGCGCATCGGCAACTCCGGTTTTCGGGGAGCGGAAAGCAGGACGCCGCCCGGAGGCGGCGTCGTGCGGTCGGGATCGGATCCCAGCTTACTTGAGGTTGTCGACCATCCACTGGACCGTCGCGACCACCTGCTCGTCGCTCAGCGACGGGTTGCCGCCCTTGGCCGGCATCAGCCCCGACTGGCCCTGGAAACCCTGGATCGCATGCGTGTTGAGCGTGTCCATGCCCTGGGCGATGCGGGCCGACCAGGCCGCCTTCTCGAGCTTCGGCGCGCCGCCGGCACCGGCGGTGTGGCAGGCGCCGCAGAGGTTGTTGTAGATCACCGCGCCGTCCAGCGTGCCTTCGTAGGCGACCTGACCCGCGGCGGCGGCGGCCGCGGCGGCCTTCGCGGCGGCCTGGGCGGCCGCGCCGGTGGAGCCGGCATAGGCATCGCCGACCGGGCGGATCCGCTCGACCGTCTGCTGGTCGGCGACCGGGTTCGGGTCGGGCTGCTGGAAGCTGTTGAAGTACAGCCCGAGCAGGATCAGCGAGATCGTGATGGCGACCAGGATGCCGATCACCTGGGAGAAGTGCTTGAGGAAGACCAGATCGTGATTGCGCACAGTCGTACCCTGGCAGCGGGCCAGGGCCCTGGAGTCGAAAGGCCGGATTATATGGGGTCCGCTGCATCGGCGGGAAGGCGCATCGGCGCCCCTTCCGTCGCGACCCGCCGGGGGAGCATGCTGGGGGCGTCACGCGGCCCTGGGGGGGGACCGGACCGGAATGTCGGCCAGACCGCTGGCGATGCTGCAATGGGCCCGACCCGGCGACCACCTGCGCTGGGCCGCGATCGCGCTCGCCGCGATGCTCGCCTGGCTGATGTTCGAGCAGCTTTCGGCCCAGCTGTGGTTCCTGCCGGCCGGCCTGCGCCTGGGCCTGCTGTGGCTGGTCCCGACCCGGCGCTGGGGCTGGCTGGCGGCCGCCGAGCTCGGCGCCCAGACCACCAAGTCCGTGTTCATGGGCTACCCGCTGTTCACCTTCGCCTTCTTCGGCATCTGCGTGATGCCATGGGTCATCTACGCGACGATGGTGCTGGTGATGCGCGGCCCGGAGCCGGCGCCACCGATCGAGGGCCCGGCGCGGATGGTGCGCTTCCTGGTCGCCGGCCTGCTCGCGGCGGCCGGCGTGTCGCCGCTGCTGTGGGGCATGCTGGTCACCGTGCCGATGACGATGGCCGAAGCCCTGGCCAGCATGTTCGCCTTCCTCTATGGCGACATGATCGGCCAGATCGTCATCGCCCCGCTGCTGCTGGTGGCCGCGCACGGCCTGCCGAAGACGCCGCGGCGCGGGCTGTGGCGCGACCTCGGCGCGGTGATGGCGGCCGCGCTCGGCATGTTCCTGCTGGTGCAGATCTACGGCAGGCTCGCCGACTACGTGCTGCTGCTGACCTTCGCGCCGCTGTTCTTCCTCGGCTTCCGCCATGGCTGGGAAGGCGCCGCGATCGGCATCGCGGTGCTCGGCGTGGTGATCCAGGCGCTGGCGCAGAGCGGCGCGCTGGGTGTCAGCGTGACGGTGCTGCAACTGGTGCTGGCGGTGGTCGGCGCCGGGGCGCTGGTGCTGGGCTCGGCGAGCACCGCGCTGCGGCTCAGCCACGACGTCCTGGCCTCGCGCCACCGCGAGCTGGCGGCCAAGAACGACGAACTGGCCGCGCTCGCCGATGACCTGCGGCAAGTGACCCAGCGCCTGGTGCGCATCGAGGAACAGGGGCAGCGCGAACTGGCCAACGAGCTCGACTACGAACTTGGCCATGCGATCCACGCGCTCGGCACGCGCATCAGCCTGGCGTTCCGCGACATGCGCGACGAGCAGTCCACGCGCTTCCTCGAGTCCCTGCGCGAACAGGTGCGCGAGATCCAGGACAGCCTGCGCCGCGCCCTGCGCCAGCTGCGCCCGCCGATGCTCGACAGCCACGGCCTGCGGCACGCGCTGGAGAACGGCCCGCTGCGCGACACCCTCGACGACGCCGGCGTGCATTTCGATCCCACGTTCGATGGCGAAGTCGATTCGCTCGACGACGATGCCCGCACGGCGATCTACCGCATCTGCCAGGCCGCGGTGCGCGCCGCGGTGGAGATGGAGACGGTGCGCCGGTTCGGCCTGCGCCTGCGCCTGCTGGCACCGATGCAGCAGCCGCGGATGGTGGCGCTGGACCTGGACCTGGAGTTCTCGCCGTACGCCGAGTCGCTGCCGCCCGCCGTGCCGCTGGCTTCCATCCAGGACCGCGTGCTCGCCGAACACGGCCAGTACGTGGTCGAGCCGATGGTGCACGGCCAGCGCCACACGATCGCCTTCCACCCGGCCGCCGGCTGATCGTCTCGTTCCGCGAGACCGCGGTGCGGCATCATGCGGGCATGCCTGTCGCGCCCGACTTCCGCCTCTACCACGGCAACGACCTCGACGTGCTCGCGCGACTGATGGCCGCGCAGCTGGCCGAGCCGGCGCCCGGCGCGGCGATGCTGGCCCCCGACACGATCCTGATCCCGCAGCCGGCGATGCGGCGCTGGTTGCAGAAGACGCTCGCCGAGGCGCACGGGATCGCCGCGAACCTGCGCTTCCTGACCCCGGGCGAATTCGTCCGCGACGCGCTGGCGGCGAACCTGCCGGGCGACGCCGCCGCGATCGCCGATGCGGCGACGCTGCGCTGGCGCCTGTGGTCGCTGCTGGCCGACGAACAGGCGATGGCCGCGCCGGTGTTCGCGCCGTTGCGGCCGGTGCTGGCCGGCGCCGACCGGGCGCTGGCGGCCTGGACGCTGGCCGGCGAGGTCGCCGCGGCGTTCGAGAAATACCAGGCCTGGCGGCGCGGCTGGCTGCTGCGCTGGGACGACGGCGCCGACCCGGGCGACTGGCAGGCCGAACTGTGGCGCCGCGCGACCCACGGCCTGGCCCATCGCGCGCGCCGGCTGCATGCGTACCTGCAGCGCTTCGACGGCGACGGCGCCGAGGTGCCGCGCGGGCTGCCGCCGCGGCTGTTCGCGTTCGCCTGCCAGAACGTGTCGCCGGACGTGCTGCGGGTGATCGCCAGCGCCGCCCGCGCCGGCACGCTGCATTTCTTCTTCGCCTCGCCGGTGCGGGAATGGTGGGGCGATCTCGCCGGGGCCCGCGAGCGCCTGCACGCCGATGCCGACGGCGTGTTCGCCGCCGA
>JAKFCL010000228.1:0-3340 GCA_036676665.1 Arenimonas sp. | reverse complement strand
CGCTGCTGCGGCCGCGAGCCGTTTTCGACCAGGGCGAACGGCGTCGCGGCGGAGCGCCCATGGGCCACCAGACGGTCGCGGAACGAACCGAGCGCCGCCACGCCCATGTACACCGCCAGCGTCTGCCGGTCCTGCGCCAGCGCCGGCCAGTCCAGCGTGTCCTGGGATTCGCGGCAGTGCGCCGTCAGCAGCCGCACCGACTGCGCGTGATCGCGATGGGTCAGCGGCACACCCGCATACGCGGCGCAGGCCAGCGCCGCGGTGATGCCGGGGACCACCTCGAAGGCGATGCCGTGCGCGCGCAGGAACTGGAGTTCCTCGCCGCCGCGCCCGAACACGAACGGATCGCCCCCCTTCAGGCGCACGACGACGCGGCCGGCGCGGGCGTGGTCGCGCATCAGGGCGTGGATGCCGTCCTGCGTGACATGGTGGTTCGCGGCTTCCTTGCCGACTTCGACGAACAGGGCATCGCGCCGCGCCAGTGCCAGCACCTCGGGCGACACCAGCCGGTCGTGCAGCACCACGTCGGCCTGGTTGAGCAGGCGCAGCGCCCGCAGCGTCAGCAGCCCGGGGTCGCCGGGTCCGGCGCCGACCAGCGCGACCCGGCCGCGGGCGCGGGTGTCGGGCGTGCCGGCCAGCGCGTCGTCCAGGGCACGGGCGGCACCGGCGGCATCGCCGGCACGCAGCAGCGACGGCAGCGGGCCGGCCAGCAGCCGGTCGAGGAAGCGGCGGCGTTCGGCCGGACGCGGGTAACGGCGGCGCACCCGCTCGCGCTCGCATGCGAGCAGGCGGGCGAGATCGCCGAGCGATTCGTCCAGTTCCGTCTCCAGCCGCTCGCGCAGGTGGCGGGCGAGCATCGGCGCGCCGCCGCCGCTGCTGATCGCCAGCTGCAGCGGACCGCGTTCGATCCGCGCCGGAGCCTGGTAGGTCGAGCGGGCCGCGTCGTCGACGACGTTGACGAACAGCCGGCGTTCGGCGCCGGCGGCGGCGACGGCGGCATTGACCTCGGCATCGTCGGTCGCGGCGATCGCCAGCCACGCGTCGTCCAGCAGGGACGCGGCGAACGGGCCGGCGACGTATTCGATCGTTCCGGCGGCGGCGAGCGCGGCCAGCGTGGCGTCCAGCCCGGGCGCCACCACCCGCACCCGCGCCCCGGCCGCCAGCAGCGGCTCGATCTTCCGGCGTGCGACCGCGCCGCCGCCCGCGACCAGCACCCGCCGTCCGCGCAGGTCGGCGAACAGCGGGAACAGCGGCAGGGTCGGGGCGGGATCGGCGGGCGAAGGCATGCTCCGGACCGTAGGTCGCCGCCCGTCCGCGCGGAAATGATGCCGCGCGTCCTGGTCATGCCATCCGGTTATCAGCGGCGTATGGACGGCATCGCGACGCCGGGATAGCGTGGCTGTACGACTTCGGCGCCGTGCGCCGGCCCCCGACCATGACCCTGACCCAGCTCCGCTATCTCGTCGCGATCGCCGATTCCGGGCTGAACATCACCCTGGCGGCCGAGCGCGTGCACGCGACCCAGCCGGGCCTGTCCAAGCAGCTCAAGCAGCTCGAGGACGAGCTGGGCTTCCTGCTGTTCCACCGCAAGGGCCGCAGCCTGGAATCGGTGACGCCGGCCGGCCGCGACGTGCTGGCGCATGCCCGCCGCGTGCTTGCCGAAGCCGGCAACATCCGCGCCTACGCCGCCAACGAACGTGGCGAGAAACACGGTCGACTGACCCTGGTGACGACCCACACGCAGGCCCGCTTCGTGCTGCCGCCGGCGATCGGGCTGCTCGCGAAACGGTTCCCCGATGTCAGCATCCACCTGCAGCCGGCCTCCGAGGGCGAGGTGCTGGCGCAGCTGGCGAAGGGCCAGGCCGACTTCGCCGTGGTCAGCACCGCCGGCGACGTGCCGCCGGGCGGGCTGGCGGTGCCGCTGTACCGCTGGCGCCGCGTGGTGCTGGTGCCGGCCGCGCATGCGCTGGCGGCGACGGGGCGGGCACCGACGCTGGCGGAGCTGGCGGCGTATCCGCTGGTCAGCTACGAATCGACCAACAAGCCGGAGTCGTCGCTGCGGCGGACCTTCGCCGAGGCCGGGCTGGAACCGCAGATCGCGATGACCGCGCGCGACGCCGACCTGATCAAGACCTATGTGCGTGCCGGCCTCGGCGTCGGCCTGCTGGCGGAGATGGCGGTCAGCCCCCGCGAGGACGCCGACCTGCGGGCGCTGCCGGCCCCGGCGGCGGTGCCCGAATGCATCGCCTGGGCCGTGCTGCCGCGCGAGCGCGTGCTGCGCGACTATGCGCTGGAACTGCTGCACGGCGTCGCGCCGCAGCTCGACCCGCGCGACCTCAAGCGCGCCGTCGCCGGCCATGATTCGCCGGCGTGGCCGGAGCCGCCCACCTGGGTCGAGCTGAGCCAGCCGATCACGAGCTGAGGCGACGGCAGGCCTAGCCGTCGAAGAACCCGCGCGCCGGCAGGGTCTCGGGAAGGATGTAGACGACCCCCGCCGTGCCGGTGAACGTCGGGCGCACCACCATGTCGAAGAACCCCGGTGGCACGTTGATGCAGCCGAACGAGATGCGGTTGTCGTCCGGGGACGCGCTGCGCAGGCGCTCGGCGCGGCGTTCCTTCGGCGTACCCGGCACGACCGGATGCAGCGCGATGGATGCGTCGTAGTCGATCAGCAGGATGCCGCGGCCGTGGATGTCCTTGTCCAGGTGCGCGACGAAGCGGCCGGCGGGCGTGGTGCGCTGTTCGGGCCGGATCGCGGCAATCGACAGGTCGCCGACGCCGGCCGCGGTCGTGTCGCCGCGCGCCGCGCCCAGCAGGGCCGCTTCGTGGCCCAGCAGTTCGCCGTCGGCATCGAACGCGAAAACCCGCGCCGCGACCTTGTCGATCAGCAGGAAGGGGAGGCCGCCGTTGTCGGCGGATTCGCCGATCCACCGGGCGACGTCGCGGACTTCCGCCGACGCGACCGCGTCCCCCAGGTCCGCGGCGGCCGAGGTTCCGGCGCCGAGGACGCAGAGGGCCGCCACCACGACCCGCCAGGCGCCGGGCCGCGATCGCCCGGCGGGCGGCGGCGAACGGTTCGCGCCGGCGCCCATGCCGTCAGTTCCGATACGCCTTGGGCGTGAGGACCGGCGGCACGTAGTCGGGTGCCGCCTCCTCTTCTTCTTCCTGGACCGTAATCACCGGCGTCGGCGAAGGCGGCTGGTCGACGTAGACCAGCGTCGTCGGCGCGACCGTCGGCGGCGTCACCGGCACGATCACCAGCGGCGGCGGCGGCGTCACTGTCGGCGGCGGCGGCGGCGGAGGCGGAGGCGGCGGAGGCGGAGGCGGAGGCGGAGGCGGA
>JAKFCL010000227.1:0-4980 GCA_036676665.1 Arenimonas sp. | reverse complement strand
CCGGCCCGTCGATCGCGGCTCAGCTTCAGCTTCGTGCCGTCGACCAGCTTGAGCTCGCAGCCGCCGCCGGCCAGCGGGTGGACTTCCCGCACCCGTGCCAGGTTCACGATCGTGCCGCGGTGCACGCGCACGAACTGGTCCGGATCCAGCTGGCGTTCCATCGCGTCCATGCTTTCGCGCAGCAGGTGGCTGACGCCCCCGCAATGCAGGCTGACGTAGTAGTCGGCCGCCTCGATCCAGTCGATCCGGTCCGCATCGACCACGAGGCTCTTGTCCCGGCCGGGAACCAGGAAACGCCGGCGCGGCGCCTGGCGCGACTGCAGCAACGCGTGGATGCGGTCGTCCAGGGCGCCCTGGCGATGGCCGAGGGCCTGGGCTTTCGCGCGGGCCAGGGCGGCCGCGAAGCGGGCGTCGGTGAAGGGCTTGAGCAGGTAGTCCAGCGCATGCACTTCGAACGCGTGCACCGCATACCGGTCGAACGCCGTCACGAACACGACGGCCGGCACCGCGTCCGGGCCGACCCGCTCGAGCAGCGCGAACCCGTCGAGGTCCGGCATCTGGATGTCGAGGAACAGGATGTCGGGGCGCAGGCGGGCGATCGCCGCCACCGCGTCGGGGCCGCTGCATTCGCCGACAACCTCGACCTGCGGGTCGTCCGCCAGCAGCACGCGGAGGTTCTCGCGCGCCAGCGGCTCGTCGTCCACCACCAGCACCTTCAGCGGCGCCTGCGCGTTCATGGCAGCACCTCGAAGGGCAGGTCCAGCCGCGCCAGCACGTGGTCGCCGGACGCCGTCAGGGAAAGGCTGGCGTCGTCGCCGTACAGCGTGCGCAGGCGCTCCCGGGTGTTCTTCAGGCCGATGCCCTCCACCACCGGCGCGGCGAGGCGGCCGGGGTTGCGTACCTGCAGTTCCAGCCGGTCGTCGATCCGCCGCGCGTGCACCTCGATGCGGCTCGCCGAACCGGCCCCGTCGATGCCGTGGCGGATGGCGTTCTCCGCCAGCGGCTGCAGGATCAGGATCGGCACCGCCACCGGCCGCAGCGCCTCGTCCATCGTCACCGTGAACGCCATCCGGTCCGGAAAACGCGCCTGCTGGATTTCCAGGTAGCGCGTGAGCATCCCGATCTCCTCGCCGAGGGTCACGCGCTGGCGGCCGGCATGGTCCAGCGAATAGCGCAGCAGGTCCGCCAGGCCGGCGATCATGCCGATCGCCTCGTCCCGGCGGCCGACCCGCACCAGGCCCGCGATCGCATTGAGCGTGTTGAACAGGAAATGCGGCTGCAGCTGCAGTTCCAGCGCGTGCAGTCGCGCGTCGGCGAGCGAGCGCCGCAGGTCCGCCGCCTCGATGGCCTGTTCGCGATGGCGCTGGCCGTATTCCAGCGCCAGCACGGCGCCGAGCACCAGCAGGTAGAGGATCCACTGCAGCAGCATCTGCGCCAGCAGCGTTTCGCCGACCTGCAGGTCGGCCGCCGACGCCGTCATCTGGTCGTACGGGCGCAGCCACAGCAGCAGCCCCAGCGCGAACAGCGTGTGCAGCAGCCCGATCGTGGTGGCGGCCAGCAGATGCACGGCCACCGCCCCTGGCCGCGGCGGCACCAGCGGAAAGCGCCGCGCCAGCCAGAGCACCGCCGCCGTCGGCGCGAGCCAGGCCAGCCAGACCGCGAGGGAGTACCCGAGCAGCCGCGGAACGGAGTGGCCGTGCGAACTCATGCTGATCCAGACCTGGATTCCGGCCATCAGGCCGAACAGGAACCAGAACCCGGCCGCGGCCAGCAGGAATCGACGAGCAGACATCGGCCGATTATGACGCGGGGCCGCCGCGCGGAGACGCCCGAGTTTTCTTCCCCGGGGCGTTGGCCTATAAGGACGCCATCAGGGGGCCCCGATGCGCCGCAGGCCATCCAAGGTTCAGCCTCAGGTTCCGCCCACCCCGGCCATGCCGGGCTTCTGGGTTTCCCTGCGCGAGCGCAAGGTCGTGCAGTGGACGCTGGCCTACGCGGCCGCGGCCACGGCGCTGCTGCAGCTGCTGGTGCTGGTGGCCGAGCAGTTCGCCTGGCCGCTGCTGGTCGGCCAGTCGGCGATCGTCGCGCTCGCCTGCGGCCTGCCCGTGGCGATCGTCGTCGCGTGGTACCACGGCGACCGCGGCCAGCAGCGCATCACCGGCGGCGAACTGCTGTGGCTGGCGCTGATCCTCGCGCTGGGGGCGGGGCTGTTGTGGTGGCTGCCCCGGGCACCCGCCGACGAGGCGACGGCAGGTGGCGTCGCGGCGCCCGCGGCCGACGCACCGCGCCGGCACCGGATCGCGGTGCTGCCGCTGGCCAACCTGAGCCCGGACCCGCAGAACGGCTACTTCGCCGACGGCCTGCACGACGAACTGCTGCGGGCGCTGGGCACGCTGGGCACCGTGGAGGTGGTCTCGCTGACGACCATGCGTTCGTTCCGCGACAGCACGCTGCCGGCGCGCCGGATCGCCGAGGAACTGCAGGCCAGCCACGTGCTCGAAGGGTCCGTGCGCCGCGACGGCGACCGCATGCACATGAGCCTTCGGCTGGTCGACGCGGCCGCCGACCGCCCGCTGTGGTCGGAGACCTACACGCGGGCCGTGGGCAACGCGCTCGCGCTGCAGACCGAGATCGCGGTGGCGGTGGCGCGCCGGCTCGGCGACCGGGTATCGCCATGGGCCGACGCGCTGGCCACGGTCGATCCCCGCGCCGTCGAGTTCTACCTGCAATCGCGGATGCTGCAGGACTCCCGCACCGGGTCGATGCGCCAGCGCCGGGAACTGCTGGATGCGGCGCTGACCCTGGCGCCCGCGTTCGGGCTTGCCCGCGCCGAACGCGCCGATGCGCTGGCGATGCTGCATTTCCACGCCGGCGTGCCGCGCGAGGACATCGAGGCGCAGGCCCGCGACGACCTGGCCGCTGCCCGGCGGCTGGCGCCGGACCAGCCGGCCACACATCTGGCCGAGATCCGCGTGCGCTATTACGTCGACCGCGACTACGCCGGCGCGCTGGCGCTGGCCGACGCGGCGCTCGTGCGCTGGCCGCTGGATTCGGGCCTGCTCGCCGTGCGCGGCTACCTCTGCAATCGCCTGGGGCGCAGCGACGAGGCGATCGAGGCGCTGAAACAGGCGATCCGGCTCGACCCGCTCAACACCGACCACATGTTCGAACTGCGGCTGCAGATGGAGAACGTCCGGCGCGACTACCCGGCGAGCTGGCAACTCGCGCAGCGCATGCACCGGCTCAACCCGTCGGCGGGAAATCGTCGTGCCCTGGCCCGGGCCGGGTTCCTGCTCACCGGCGACGTGCCGGCGTACGCGGCGGCGCTGGTCGAGGTGGCCGGGCTGTTCCGGACCGAGGGCGACGAGACCTCCGCGCTGTTCAACGAGCTGCTGGTCGCCGAGTACCGCGGGCAGTGGGCGGACGCCAGCGCGCTGCTCGCGCAGTCCGGGCTCGACGGCGAACCGCGCAACGGCGGCAACCTGCTCCCGGCCGCGTTGATGCAGCAGTACTTCCACGTGCGCATGGGCCGCGAGGCGGAAGCGGCGCGTTACTACCACGACGCGCTGGCGGCGCTGACGGCGCAGCGGGCCGAAGCGAAGAACCCGGTCTGGGTGCAGGCGTGGATCGCCCAGGCGCATGCGCTGGCGGGCAATGAATCCGAGGCGCGTGCGGCGCTGGCGAGTGTGTCCACCCAGCTCGACGCCAACGTGGACGCGGTCATCGCCGCCAACGCCCGCATCACGATGGCGCGCGTGCTCGCGCTGCTGGGCGACGACGCGGCCTGCATCGACCTGCTGCGCGAGCTGCTGCGCACGCCGCACGGCGTGCACGCGGCCGATGTATTGAGCGACTCCATGACCGAGTGGGCGCTGGGCGACAGTCCGCACTACGCGCCGCTGCGCCGCGAACTGCGGGCCCAGGTCGAGAGCCAGCGCAGGCGCTTCGCGTTGCTGCAGGCGCAGGCACGGGAAGCGGGGGTGTCCGGGCCTTGACGGTTCGCTGCCCATGCCTCGAAGTCCCCTGCGGGCCATTGACCCGGCGCTGACCCGGCCCGCGCTAGCGTCGTTTCCCCGACATCGTCCGGAGTGGTCGCCATGATCCCGAAGATCCAGCCGTGCCTGTGGTACGACGGCGACGCGGAGGCCGCCGCGCGCTTCTACGCCGACACCTTTCCCGACACCCGCATCGAGCGGGTGATGCATGCACCCGGCGACTATCCGTCCGGAAAGAAGGGCGATCCGCTGACGGTCGAGATGACGATCCTCGGCATGCCGTTCCTGCTGCTCAACGGCGGCCCGGAGTTCCGCTTCAACGAGTCGGTCAGCTTCCAGGTCGCCACCGACGACCAGGCACAGACCGATCGCCTGTGGAACGCGATCATCGGCAACGGCGGCCAGGAGAGCGCCTGCGGCTGGTGCAAGGACCGCTGGGGCCTGTCGTGGCAGATCACGCCGCGGCGCCTGACCGAACTGCTGGCGCAGGGCGGCGAAACCGCCGAACGCGCGTTCGCGGCGATGATGACCATGACGAAGATCGATATCGGCGCGCTCGATCGCGCCGTCGCCGGCCCGTAGCGCGCTCCGCGGTGGCGCCGGCTGCGTGCCGGGCGCGGCGGACGCGGAAGCCACCGGCGGGTCAGGTCCCGGCCTGGCTCGCATCCGGGACACGTGCGCCGTCGCCGGCCGCGACGTCGGCCGCCATCCGCACCCGGTTGCGGCCTTCGCGCTTGGCCTGGTACATCGCCTGGTCGGCCGCGTCGACCAGCCGGTGCAGGTCGTCGTCGTCGGGCCGCGACAGGGCCACGCCGAACGACGCCGTCACCGGCAGCGCGCTGCCGTCGGGTGCGGCCAGCGGCATCCGTTCCACCGCGCCACGCAGCCGCTCGGCGATCTCCGCGGCCGCGTGCGGGGTCGTGTCGGGCAGCAGCACGCAGAACTCCTCGCCGCCCCAGCGCGCGGCCAGGTCGGCCTCGCGCAG
>JAKFCL010000226.1:0-44851 GCA_036676665.1 Arenimonas sp. | reverse complement strand
GCGCGCGATGCCCGCATCACGACGATCTACGAGGGCACCACGCAGATCCAGGCGCTCGACCTGCTCGGCCGCAAGACCCTGCAGCTCCAGGGCGCCGGCCTGCAGCAGTTCATGCAGATGATCCAGGTGTTCTGCACCGAGCACGCCGCCAACCCGGCGATGACCGAGTTCATCCTGCCGCTGGCCGAAACCACGCGGCAGTGGGGCGAACTGACGATGGAAGTCGGCCGCAAGGCGATGGCGAACCCGGACGAGATCGGCGCCGCGTCGGTCGACTACCTGTTCTATTCGGGCTACGTGGCGCTGGCGTTCTGGTGGGCGAAGGCGGTCGCGGCGGCCGAGGCGGGAAATCACCCGGCCGACTTCCGCACGGCCAAGCGCGAGACGGCGCGGTTCTACTTCGCCCGCCTGCTGCCGCGCACGCAGACGCACGCGGCGGCCATGCGCAGCGGCGCCGGCAACCTGCTGGCGCTGGACGCCGCGCTGTTCGACAGCTGAGGTCGGGGCAGCCGGCCGCGTTCTCGCTGCCGGCACATCGCTGAACGGCGGGCGCGGCGTTCGCGGGGTGAACACGCGTTCACCGCAATGCTGCGCCGATGGATACAGCTGCCACGGCCCCCACCGATTCCCCGCGCAGCGGCCTGGCGCGCGCGCGCGGCCGCCTCGACGACCACTGGAAGAAGGCCCCGACCTGGCAGAAGGTCGTGCTGGGCCTGCTGGTGGCGATCGTCCTGCTGGTGCTGCTGTGGGACTGGAACTGGTTCAAGGGCCCGATCGAGCGCCGAGTCGAAGCCGCCACCGGCCGCGAATTCGCCATCGAGGGCGATCTCGACGTCGACCTGCACTGGACGCGCCCGACGGTGATCTTCAACGACGTCGTGCTGGGCAACGCCGACTGGTCGAAGACGGACGAGGAGATGTTCCGCGTCGACCAGGCGCGCGTCACCTGGGCGTTCTGGCGGGTCTTCCGCGGCCAGTGGCTGCTGCCCCGCGTCGAACTGGACCGCCCCGACCTGCTGATGGAACGCGACGGCGAGGGCCGGAAGAACTGGCAGTTCTCCGACACGCCGGACCCCGACCCCGACTATCCCGACATCGGCCAGCTGCTCGTCGACGGCGGCCGTTACCGGCTGCTCGAGCCGACCTACAAGACCGACATCCGCGTCTTCGTGCAGAGCGGCGATGCGCCCGCCGACGGCGGCCTCGCGCCGCTGCTGGTGGACGGCGACGGCCGCTACCGGGATGCCGATTTCGAGCTGGAAGGCCGGGTCGATTCGCCGGTGGAATTCATCGACGAGGACGAGGCCTATCGCGTCGACCTGCGCGCCCGCGCCGGCGGCACGAAGGCGCACGCGTTCGGCGGGCTGGCGCTGCCGCTGCGGCCGGACGCGTTCGAGATCGGCTTCGAGCTATCCGGCGCCGACATGGCCGAGCTGTATCCGCTGTTGGGGCTGGCGATCCCGAAGACACCGCCGTACCGGCTCGAAGGCCGGCTCGCGCGCGAAGGCAGGCTCTGGCATTACCGCGGCTTCAAGGGCGTCGTCGGCGACTCCGACCTCGCCGGCGACGCGAGCGTGGATCCGAGCGGCGAACGCAACAAGCTGACCGCGAACCTCGTGTCGCAGCGCCTGGACTTCGACGACCTCGCCGGCTTCATCGGCGGCACCCCGCGGTCCGGCGAGGGCCGTTCCGCGGCGCCGGCGGTGCCCGGCGATCCCAACCGCGTCTTCCCGCAGCGCGAGTACGACGTCGTAAAGTTGCGCTCGATGGACGCCGACGTGCGCTGGCAGGCGCGCCGGGTCAATTCGCCGAAGATCCCGCTGGAAAACATGCTGGCGCACCTGACGCTGGTCGACGGCGACCTGCACCTGGATCCGCTGAACTTCGGCATGGCCAGCGGCGAGATCGAAAGCGTCGTGCACCTGGACGCGCGCCGCACGGCGATCACCGCCCAGGTCGACGTCACCGCGCGCGGCCTCGACCTGGGTCAGCTGACGCCGAAGAACGCGCCGCCCAGCGCCGGCCGCATCGGCGGCCGCGTCAAGCTGTCGGGAACCGGAAACTCGATCTCGGCGCTGGTGTCGACCGCCGACGGCGAGGCGCAGATCGGCATGGGCCGCGGCAGGATCAGCAACCTCCTGCTCGAGCTGGCGGGCATCGACATCTACGAGGCGCTGAAATTCATGATCGGCAAGGACCGGATCATCCCGATCCGCTGCGCGTATGCCGACATGGCGGTGCAGGACGGCGTCGCGCAATCGCGGCAGATGGCGTTCGACACCACCGACACCGTGCTGTTCGTCGAGGGCCAGGTGCATCTGGGCGAAGAACGCTACGACCTGCGCCTGAAGCCGCGGCCGAAGGATCCGAGCCCGCTGAGCCTGCGCTCGCCGCTGCGCCTGACCGGCACGCTGAAGCACCCGAAGATCCGCCCGGAGGCCGGCCCGCTGGTGGCCCGCGGCCTGATCGCCGCGGCGCTCTACGCGATCGCGCCGCCGGCGGCGCTGCTGGCGCTGATCGAGACCGGCCCGGGCGAAGACACCGGCTGTGGCGCCGACAACCCGAAACTGCGTGCGCAGACGCCGTCGGACGACCAGGCCGGTCCCAAGACCGACGACTGACAAGAAAAGGATCGAGGATGGAGATTGGAGTCCGGAGAGGTAGTCGCGCCCCGGACTACCTTCTCTCCACTCCAATCTCCATCCTCCAAACTTTTCTTTTTGGCCGACAAAAAACGAAAGCCCGCACAAGGCGGGCTTCTGTCGGAACCGGCAAGCCGTGGTCCCGGGTCTTCGATTTGGTCGGGACGGCGGGATTTGAACCCACGACCCTCTGCCCCCCAGGCAGATGCGCTACCAGGCTGCGCTACGCCCCGACACGAACCGCGATTATAGCCTGAGGCGCCAGCGCCCTTCCGCTCTTTTTTGGATGGCGAACCGCCGGAACCGCCAGCGGCGGGCCGGCATCACCGCCGCAGCAGCTGCAGGACTTCCTCGAGCTCCATGCGCACCTGCTTGACGATCTGCGCCGACATGCTGGTCTCGACGCGGCCGACCTCGCCTTCCAGGCGCTGGCGGGCGCCGGAGATCGTGTAGCCCTGTTCGTACAGCAGGCCGCGGATCTGCCGGATCATCAGCACGTCGTGGCGCTGGTAATAACGGCGATTGCCCCGCCGCTTCACCGGCTTGAGGCTGGTGAACTCGGTTTCCCAGTAGCGCAGCACATGCGGCTTGACGTCGCAAAGCTCGCTGACCTCACCGATGGTGAAGTAGCGCTTCGCCGGGATCGGCGGAAGTTCTCGGTTACTGCCCGGATCCAGCATAGGCCTCCACGCGCTCCTTCAGCTTCTGGCCGGGGCGGAAGGTGACCACCGTACGGGCGGAGATCGGAATCTCCTCGCCCGTCTTCGGGTTGCGGCCGGGCCTCTGGTTCTTCTGCCGCAGGTCGAAGTTGCCGAAGCCCGACAGCTTGACCTGCTGCCCACGCTCCAGCGCCTCCCGCAACGCATCGAAGAAGGAGTCCACGAATTCCTTGGCCTCGCGCTTGTTCAGACCAACCTCTTCGAACAACCGCTCGGCCATCTCGGCCTTGGTCAACGCCATAACCACCCCTGTAGCCCGCCGTTGCCGGCGGTTGTTACGACCTCAGTCGCGCCCCGCAGTCCCTGGCCAGTGCCTCGAGGGCACGGGCGACGGCCTGGTCGGCGTCGTGATCGGTGAGAGTGCGGGAAACATCTTGCAGAATCAAGCCCATAGCCAGACTCTTTGACCCGGCGTCTAGGCCGGGACCGACGTAGCGGTCGAACAAGCGGACCTCGCGCAGGCGCGGGCCCAGCGCCAGGGTCAGGCTCGCCTCCAGGGCCGCCCAGCCGACCGATTCCGGCACGACGAGCGCGATGTCCCGGCGGACGGACGGGAAGCGCGACAGCTCGCCGGCCCGCGGGACCGCGCGCGCGGCGACCGCGTCCAGGTCGAGCTCGAAGCCGACGATCTCTCCGTCCAGGTCCAGCGCCTGGACCAGGGCCGGGTGCAGATGGCCGACCCAGCCGATCCGGCGTCCCTGCCGCCATAGGGTGGCGCTGCGCCCGGGGTGGCCATGCGCCGGCAGATCGTCCGGGCGGAAATCGCCGCGCACGCCGGCCAGCGCCAGCAGCGCCTCGACCTCGGCCTTGAGGTCGAAGAAGTCGACGCCGCGCCGTTCCCCGGCCCATTGCTCGGCGGCCTGCGGCCCGCAGGCCACGGCGGCGATGCGCCGGGTTTCCGTCGGGGCGCCGTCGCCGGCATGGAATACCTTGCCCAGCTCGAACAGGCGCACCCGCTCCTGCTGGCGGGCGCGGTTGCGCGCCAGCGCGTCGACCAGGCCCGGCAGCAGCGATGTGCGCATCACGCCCAGCTCGGCCGACAGCGGGTTGGCCAGCGCCACCGAACGCTCCGCGAGCTGCCAGGCCTCGAGCCGGCGGGCGTCGACGAACGCGTAGCAGAGGGCCTCGAGGAAATCGCCGGCGCACAGCTGGCGTCGCAGCACCCCGTCGCCGACCCGGGTTTCCGACTCGGCGGCCAGGCGCACGGCACCGGTCGGCGTGGTGGTCGGGATCGTCTCGTAGCCATGGATCCGGGCGATCTCCTCGACCAGGTCCTCTTCGATCGCGATGTCGAAACGGCGGGTCGGCGGCAGTACGGACCAGCCGTCGGCGGCGGCGGCCACCTGCATGCCGAGCGAACGCAGGATGCGTTCGACGTCGGCGTCGGCGACCGTCATGCCGAGCACGCGCGCCAACCGCGCGCGCCGCAGCGAGACGGCCGCGGGTTTCGGCAGATGCCCGGGCAGCACGGCTTCGGTCAGCGGGCCGGCCTGGCCGCCGAGGATCTGCTGCGCCAGCTGGGTCGCCCGCTCCACCGCGTAGCGCGGCAGTTCCGGGTCGACGCCGCGTTCGAAGCGGTGTCCGGCGTCGGTATGCATGCCCAGCCGGCGGGCGCGGCCGATGATCGCCGCCGGCGCCCAGTGCGCGGCCTCGAAGAAGACCCGCGTCGTGGTGTCGGTCACCCGCGTGTCCCAGCCGCCCATGACGCCGCCCAGCGCGACGGCGCGGCCGGCATCGGTGACGAGCAGGAAGCCGTCGTCGAGCGCGACCTCGCGTTCGTCCAGCAGCTTCAGCGTCTCGCCGGCGCGGGCGCGGCGCACGACGATCGGACCGGCCAGCTTGTCCGCGTCGAACGCGTGCAGCGGCTGCCCGAGTTCGAGCATCACGTAGTTGGTGATGTCGACCAGCGGGCTGATCGGCCGCAGGCCGGCACGCTTGAGCCGCTCGCCCATCCACAGCGGCGTGCGCGCGGTGGGGTCGAGGCCTTCGACGACGCGACCGCAGAAGCGCGGCGCATCGGCGCCGGCCTGCAGTTCGACCGCGATGGCGGCATCCGTGCCGATCGCCGCTTCCGGGATCTGCAGCGGCTCGACCTGCACGCCGAACGCGGCGGCGACATCGAAGGCGACGCCGCGCACGCTGAAACAGTCGGCACGATTGGGCGTGAGCTTGAGTTCGAAGCTGGCGTCGGGCAGACCGAGCACGTCGGCCAGCTTCGCGCCGACCGGGGCGTCGGCCGGCAGTTCGAGCAGGCCCGAGGCGTCGGGATCCACGCCGAGCTCCTTCGCCGAGCAGAGCATGCCTTCGGACGCGACGCCGCGCAGCGTCGCCGCGGCGATCTGCAGGCCGCCCGGCAGCGTCGCGCCGATCGTGGCCAGCGGCGCCTTCAGGCCGGCGCGCGCGTTGGGCGCACCGCAGACGATCTGAACCGTGCCGGCGCCGGTGGCGACCTGACACACCTGCAGGCGATCGGCTTCCGGATGCCGTTCGCACGAGAGGATCTGCGCGACGACGACACCGTCCAGGCCCTCGCCGAGCACCTGCGTCTCCTCGACCTCCAGGCCGATCGCGGTCAGCCGCGCCGACAGCTCGTCGCGCGACGCAGGGACCTTGACGTGCTCTCTGAGCCAACTTTCAGGAAACTTCATGCAAATTGCCTCAGGAAACGCACGTCGTTGTCGAAGAAGCTGCGCAGGTCAGAGACGCCGTAGCGCAGCATCGCGAAACGCTCCACGCCGAGGCCGAACGCGAAGCCGGTGTAGCGCTCCGGGTCGATGCCGCAGGCGCGCAGCACGTTCGGGTGCACCATGCCGCAGCCCAGCACCTCGAGCCAGCGCGTGCTGCCGTCGGGCTGCTGCCAGGCGATGTCGACCTCGGCCGACGGCTCGGTGAACGGGAAATAGCTCGGGCGGAAACGCATCTCGAAATCGCGCTCGAAGAACGCGCGCACGAACTCGGCCAGCGTGCCCTTGAGGTCGGCGAAGCTCGAGGTCTCGTCGACGAGCAGGCCTTCGACCTGGTGGAACATCGGCGTGTGCGTCTGGTCGCTGTCGCTGCGGTAGACCTTGCCGGCGGCGATCATGCGCAGCGGCGGCTCGTTCTGCCCCATGAAACGCACCTGCACGCCCGACGTGTGCGTGCGCAGCAGGCGCGCGACCCCGGCCTGGTCGGGCGGGAAATAGAAGGTGTCGTGCATCGCCCGCGCCGGGTGGTGCGGCGGGAAGTTCAACGCCTCGAAATTGTGGTGGTCGTCCTCGATCTCCGGGCCGTCGGCGAGCTGGTAGCCGAGGCGCGCGAAGATGTCGGTGATGCGCTCGAGCGTGCGCGAGACCGGGTGCAGGTTGCCGGGCATCGTGCCGCGCCCCGGCAGCGTCACGTCGATGCGCTCCGAGGCGAGGCGCTGCGCCAGGGCGGCCTCCTCGAGCTGCGCCCTGCGGGCGGCGATCGCCTCGGCCACGGCTTCCTTGGCGCGGTTGACGGCTTCGCCGGCGAGCTTGCGCTGCTCCGGCGCCAGCGCGCCGAGCTGCTTGAGCTGGCCGGTGATGCTGCCGGCCTTGCCGAGCAGCGATACCCGCAGCGCGTCGAGCGCATCGAGGCCGGCGGCGGCCTGGATCTCGGCGACGGCCGAGCGGGTGAGGTTCTCGAGTTCGCTCATGGGCGATGTCCGATGCGGTTTTTGCGGAGCCTGAAAACGAAATGGGGAAGGACTCTCGCCCTTCCCCACTTCGACGTCGCCCGCGTGCGGCAAACCGCCGCGGGCCGTGGCCTTACGCCGCGAGAGCGCGCTTGGCCTGCTCGGCGATCGCGCCGAACGCGACCGGGTCGTGGATGGCGATGTCGGCCAGGGCCTTGCGGTCCAGGGTGACACCGGCCTTCAGCAGACCGTTCATGAAGCGGCTGTAGCTCAGGCCGTGCAGGCGGGCCGCCGCGTTGATGCGGACGATCCACAGCGAACGGAACTGGCGCTTGCGCTGCTTGCGGCCGATGTACGCGTACTGGGCGGCCTTGGTGACGGCCTGCTTGGCGACGCGGAAGACCTTGCGACGGGCGTTGTAGTAACCCTTCGCGAGCTTGATGATTTTCTTGTGCCGGCGGCGCGCCGTTACACCACGCTTGACTCGTGCCATTTCTTATCTCCTCACAGATACGGAAGCATGCGATCCAGGCGGCCCGAATCCTCGGCACGAACGATGTTCGTGGCACGAAGACCGCGCTTACGCTTGGTCGATTTCTTGGTGAGGATGTGGCTGCGGTTGGCGTGGCCAGCCTTGTACTTCCCGGAAGCGGTCTTCCGGAAGCGCTTGGCGGCGGCCCGATTGGTCTTGATCTTGATCTTGGCCATGGGAGTCCCTTTGGAATATTCGATCGTTACTGGCCTGGGCGGTGGCGTGAGCCACTCTTTCCTTCCTGCCCGTGCCGGCTTGTAAGTCGATGATTTCGTTGGAAACCTTCGACAGGTCCATGACGGCTTCGCCCGATGTTCCGGGCCCGGATGCCGCACCGGGGACCCACCGGGATCCGGTGGGCCGCGAATTATGCAACAGAATTAGCCACTTGGCTATGCCGGATGCTGTCCCGGCACCGTCGGCGGGGCCCGGAGGCCCGGCCGCACCGGCTTATTTCCGCTTCGGGGCGACCATCATGATCATCTGCCGGCCCTCGAGGCGCGGGCGCTGCTCGATGACCACGTCCTCGCCCAGGTCGGCCTCGATGCGCTTGGCCATCTCCAGACCCAGCTCCTGGTGGGCCATCTCGCGGCCCTTGAAGCGGATGTTGACCTTGACCTTGTCGCCTTCCTCGAGGAAGCGGCGCAGGTTGCGCAGCTTGATCGCGTAGTCGCCGTCGTCGGTCGTCGGGCGGAACTTGAGTTCCTTGATCTCGACGATCTTCTGCTTCTTCTTGGCCGCGTTCGCCTTCTTCTGCAGGTCGAACTTGTACTTGCCGTAATCCATGATCCGGCAAACCGGCGGATCCGCCGTCGGCTGGATCTCGACGAGGTCGACGCCGGACTCTTCGGCCAGTGCGAGCGCTTCGTCGCGCGTCAGCACGCCGACCATCTCGCCGTCGAGGCCGATCACGCGCACGCGCGGGACGCGGATCTCGAGGTTCTTGCGGTTGCCCTTGTCTGTAGATGAAGTATTGATTCGCGTGTTCTCTGTGTTTTACCGCTCGTTATCCGGACGCCGTCTCAGGCGGCCGGGCCGTTTTCATCGCGCAGCTTCTGCACGAACTGGTCCGGGGTCATCGAACCCAGGTCCTCCCCGGACCGGGTGCGCACCGCAATCATCCCATGTTCCTTCTCGCGGTCGCCAACCACCAGCAGGTACGGGACCCTCTGCAGCGTGTGCTCGCGGATCTTATAGCCGATCTTCTCGTTCCGCAAATCGGACCGGACCCGGAAGCCTTGATTCGCAAGGGTTTTCCGCACCTGCTCGGCCCATTCGGCCTGGGCGTCGGTGATGTTCATGACGATCGCCTGCACCGGGGCCAGCCAGGCCGGGAAGGCGCCGGCGTGGTTCTCGATCAGGATGCCGATGAACCGCTCCATCGAGCCGACGATCGCCCGGTGCAGCATCACCGGGTGCTGGCGGGCGGAATTCTCGTCCACGTACTCGGCGCCGAGCCGGCCCGGCATCATGAAGTCGACCTGCATCGTGCCCAGCTGCCAGGTGCGGCCGATGGCGTCCTTGAGGTGGTATTCGATCTTCGGGCCGTAGAACGCGCCCTCGCCCGGCAGTTCGTCCCAGGCGACGCCACAGGCGCCCAGCGCGGCCCGCAGCGCGGCCTCGGCGCGGTCCCAGGTGGCGTCGTCGCCGAGCCGGTTGTCCGGGCGCAGCGCGATCTTCACCGACGGCTCGCCGAAACCGAAGTCCCGGTAGACCTTCAGCGCCTGGCGGTGGAATGCCGTGACCTCTTCCTCGATCTGCGCCTCGGTGCAGAAGATGTGGCCGTCGTCCTGGGTGAAGCCGCGCACGCGCAGGATTCCGTGCAGCGCGCCGGACGGCTCGTTGCGGTGGCAGGCGCCGAACTCGCCGTAGCGGATCGGCAGGTCCCGGTAGCTGTGCAGGCCGGAATTGAACACCTGCACGTGGCCGGGGCAGTTCATCGGCTTCAGCGCGTACTGGCGGTTCTCCGACTCGCTGAAGAACATGTTTTCCTTGTAGTTGTCCCAGTGCCCGGAGCGCTTCCACAGCGACACGTCGAGGATCTGCGGGCAGCGCACTTCCTCGTAGCCGGACTCGCGGTAGACGCCGCGCATGTACTGCTCGACGACCTGCCAGATCGCCCAGCCCTTCGGATGCCAGAACACCAGGCCGGGGCCCTCTTCCTGCACGTGGAAGAGTTCCTGCTGCTTGCCGATGCGGCGGTGGTCGCGCTTCTCGGCCTCCTCGATGCGCAGGATGTAGGCGTCGAGCTGCTTCTTGTCCGACCACGCGGTGCCGTACACGCGCTGCAGCTGCTCGTTCTTGGAGTCGCCGCGCCAGTAGGCGCCGGACACGCGCGTCAGCTTGAACGCCTTCAGGAAGCGGGTGTTGGGCACGTGCGGGCCGCGGCACATGTCCACGTATTCCTCGTGCCAGTACAGGCCCATCGCCTTCTCGTCGGGCATGTCCTCGACCAGGCGCAGCTTGTAGTCCTCGCCACGGGCCTTGAACACGGCGATGACCTCGTCGCGCGGGGTCACCTTCTTCACGACGTCGTAGTCCTTCGCGATCAGCTCGCCCATGCGCTTTTCTATCGCCGCCAGGTCTTCGGGCGTGAAGGGCTTCGCACTCCAGATGTCGTAGTAGAAACCCTCGGCGATGACCGGGCCGATCACCATCTTGGCGTCCGGGAACAGCTGCTTCACCGCGTGCCCGACCAGGTGCGCGCACGAGTGGCGGATGATCTCGACGCCCTCCTCGTCCTTCGGGGTGATGATCTGCAGGCTCGCGTCGTGCTCGATGCGGTCGCTGGCGTCGACCAGGCGGCCGTCGACCTTGCCGGCGACGGTGGCCTTGGCCAGGCCGGGGCCGATGGACTGGGCGACTTCCAGCACCGAGACCGGGTTTTCGAACTGGCGCAGGCTGCCGTCGGGAAGCGTGATGTTGATCATGGGTGCGGGCGAATCCGGGGCGAAAAAAAAGGACGCCAGGCGTCCTCGGGTGGAGCCGGCCTGGGCGGGGATCAGTCGTGGCGGAAGGTAGTGCTCATGTCGCACGCTGGGCGCCGGTTTCCCGGTGCCACCTTGTTCCCGTGGGTGCCGCCAAGGTAGTGGCGGGCCGCCTCGAAGTCAATGAATACAGGCCTTTGGGCTATGCTCGGGGCACCACCGGGAGGACGCATGGCCAGCAGCATCCATGATTTCCACGATGACCCGCGCAACGCCTCGATCCTGGTCTGGATCAACGGCGTGCTGAAACCGCGGGCGGAGGCGACGGTGTCGGTGTTCGACAGCGGCTTCGTGCTCGGCGACGGGGTCTGGGAAGGCCTGCGGGTGGTGGACGGCCAGCCGCTCTTCCTCGACGAGCACCTGGACCGGCTGTTCGAGGGCGCCAAGGCGATCGCGCTGGACATCGGGCTGGACCGTCGGGGCCTGGAGCGGGCGATCCGCGAGACCCTGGCCGCCAACCGGATGCACGACGGCGTGCATCTGCGCCTGATGGTGACCCGCGGCGTGAAGCGCACGCCCTACCAGGATCCACGCGTCACGGTCGGCCCGGCGACGGTGGTGATCATCCCCGAGCACAAGCTCGCCAAGCCCGAGACGCTGGCGACCGGCCTGAGTCTGTTCACGGTGCACGTGCGCCGCGGCTTTCCGGACGTGCAGGACCCCAAGCTCAACAGCCACAGCAAGCTCAACTGCATCACCGCCTGCATCCAGGCCTATACGGCCGGCGCGGACGAGGCGCTGATGCTCGACCCGCACGGCTTCGTCGCCACCTGCAACTCGACGCATTTCTTCATCGTGCGCGGCGGCGAGGTGTGGACGTCCACCGGCGACTACTGCCTGGGTGGCATCACCCGCGCCAACGTGCTGCGCGCGTGCCGAGAGGCCGGCATTCCCGCCTTCGAGAAGAATTTCAGCCTGACCCAGGTGTATTCGGCCGACGAGGCCTTCTGCACCGGCACGTTCGCCGGGGTGGTGCCGGTGCGATCGGTCGACGGGCGCACGATCGGCGACGGCGTGCCCGGGCCGATGGTGGCGCGCCTGCAGGCGCTGTACCGCGGCCTGGTCGAACGCGACGTCGCGATGCGCGGCGGGGAGAGGCTGGCATGAAGCCGGTCCGGATCGCGATGTGGAGCGGCCCCCGCAACATCTCCACCGCGATGATGCGGGCCTGGGAGAACCGCGAGGACTGCGTGGTCACCGACGAGCCGCTGTATGCGGCGTACCTGATGGAAACCGGCCTGGACCACCCGGGCCGCGACGAGGTGATCACCGACGGCGAGACCGACTGGCAGAAGGTCGTCGAAACCCTGACCGGCCCGGTGCCCGGCGGCAAGCCGATCTGGTACCAGAAGCACATGAGCCACCACCTGCTGCCCGAATGGGATCGCGAGTGGATGCACTCGATGCACAACATCCTGCTGATCCGCGACCCGGACGAGGTCGTGGCGTCCTATGTCCGCTCGCGCGCCGAAGTGGAGCCGGAGGACATCGGCCTGCTGCAGGAAGCCGACCTGTTCGACGAACTGACCGAACGCCGCGGGGCGCCGCCCCTGGTGATCGACGCCGGCGACTTCCTGCGCGACCCGGCGGCCTACCTGCGGGCGGTCTGCGGGCACGTCGGCATCGACTTCAGCGAGCGCATGCTCGGCTGGCCCGCGGGTCGGCGCGACAGCGACGGCGTCTGGGCGCCGCACTGGTACGAAGCGGTGTGGAAGTCGACCGGCTTCGACCCGGCCAAGCCCCGCGCCGCGATCGTCCTGGAGAGCGATGCCGCCGACGTGGCCCAGGCCTGCCGGCCGGCCTACGAAAGACTGCACGCGGCGCGGCTGCGGCTCTGACCATTCGCCGCCGCGGTGCGCCCTCCGGCGCCGGCGCCGCGGCCCCGGAAACGACGAAGCCGCCTCGCGGCGGCTTCCTTTTCCCCGTTGTTCCCACCATCGCGAAGATGGTGGTGGGCGGTACAGGTTTCGAACCTGTGACCCCTACCATGTCAAGGTAGTGCTCTACCGCTGAGCTAACCGCCCCTCGAGGGGCGCGAAGTATAACCTCGAACTCCCGGGGCCGACAACGCCCCGCCCCCGTTCAGGACATCAGCCCCTGGGTCCGGAGGCGGTGGATCTCGTCGCGGACGCGGGCCGCATCCTCGAATTCCAGGTCGCGCGCGTGCTGGTGCATGCGGGCCTCGAGCTGCTTGAGCTTGCCGGCCAGCTGGGCCGGATCCATCGTCGAATAGTCGCTGGACGCCTCGGCGACCTTGCGGCCGCGCCCCCTGCCCTTGCCGTCCTCCGGCTCGCTGCGCGCGCCTTCCATCACGTCCATCACCGCCCTGACGATCGAGGTCGGGGTAATGCCGTGCTCGAGGTTGTATTCGACCTGCTTGGCGCGGCGGCGGTCGGTCTCGTCGATCGCCGCCTTCATCGAGGCGGTGACCCGGTCGGCGTACAGGATCGCCTTGCCGCGCACGTTGCGGGCGGCGCGGCCGATGGTCTGGATCAGCGAGCCGGTCGAACGCAGGAACCCTTCCTTGTCGGCGTCCAGGATCGCCACCAGCGACACCTCGGGCATGTCCAGCCCCTCGCGCAGCAGGTTGATGCCGACCAGCACGTCGAACACGCCCAGGCGCAGGTCGCGGATGATCTCGACGCGCTCGACGGTGTCGACGTCGCTGTGCAGGTAACGCACCTTGACGTCGTGCTCGGCGAGGTAGTCGGTGAGGTTCTCGGCCATGCGCTTGGTCAGCGTGGTGATCAGCACGCGGTCGCCGAGCTTCACGCGTTCGTGGATCTCCGACAGCACGTCGTCGACCTGGGTGGCGACCGGGCGGATCTCCACCTGCGGGTCGATCAGGCCGGTCGGCCGCACCAGCAGTTCGACGATCTGGCCCTCGGACTTCTCCAGCTCGTACTTGCCCGGCGTCGCCGAGACGAAGATCGCCCGCGGCGAGCGCCGCTCCCATTCCTCGAACTTCAGCGGCCGGTTGTCCAGCGCCGACGGCAGCCGGAAGCCGAACTCCACCAGCGTCTCCTTGCGCGAGCGGTCGCCCTTGTACATCGCGCCGAGCTGCGGGACGGTGACGTGCGACTCGTCGACGACGAGCAGCGCATCGGGCGGCAGGTAGTCGAACAGGCACGGCGGCGGCTCGCCGGGCATCTGCCCGGTCAGGTGCCGGCTGTAGTTCTCGATGCCCGAGCAGAAGCCGACCTCGGCCATCATCTCCAGGTCGTACATCGTGCGCTGCTGCAGCCGCTGCGCCTCCAGCAGCTTGTTGGCCTTGTACAGCTCCTCCATGCGGGCGCTGAATTCGACCTTGATCGTCTCGATCGCCTCGAGCACCGTCTTGCGCGTCGTCACGTAATGCGATTTCGGGTAAAGCGTGAAGCGCTGCAGCTTGCGGCTGATGTGGCCGGTGAGCGGGTCGAACTGCGAGATGTTCTCGATCTCGCCGTCGAACAGCTCGATGCGCAGCGCCTCGATCTCGGACTCGGCCGGGTGCACGTCGATCACCTCGCCGCGCACGCGGAACGAGCCACGCACCAGCTCGGTGTCGTTGCGCCGGTACTGCATCTCGGTGATGCGGCGGATCAGCTCGCGCTGGTCGATGCGATCGCCCTTGACCAGGTGCAGCACCATCCGGAAGTACTCGTTCGGGTCGCCCAGCCCGTAGATCGCCGAGACGCTGGCCACGACGATCGAATCCCGGCGCTCCAGCAGCGCCTTGGTCGCCGACAGGCGCATCTGCTCGATGTGCTCGTTGATGTTGCTGTCCTTCTCGATGAAAGTGTCGGTCGACGGGATGTAGGCTTCGGGCTGGTAGTAGTCGTAGTAGCTGACGAAATACTCGACCGAGTTGTGCGGGAAGAACGACTTGAATTCGCCGTAGAGCTGCGCCGCCAGCGTCTTGTTGGGCGCCAGCACCAGGGTCGGCTTCTGTACCCGCTCGATGACGTTGGCGATCGTGAACGTCTTGCCCGAGCCGGTGACGCCCAGCACCGTCTGGTGGGCCAGGCCGGCCTCGAATCCCGCGACCAGGCGCTCGATCGCCTGCGGCTGGTCGCCGGCGGGCTGGTATGGCGAGACGATCTGGAAACGTTCGGACATTCGGGGGCGCTCGCGGGACGACCGGCAAGTATAGCCAGCGGCCGATCTTCGGGCCCCGGCGCTTCCGCTTCCGTGAAGAAAAACGCGCCCGATCGGCCTCGGGAGCGGTTTCGCCGCGTTCGCCGCGCCGCCGCGGGGGTTGACCCTCCCGGGAAGTCGATTAAAATGCGCAACCCCGCCCGAATAGCTCAGCCGGTTAGAGCACTTGACTGTTAATCAGGGGGTCGTTGGTTCGAGTCCAACTTCGGGCGCCAAGTCTTGAAGGAATGCCCGCCTCGCAGCGGGCATTTTCATTTGCGGACGCCGCAAAACCGCCTGGTTTCAGGCAGTTGCGCCGAAACGGCGTCCGCATCGGTGGGTGATCAATCGGGGTTCCCGCATTCGAGCACGTGCTCCGCCTCGTTCATCGCTCCCAACGCCAGCCGCGCCAAAGAAAACCGCAAGACTCCCGCGGTTTCAAGCCGCATGGGCTGTTCCACCCGGGTGAGGTCGGCGCCCGCCGCACCGAAGCACTTCAACGGTACACCGAAGGTGGTCCACTGGTCCTTCGGCAACGCCGCCAGCGCATCGCGCACGGGCACCGCCGCCGCGCAGCCCGGACCGCAGGCCACGCCCAGGCCGACGTCCTGCCGTGGCACCGATTCCGCCCGCAACGTCAGCACGAGCATCACGTCGCCGTTGGACTCGCGCGTCAGATCGATCGGAGCATCGGCCGACAGGAACGCGGTGGCACGGCCGGTCCCGGCCCACGAGAAGCGCATCGCGTCTTCCTGCGCCCGGTAGTCCACTGCGGCGACGCGAAGGCTTTGATCGTGTGGCGCGGCGGGCAGCGTGGTGACCTTCGTCGCATGACCCTGCGCGTTCTCCAGGCGGAGGTCCGTCCCCGGGGCCGCGCGGCCGCGGGCGAAGTAGACGCCGGCGACCTTCTGTTCTCCCGACAGCCCCGAGACCTCCGGCAGCGGCGCGAGATCACCCGTGTCACCGTAGGTCAGGCCGTGGCCGAAGGCGAACTGGGGGTCGTAATCCTCCTGCCCGACGTTGTTGGTGAACTGCGTGGCGGTGCGCGGCCACGAGAAGCTCAGTTTGCCCTTGAAATCATGGGCCACCTGCCCCCGCGCGTCGCGCAGCAGCACGTCGGCGACGCCCGCCCCTTCCGAACCCGGCAGCCACGCGGCGACGAAGGCGTCGGCGGCGTTGATCTCGCGGTTCACCCACAGCGGGCGGCCACTCAGGAAGACCGCGACCACCGGGATGCCATCCGCCTTGAGGCGCCGGATCAGCTGCAGATCGCCGTCGTCACCGGGCTTGTACGACAGGTCGGGGATGTCGCCCTGGAACTCGGCGTAGGGGTTTTCACCGAAGACGACGATCGCGGCGTCCGGCTTCCGCGCGTATTTCCCGTCGACAGCGAGTTCGGCGTGGCCACCCGCGGCCTCCACCTGGGCGCGCAGTCCGTCCCAGACAGAGTCGGCATTGGGGAAATCCGCGCGTCGCGTGCCGGTGCCCTGCCAGTTGAGCGTCCAGCCACCCGACTGCTTGCCGACGTCGTCGGCGCCATCGCCCGCCACCAGCAGGTTCCGGCGCGGATCGATCGGGAGCACGCCGGCCTGGTTCTTCAGCAGCACCAGCGACTCGCGCACGGCCTGGCGGGCGACCGCCCGGTGCTCGGGCGCCCCGAGCAATTCGAACCTGCCACCCAACGGCCGCTGCGAGGGTTTTCCGGCGTCGAACAGGCCGAGGCGGAACTTCACCCGCAGGATGCGCCGCACCGCGTCGTCCAGCCGGGGCATCGGCAGCGTGCCGTCCTTCGCCGCGACCACCGCGGATTCGTAAAAACCCTTCCAGCTGTCCGGCGTCATCGCCATGTCCAGACCGGCGACGATCGTGGCCGGGCAATCGTCGTTGCCGCAGCCCGGGATCTGGCCGTGGCCGTTCCAGTCCCCGACGACGAAGCCGCCGAAGTCCATGCGGCCCTTCAGCACCTCGGTCAGCAGGTGCCGGCTGCCGTGCATCTTCTCGCCATTGACGCTGTTGAAGGACGCCATGACGGTCTGCGCGCCCGCGGCGATCGCGGGGGGGTAGCCGGCGCCGTGCAGGCGCGCGAGCCCGGCCTCGTCGATCGCAGTGTCGCCCTGGTCCTTGCCGCCGGTGGTGCCGCCATCACCGAGGAAATGTTTCACCGACGCGATCACGTGCGTTCCGTCCAGGAAGTCTTCGGCGCCGAACTTTCCCTGCAGGCCTTCGACCACCCTTCCGGCGAAACTCGCGACGACGTCGGGAGATTCCGAATAGCCCTCGTAGGTACGGCCCCAGCGATCGTCCTGCGGCACCGCGACGGTGGGAGCGAATGCCCACTCCATGCCGGTGGCTCGCGTTTCGATCGCGGTCACCTTGCCGATCCGTTCCATCAGGTCCGGATTGCGCGTGGCTCCCAATCCGATGTTGTGCGGGAAAAGAGTCGCACCGACGATGTTGCTCTGCCCGTGAACCGCATCGATGCCGAACAGGATCGGGATCGCCTGCCCACCCTGACGGGTGTCCATCGACGCTTCGTAGAAGGCATCGGCCAGCGCGAGCCATTGCGCCGGCGTGGCATCGTACTTGCCGCCCGGATCGGAGTTGCCGCCGGCGAGCACCGAGCCCAGCCGGTACTCGCGCACGTCGTCCGGCGTCACGCTGGAAATGTCGCCCTGCACGATCTGGCCGACCTTCTCCTCGATCGTCATCTTCGCCATCAGCGCGTCGATGCGCGCCTCGATCGCGGGATCCTCGGCCAGCGGCCACGCGACGGGCGGCCACGTCGAGGCCGTGGCATCGGCGGCGGCGGGGGGAGCGGGCGCATCGGTGCTGTCCCGGCAACCGGTGACCAGCTGCGTCGATCCCGCGGCCATCGCCAGCAACATCGCGAACCGCAACGGGTGGCGCACGCGGCTCGCGGGCATCGTCATGATCGTGCTCAAGATGGGTTTCCTCTGATGGAGATGTCGAGCAGGGAAGACACGGCCTACCGCCCTGCCCGCGCCGCGGCCGGCGGCTTGCGCCGCCGGTCGCGCTGCGGGCTCAGCCTTCCATCTGCTCCAGTTCGCGGCCCTTGGTCTCGTGCACGAACTTCAGCACGAAGAAGATGGAGAGGAACGCCGCCAGCGCGTACAGCCCGTAGGCGCCCGCCAGCCCGATTCCCGCCAGCAGCATCGGGAAGGTCCAGGTGATCAGGAAGTTGCTGCCCCACTGGAACAGCCCCGCCACCGCCAGTCCCGAGCCGCGGATCTGGTTCGGGAACATCTCGCCCAGCATCACCCACATCACCGGGCCCCAGGACAGGTTGAAGAAGATCACGTACACGTTCGCGGCGACCAGCGCGAGCATGCCCATGTTGTCGCTCAGCACGAGCTTGCCGTCGTCCAGCGTCCCGCTGGCGAACGCCAGCGTCACCAGCCCCAGCGTCACCGCCATGCCCGCCGAGCCGACCCACAGCAGCGGCTTGCGCCCGATGCGGTCGATCAGCGCAACAGTCACCAGGCAGGCGCCGATGCTCAGCGCGCCGGACAGCACGTTGATCAGCAGCGCATCGTTCTCCGAAAAGCCCACGGCCTGCCACAGCACCGCGCCGTAATAGAACACGACGTTGATGCCGACCAGCTGCTGGAACGTGGCCAGGCCGATGCCGACCCACACGATCGGGCGGATCCGCCCGCGCGCGTTGTCGATGAGGTCCGACAGCCGCGGCTGGTGGTGGTCGGCCGCCAGCGACGCGTCGATCTCGGCGAGCTTGCGCGTACCGGAACCGGCGCCGTACAGCTGCACCAGCACCGCCAGCGCATTTTCCCGGCGGCCCCGGGCCGCCAGGTAGCGCGGGCTCTCCGGGATGAACATCAGCGCCACGAGGAACAGCACGGCCGGGAACAGCTCGATCCAGAACATCCAGCGCCAGGCCTCGAAACCGAGCCACAGCTCCGCGAGCGACGAGCTGGCCACCTTGGCCAGCAGGTAGTTGCTCAGGAACGCGGCGAACAGGCCGGAAATGATCGCGATCTGCTGCACCGTCGCGAGTCGTCCGCGGTATTGCGCCGCCGACACTTCGCTGATGTATGCCGGCGACATCACGCTGGCGGCGCCGACGGCCAGGCCACCGAGCACGCGGTAGATAACGAACTCGAACGAGGAAGCGGCGATGCCCGATCCCCAGGCGGACACGATGAAGAACACCGCCGCCCAGATCAGCATCGTGCGACGGCCGTACAGGTCGGCCAGGCGCCCCGCGAAAAACGCGCCGACCGCGCAGCCCAGCAGCATCGAGGCGACGTTGAATCCGGTGACCGCCGCGTCGGAACCGAAGGCCTGCTTCAGCCCGTCGACGGTGCCGTTGATGACGCCGCTGTCGAAGCCGAACAGGAAGCCGCCGATGGTCGCCACGCAGCTGATCAGGATGATCAGCCGGGTGTTCTCGCCGCTGTCTGCGACCGTCGTGCCGAGGGGAATGCTGTTCATGGGATGCCTTTGCTGGAAGCGGTCGGGAAGGGTCGGGGTCCGGGAATCGGCGGCGCGGGACGGTGCGGTCCGTCAGCGCAGCAGGTACTGGTTCAACAGGTTCTCGTAGCGCTCCTGCTTGCCGCTGACCTGGCGGGGTTCGCCATGGTCGGCCGCCAGCGCGCGCAGGTCGCCGAGGGCCAGCGTGCCGCGCTCGAAGTCACGGCCGGCACCGCTGTCGAAACTGGCGTAGCGTTCGGCGCGCCAGCGTTCCCACGGCGACTCGGTCAGCAGCGCGTGCGCCACTTCCAGGCCACGCGCGAACGCGTCCATCCCGCCGATGTGGGCCAGGAACAGGTCCTCCGGGTCGGTCGACTCGCGGCGCACCTTCGCGTCGAAGTTCAGGCCGCCATCCAGCCCGCCCTGGCGCAGGACCACCAGCATCGCGCCCACGGTGTCGTACAGATCGGTCGGGAACTGGTCGGTGTCCCAGCCGTTCTGTCCGTTGCCGCGGTTGGCGTCGATGCTGCCGAGCAGCCCGTGGTCGGAGGCCACCTGCAGGTCGTGCTCGAAGGTGTGTCCCGACAGCGTCGCGTGGTTGGCCTCGACGTTGAGCTTGAAGTCCTTCTCCAGCCCGTGCTGGCGCAGGAAGCCGGCGACCGTCGCGCTGTCGAAGTCGTACTGGTGCTTCATCGGCTCCATCGGCTTGGGCTCGATGAGGAAATTGCCCTTGAGGCCGATGCTGCGGCCGTAGTCGCGCGCCATCGCCAGGAAGCGGGCGAAGTGCTCGAGCTCGCGCTTCATCTGGGTGTTGACCAGCGACGCGTAGCCCTCGCGGCCGCCCCAGAACACGTAGTGCTCGCCGCCCAGCGCGACGGTGGCGTCCAGCGCCGCCTTGACCTGCACCGCCGCGCGCGCGACCACCGCGAAATCTGGATTGGTCGCCGCGCCGTTCATGTAGCGCGGGTGCGAGAACAGATTGGCGGTGCCCCACAGCAGCTTCACGCCGGTGGCGTCCTGGCGCGCCTTCGCCAGGCCGACCATGTGCCCGAGGTTGCGTTCGTATTCGCCGATGTCCTCGGCGTCGGGCGCCAGGTCGATGTCGTGGAAGCACCAGTACGGCACGCCGAGCTTGGTGAAGAACTCGAACGCGGCGTCCAGCTTCGCCTCCGCCGTGGCCATCGGCGCGCCGGCGTCCCACGGGAAGCGGCGCGTGCCGGGGCCGAAGGGATCGTGGCCGGCGTTGCAGAACGTGTGCCAGTAGCACGCCGCGAAGCGCAGGTGCTCGGCCATGGTCCTGTCGCCGACGCGCCTGCCGGCGTCGTACACTTTGAAGGCGAGCGGGTTGTCGGACCCGCGGCCCTCGAACGGGATGCGGCCGATGCCGGGGAAATATTCCTTCGCGCCGATGAAATGTCGATTGCTCACGGTCTTCTTCCGATGTGCGGGTGCGGGTCAGGCGGCATGCCGCATGCGGGCGGCCTCGAGGTGCTGAAGGAAACGGGCGTACGGCGCGCGGTAGTCACCGACCCGCGCCGGGTCCGGGCGGGTCGACAGCGTCGGGCCCGAGGTCGCGTGCCGCGCGACCAGCGCCGGCAGCGAAATGTCGTCCCCGCCTTCGTGCAGGTGCGACCACAGCGCCTGCAGCGCGGCGCCGAACGCCGCGCCTTCCGCCTGGCGCGCCGCTTCCACCGGCAGGTCGAATACGTCGGCGATCATCTGCCGCCACGCCGGGCTCCTGCCGCCGCCGCCGGTCAGCACGATGGCGTCGAAGTCCAGTCCCGCGGCGGCGAACGCGTCGTAGCCGAACTTCATGGAGTAGGTCGCGCCTTCCATGGCCGCGCGGTAGCAGTTCGCCTGCGTGGCGTTGAGCGGATCCATGCCCAGCAGCGCACCGCGGGCGTCGGGCAGGTTCGGCGTCCGTTCGCCGTTGAAGAACGGCAGCATCGTCAGGCCGCTGGCACCGGGCGTCGTTTGCCCGATGATCGCCTCGCCGTGCTCGACGTTGAAACCGAACAGCCGTGCGACGGTTTCCGTGGCGACGGTGCAGTTCATGGTGCAGACCAGCGGCAGCCAGCCACCGGACGAGGAGCAGAACGCGGCCCAGCCGCCATTCGCGTCCACCACCGGCCGGTCGGCGTAGGCGAACAGGGTTCCCGAGGTACCGAGGCTCATCGTCAGCCGTCCGGGCACCACGCAACCGGTACCGATGGCCGCCATCATGTTGTCGCCGCCGCCGACGGCGACCCGCACGCGCTGCGCGAGCCCCAGGGCGTCGGCGACCGACGGCCGGATCGCGAAGGTGGTGCCCAGCGCGACCAGAGGCGGCAGGCAGTCCGCCAGGTCGCGATCGGGATCGATGGCCGCCAGGACCTGCGGCGACCACCGCCGCGTGCGCACGTCGAGCCAGCCCGTCCCCGACGCATCGCCGACCTCGGTGAAGCGCTCACCGGTGAGATGGAAATTGAGATAGTCGTGCGGCAGCAGGATGCTCGCGAGGTGGCGATAGACCGCGGGCCGATGCCGACGCGTCCACGACACCTTGGACGCGGTGTACCCGGGAAGGATCGGGTTTCCGGCCAGTTCGATGCAGCGCGCCTCGCCGCCGAGCGCGTCCATGATCTGCACGCATTCGGCGGCGCTGCTGGTATCGCACCAGAGCTTGGCCGGCGCCAGCACTTCGCCGTCGCGGTCGAGCGGCACGAAGCCGTGCTGCTGCCCGGAAACACCGATGGCGACGATCGCGGCGCGCACCGGCGCCTCCAGCTGCGCGAAGCAGGCGTGCACGCCGTCGATCCACCACGACGCCAGCTGCTCGCGGCGGCCGTCGTCGGCGCTGATCAGCTCGAGCGGCGCACTCGCGGTCGCGACGACCTGCCGCGAATCGGGGTGGTAGACGAGCAGCTTGATGCTCTGCGTGCCCGCGTCGATGCCGGCGTACAGGTTCATGCCGCCACCAGCCGGTCGTGCTGCAGACGCAGGCGGCGCGACTGGCCCGCCGCGACGTCGATGTCCAGGCGCCGGTCGCCCAGCACCACGACGTAGCGACCACCGTGCACGCTGGTGAGCGTCGCCGAATCCAGCCGCCCGTCCTTCCACGCGAGATCGACGCCTGCCGCGCCGCGCACGCGCAGACCGCGCACCGACCCGTCGCGCCACGCTGCCGGCAACGCCGGCAGCAGGAAGATCGAACCGCCCCAGCTCTGCAGCAGCATTTCGGTGATGCCCGCGGTTCCGCCGAAGTTGCCGTCGATCTGGAACGGCGGGTGCGCGTCGAACAGGTTCGGGTAGGTCCGCTGCGGGTCGAGCAGCCGGCGCAGGACCTGCAGAGCATGTTCGCCGTCGCCCAGCCGCGCCCACAGGTTCAGCCGCCAGCCGAGGCCCCAGCCGGTGGCATCGTCGCCACGGATCTGCAGCGAGCGCTTGGCGGCTGCGGCGAGCTCCGGCGTGTCGCGAATGTTGATCTGGGAGCTCGGGTGCAGCGCGTAGAGATGCGAGACGTGGCGATGGTGGATCTCCGGAACCTGCATGTCCCAGTCCTCGCGCCATTCCTGCAGCTGCCCCGCCTTGCCGACGCGATCGGCCGGCAGTCGGGCACGCAGCTGCTGCAGCCGGAGGGCGAAGTCGGCGTCGACGCCCAACCGCCCAGCGGCCTCGATACAGCGCGCGAACAGATCGCGCAGCAGCTGCGAGTCCAGCGCCGGACCGGCGCAGAGGGTCGCACCGTGCGGATGCACGTTCTCGGGCGACAACGACGGGTTGGTGACGAGCTCGCCGGTCGCCGGATCGCCGACCAGCGTGGCCGCGAAGAACTCCGAGGCGCCCTTGAACAGCGGGTAGATCTTCCGCAGGCAGGCCTCGTCGCGGCCATAGTCCCAGCGATCCCACAACTGCTGCAGCAGCCACGCACCGCCCATCGGCCACAGGCCCCACTGCGCGCCGTCGACCGGTCCGGTCTGCCGCCACAGGTCGGTGTTGTGATGCACGACCCAGCCGGGCGCCCCGTACATTTCCCGGGCCCGGCGCGCGCCGGTTTCGGCCAGGTCGAAGAGCATGGCCTCGAGCGGCTCGACGCACTCGGGCAGCGCATTGGCCTCGCTGGGCCAGTAGTTCATCTCGGTGTTGATGTTGATCGTGTACTTGCTCTCCCACGGTGGATCCATCAGGTCGTTCCAGATCCCCTGCAGGTTCGCCGGCTGCGTCCCCGGCCGCGAACTGCATATCAGCAGGTAGCGGCCGTACTGGTGGTAGAGCGCGGCGAGCGCCGGGTCGTCGCCGGCGGCGAAGCGCTCGATGCGTTCGTCGGTCGGCAGCCGTGCCGACGGGGTCTGCCCCAGGTCGATCGCGACGCGGCGGAACAGGCGCTGGTGCTCGGCGATGTGGGCCGCGCGCAGTTCGTCGAAACCGCGCCGCGCCGCCGCGGCCAGTCGCCGTCGCGTGATCGCCTCGGGATCGCCGCCGGCATCGTCGTAACGGCGATGGCTCGTGGCCGCGGTGACCAGCAGCACGACCTCGTCGGCGCCGACGATCTCGATGCGGCCGTCGCGGACCGTCGCGGATCCGCCGCGCGCGATCGCGCGCAACCTCGTCGCGAACGTCAACGCGCCCTCGACGCCGTGCCGCGCTGCACCGCGGCCGCGCTGCAGCAGGTCGCCGTCGTCGACCGTCAGTTCGACCTGCTGGTCGCTGTCAAGCCACACCCGAAGGTCGATAACGCCCGGGCGATCGGTCGCCAGCCGCACGACGATGCACTGGTCCGCCGGCGAGACGAACGCCTCGCGCGTATGCAGCGTCTGCCAGGTCCGGAACCGCGTGGAGGCGATCGCGGTGTCCAGGTCGAGCTCGCGGCGATAGTCGCTTGGGTCGGGGATGTCGCGGAAATCCAGCACGACGTCGGCGAGCGGCTGGTACGGCATCTGCTTCAGCGGCCGCGCCATCATCCGCGCGTTGGCCACGGCCTCGGCTTGCGCGTACTCGCCGGCGAAGATCAGCCTGCGCACTTCCGGCAGGGCGTCCAATGCGTCCGAGGTATCGGCTTCGGACGGGCCGCCGGCATACAGCGTGTCTTCGTTCAACTGCAGGCGTTCGTGGCCGATACCGCCCCAGACCATCGCGCCGAGCCGGCCGTTGCCCAACGGCAGCGCTTCGACCCAGCGCGTCGCCGGCCGCCGATACCACAGCACGAGGTCGTCGCCCGCCGCGGCGTGGGCGGGCACGGATGCGGCGTGCGCCAACGGCTGGCCGAGACCGGCCAACGCGACGCCGGCACCGACCGCCTTCAGCACGTCGCGACGCCCCCGATCGATGCCGTCGGAATCGCCCCGCCCCCGGCGCCGGCCGGCCGTCACCGCGGTGCTCCGCAGCGCTGGCGACCGACGGCGGGCATCATGTCGATACCTGCCCGCATGTCACCCGGCCGCCGCGGCGCGGCGCACCGACTGCGCCGTGCCGTCGTATTCGACGGTGACGTCGACCGAGGGTTCGAGGGCGCCGGCGTCGTCCCGCGGTCCGCCGACGAAACGCACGCGGACGGTACGGCGATCCTGCATGCCGGGATACGACCCCTGCCGTGCACCGAGGGTCAGCTCGCTGCGGCGCTCGTTCCACGTCAGGGGGATGCGGGTGAACTCGCCGCGCTCGTAGCCGTAGCTCCGCCCGTCGTCCTCGTACAGCGAGAACTCGCCGTCGGCGCCGGTGTAGACCACCAGCGTCAGCGGCGCATCGGGCTGTTCGTCGACGTACTGCAGCACCGGCCCGGTCGGCACGATCGATCCGGCGCGCACGAACAGCGGCATGCGCGCGAGCGGCGCGTCGGCCTGCAGCGTCTGCCCGCCGCGATGGCGCTCGCCGGTGTGGAAGTCGTACCAGTCCGCACCGGCCGGCAGGTAGACCGCACGGCTCGTCGCGCGGAATGTCGTCACCGGGTTGACCAGGAAGGCCGGGCCGAACAGGTACTGGTCGTTGATGTCGCGGACCCCGGGGTCGTCCGGGAAGTCCATCGCCAGTCCACGCATGATCGTGCCGTCGCGGTGCCACGTGTCGCCGGCGAGCGTGTAGATGTACGGCAGCAGCGTGTAACGCAGCCGGTCGTAGTACGCCAGGCTGTCGTAGACAGGCGTGCCTTCCGGAGCGATGTTCCAGATCTCGCGGGTCGGGAACTGCCCGTGCGAGCGGAAGATCGGTGCGAACGCGCCGAACTGGAACCAGCGCAGGTTAAGTTCGCGCCACTCGTCCAGGTGCGCGGGGTCCTGGGTCTCGTAGCGTTTCTCGACCGAGAAGCCGCCGATGTCGAACGTCCAGTTCGGCAGGCCGGACATCGACAGATTCACGCCCGCCGAGATCTGCTCGCGCAGGTCGCTCCAGCGCGAGGCCACGTCGCCGCTCCACACCGCCGTCGCGTGCCGCTGGGTGCCGGCGAATCCCTTGCGCGACAGGATGAACACGCGCTGGTCGGGATCCTTCGCGCGGTCGCCCCGGTAGACGCCCTCGGTGTGCACCAGCGGAAACGAGTTGAAGTATTCCGTGGAAGAGCCGATCGCGGTCGGCGTCGTGCGTGCCTTTCGCTCGCCGATGTCCAGGTTCGAATGCAGGTCGGGCTCGTCTGAGTCGAGCCACCACGCATCGAAACCCAGCACGTTCAGCATTTCATCGATCTGTCGCCAGTAGATCTCGCGCGCTTGCTTCGAATACGGGTCGTAGAACGACGACAGATAGCCGTCTCCGATCCAGTCCCGCTCGCCGACCTCGAGGTTGCGCTGGTAGATGTGCCCCTTCGCATCCAGTTCCTGGAAATTGCGGGTGCCGGGATAGAACTTCGGCCAGACCGAGATCATCACCTGAGCATTGCGGTCGTGGACGTGGTCGACCATGCCCTGCGGGTCGGGGAAGCGCGACTTGTCGAAATCGTGAGAGCCCCAAGCGTCTTCGGGCCAGTACGACCAGTCCATGACGATCGCGTCGATCGGCAGCTTGCGGGCCCGGTACCCGTCGATGGCACCGGTCAGTTCGGCCTGGGTCTTGTAGCGCTCGCGGCTCTGCCAGAAGCCGTACGACCAGCGCGGCAGCAGCACCGACTTGCCGGTGAGGCGGCGATAGCCGGCGATCGCCCGTTCGGCGGCGCGCGCGGCATCGGTGCCGCCGGAAACGAAGTAGTAGTCGACCATCTGTCCGGCTTCCGACCACAGCGACAGGTCGTCGGCTTCCTCGGCCGGAAGCGGATCCCGATGCAGCAGCGCGAGGTAGCTGGGATCGATCAGCTTCCACTCGATCCGCAGCCTGCGCCGCTGGCCGGGCTGCATGTCCAGCGCGAACTCGCGATGCCACGGGTTCCAGTTCTGTCGCCAGCTGTCGGAGACCAGTTCGCCGTCAATCCAGAGCGTTGCGTACTCGCTCGAGTAGAGGGAGAACGTGTGGCGGCCGGCGCTGTGCGCGGCGATCTCGCCTTCCCAGACGACCTGCATCGGCCGCTTGCTCTTGGCCTCGGCGGGGAACTTCGCCAGGTCCCGGATGTACTGGTAGTTGACCTCGGTTTCCCGGCGGACGAGCTTCTGCTCGCCCGCCACCGAATAGGTCGCGGTCAACGCGCCCTCGACGCCTTCGCCGTCGTAGAGCGTCAGCGACTGCGGCAACGGCTGCAGGCCGCGCGGGTCGCCCAGGCGGGTGATGGCGTTGTTGTCCCACAGCAGTCCGTACCGACGACTGGACACCAGGTACGGTACGGCCATGTCGACGTTGTGCTGCAACAGCTCGACATCCCGTCCCTTCTGGTTCATCCAGCCCTGCTGGTGCTGGCCGAAGCCATAGATGGCCTCGCCGTCGGGCGATTCGAAACGCTGGCGGATGCTCAGGTACGACTGCCCGTCGGCCTGCATCGGCGTGAACGTGCGGCCGCCGTCGACTTCCGTCAGCACCGGGTTGCCGGCCGCATCGGAGAACGCGACGCGTCCACTGCGCAGCGACACGTCGGCGGTGACCTCGGCGGTGCGCAGCCGCACGTGGTCGGCGCTTGTGGAAACGTCGAACGGCGCCGGCGCGGACGTCTCGTCGATGCGCATCAGGCTCGCGCTGCGGGCGAAATCGCCATCGGGATCGGCGCTGACCCGGACGATGCCGGCGGCGACGACTTCCAGCCGCACGTGCGCCGCGCCGGGCTCGGCCGGATGCACGACCAGGCCCTTGTCGGTCCGTTCGTAACCGCCTGCCGCCGGTGCACCGGCCTGCGCCTGCGCGTGCGCCAGCAACGCCAGCAACGCCAGCCACGGAACCACCTTTCCAACGCGATGAGGCATGTCAGCTCCCTTGTTCATCAGTACGTCGCCAGCTTGACCCGCAGCAGCTGCGTGCCATCGGCGAAATTCAGGCCGTAGTCGGTCTGGTCGCCGTTCCAGACGCGATGGAACCGCCACTGGTCGTTCTCATACGTGCCTTCCTCGACCCGGTCGTAGATCTGCCGGGCCGCGACCGCCGGATCGGCGGCGACGATGTTGATCCGCGCCTCTATGCCGGTGACCAGGAATTCGTCGGGGCCGGTCTCGGCGATCAGCGCCGCGCCGACCGGTTCGGGGTTGCCCGGCGGCTCGCCCTGGAACCAGAACTGCGGCACGCCGTAGGTGATCACTGCATTCCAGCGGGCGTTGAGCCTGATCGTCTGCACGGGCTGCCCGGGCTGTTCGGCGACGCCGTGCACCTTGCCTTCGAAGCTGAGCTTCGCCAGTACCCGCGCGGCCGGCCGCACGAGGCGATAGTTCAGCGCGAACGGTTCCAGCGCTTCGGGCGACATCTCCCTGGCCCCGAGCGGCCAGTTCGAATAACGCGTGTAGTCGATGCCGAACGGCGACCAGCCGATCGCCTGCTGGCCGAGCGCGGCGAAGAAGTAGCGCGCGAACGGCACGTCGTTGCCGGTCTCGGCGACGAACAGGGCGTTGTCGGGACGCGAGTAGCGGTCCAGCACCGTGACGTGCTTGTCGTACTCGCGCAGGTAGATGTCCGGCGCCAGCAGATCGATGCCGGGCGCGGCCGCCTTGTAGACGTCCAGGACGTTGTCGGTGGGCCCGCCGCTCTCGTACTGGCCGGGCAGGCCCGGCGTGAAAGGATCGCGCAATGCTCCGTTCACATACATCGGCAGCGGATACTCCGCCTTGCCCGCCGCGGCGACCTGGTCGATGAAGTGCGCCACGTGCCAGGCGTGGAAGAATTCATCCGCGTCGCCGCCGAACACCTGCTTCCAGGTGCCGGGCATCTTTCCCAGCTTCCGGACCAGCGCTTCCGGCACGGCTCCGTCGAAGGCCGCTTGCGCCAGCGGGGAAAAGTCGCGCGGCGAACCGTAAGTGCCCGGTTCGTTCTGCGGCTGCACCATGATCACGGTTCGCTGCGGATCGGCCTGCCGAAGATGGCGCATGAATCGTGCGAATGCCTTCTTGTCGGCCTCCAGCGTTGCCGCCCCCAGCGGCGACAATGAGTTCAATGTCTTGCCGTCGGCGGTGACGACCCGCGGGAAGCGCTCATTGTCGAGCTTCACCCACCCTGGCGCGTAGTTGGGTCCGTTGTTCTTCCAGGTGGCGAACCAGAGCAGCACCAGGCGCACGTCGCGCTCGCGCGCCTGCGCCAGCAGGGTGTCGACGAAAGAGAAATCGAACTGGCCTTCCTGCGGCTCGACCTGCTCCCAGGCGATCGGCACCATCACCGTGTTCGGCTTCAGCACGTCGATCGCCGGCCACACCTTCTCGAGCGCGGCCGGGTAGTTGCTGGAGTTGTTGACCTGCGCGCCCAGGATCAGAAAAGGCTCGCCATCCACCAGCAATGCGTGGCGGCCGTTCTCGCTGACCAGGCGCGGGATCGGCGCCTCGGCGCCGCGCGCCTGCGTCGCGGGCGCCCCGTCGCCGGCGGCCGGCGCGGCCAGCGGCGGCGGGTCGGATGCCGGCGTGCACGCGGCCAGGACCGCCAGTGTCGTCGTCAGCGCCGTCGATCGCAGCAGGCGCATGCCGGCGGCGCGGGTCGGGATCCGGGTCGTCATCGCGAAGTCCTCCATGTCACCAACCATCGCTGCGGAACGGCGAGGCGGGCAGCCCGTCGACGTTGACCAGGTCGGCATCGCCGGGATTGTCGCGCCAGGCGTACCGCACGGCCTGCGGTCGCGCTACCGCGGCGCTGGCCACGACGACGGTATCGCCGCGGATGCGGCCGGTGGCCGGGTGGAACCGGCGGTCGGCGCCGGCCAGTTCGAAGCCGTGGACCTGGTCGCCGCCGCCGCGCACCGCCAGTGCGCTGGTGGACGGTTCGAACACCACCCGGACCTCGCGCCCCTCGAACCGCACCGCGCGGTACACCGGTCCCGAATGCACCAGCGATTCGCCATAGGCGACATGGCGCGCCGCGAGCGCCAGCCGCCGGCCGACTTCCTGCTTGTCGGACGGATGGATATCGTCCGGATCGCCGATGTCGATCGCGACCACCTGCGCGGTGGCCGGCAGCGCCAGCGCGCGCGACTGCGATTCGCGCAGCAGCGCCCAGGGGCTGCCGGTGCCGGCGCTTTCGCCGGGAACATCCGCCCCGGAAACGAAATTGGCCAGCTGCACCCACAGGAATGGCAGTGCCGGTTGCTTCCAGTCGGCGCGCCACTGGTCGACCAGCGCCGCGAACTGGTCGCGGTAGCGGTAGGCATCGGCCGCGCCGGCATTGGCTTCGCCCTGGTACCAGATCACCCCGCGCACCGGATACGGCAGCAGCGGGTGGATCATCTGGTTGTACAGCAGCGCGGGGTGCTGGTTCTTGCCGTCGATCATCGCCACGGACACCTGCGCGGGGCGGAACGTCCACGGGCCGTCCAGCGACCGCTTCGCAGCGCCCTGAGGTTGCACGAACACCTCGGCGGCGTCGCCATGGATGCCACCGCCACCGCCGACGTCCTGCACGCGCACCGCGACCTCGTTGACGCCCGCACGAAGCGCCTGCGGCGGCACCGCATACCGGCGCGGCACGTTGTACTGCATCCGCGTTTCGCCGACCGGGTGACCGTTGACCCAGGCGGTGTCGGAGTCGTCGATGCGGCCGAGACCGAGCACGACGCCGGCGCGGGCTTCGGCCTCGCTGAGGGTGAAGCCGGCGCGATACCAGGCTTCGCCGTCCATGCCGTCGTAGCCGCCGCTTTCCCAGAGGCCGGGCACGGCGATCCGGTCCCAGTCGTGGTCGTCGAATCCGGGCTCGTGCCAGCGCGAGGTGTCGGCTCCCGGCGTCGGCCAGCGCGCGAGCCGGGAGCGGGTCCCGGCGAGGGCGGCGTCATCGCGCGCCTGCAGTTCGCGCGCCTGGCGCTCGATCGCCTGCGCATCCAGACGCAGCGTCGCGGCGTCCGTCCAGGCCTCGATGCGGCTGCCGCCCCAGGTACTGTCGATGATGCCGATCGGCACGCCCGTGCTCGCCCGCAGTTCGCGCGCGAAGAAATACCCGACCGCCGAGAACGACCCCACCGTCTGCGGCGACGCCGCCTGCCATTGGCCACCGGCCAAGCGCGCTGCCGGCTGGCCCGACCAGGAAATCGGCACCTTGAAATGGCGGATCAGCCCGTCGCCGGCGGCGGCGATCTCCCGCTCCGCGTCCCTGGCCTGGGCGACCGGCCATTCCATGTTCGACTGGCCCGAGGCCAGCCACACGTCGCCGATCAGGACATCGTGCACGGTGGTGGCCTCGCCACCGTGCTCGCGGACGGTCAGCACGTAAGGCCCGCCCGCGGCATGCGCGGGCAGTTCGACCCGCCAGCGGCCGTCAGCCGCAGCCGTGGCGTCGGCGCGGCGGCCGTCGAGTGAGACGTCGATCCTCGCGCCCGGCGTCGCCCAGCCCCAGACCGGCAGGGGCCGGTCGCGCTGCACGACGGCACCTTCGGAAAACAGCTGCGGCAGCGTGATTTCCGCCTGCACGGGTCGTGCCGCCAGCAGCCCCAGCCCCAGGGCGACGAGAAGGGATCGCTTCACCGTTCAAGCTCCGCGTAATGGTCGTGGATCACCTGCCAGGCCAGCTTGCGCTCGCCGCGCTCGGACAGCAGCCCCTTGCGGTTGTAGCCAGACTGCAGCGGATGCATCCGCACCGGCGAACGGAAGTCCGTCATCACCCACGGCGCCATGCCGCGCAGGAACGGGATCCGCGCCAGCATGCGCAACTGCTTGCGGTAGAACTCCGCCTGGAACTCCTCGTTCCAGGCGCTGGCGACATCGTCGGCGCCATGGCGGCCGTAGCGCGCCTCGGCGCCGAACTCGGTGACCAGCAGCGGCTTGCCGAGCGCCTGCCACTCGACCTGCTCCGGTTCCACCGGCCACGGCGTGTACCAGCCGAAATATTCATTGACGCCGACCACGTCCAGCGAGGCGATCAGCGGATCGGCGACGGTCAACCGGGGACCGTCGAAGCCGGGACCGTAGAACGCGGCGCTGACCAGGCGGGTCGGATCCATCAGGCGCGCCTGCTGCGCCAGCGTCGCGAGCGTCGCATCGCGCGCGGGGCCGGGCGACGTTTCGTTGGCGATCCCCCAGACGATCACCGCCGCGCGGTTGCGGTCGCGGCCGATCATCTCGGCCAGCATCGCCTCGAGCCTGCCCTGCATGCCGTCGGCGGCGAAGTCGATGCCCTGGTAGACCGGGATCTCCTGCCACAGCAGCAGCCCCATGCGGTCGGCCAGGCGCACCAGGTGTTCGTTGTACGGGTAATGCGCCAGGCGGACGAAATTGGCGCCCAGCTGTTTCGCCTGTTCCAGCATGCGCAGCGCGTCGGCTTCCGAATGCGCGCGGCGGCCGTCGATCTCCTCGTGAATGTTGACGCCGCGCAGGAACAGCGGCTCGCCGTTGAGCAGGAGCTCGTCGCCGCGCACGGCGATGCTGCGGAAGCCGATCTGCTCTTCCAGCCTGTCCTCCGGCGTGGACACCTGCACGGCGTAGAGCTTGGGTCGCTCCGGCGACCAGGTCGCGAACGGAGCCTCGAAGCGCACGCGGGCGCGACCGTCGGCGCCTGCCTGCGAACGCACGTCCACGCCGAGCTCGGCGATGCGCACGCGCACCGGCTGCTGCGGCGTGGTGCCCGCCAGTTGCACCCAGCCGTCCACGCGTCGCGTCGAATCCGGCGCGAGCTGGAGGGAATAGTCCTGGATGTAGGTCCCAGCCGTTTCGATCAGGTCGACGTCGCGGGTCAGCCCGCCGTAGTTGAACCAGTCGAAACCCTGCGCCGGAATGCCGTCCCTGCGGCGCTCGTTGTTGACGTGCACCAGCAGGCGGTTCGCGCCGGGCTTCACGCGGTCGGTCAGCTCGAACTGGAACGGCGTGAACCCGCCTTCGTGGCTGCCGAGCTTCTCGCCGTTGAGGAACACGTCGGCCCGGTAGTTGGCGGCGCCGAAGTGGACGAACAGGCGCCGACCCTGGCTGCGGGCGGCAGTGACGTCGTAATCGAAGCCCTTGCGGTACCACACGGAACCTTCCAGCCAGGTCAGGTCGGGCCGTTGCGTATTGAAATCGCCGGGCACGTCCAGGGTGACGCTGTCGTCGAATCCGTATTCGAGGAATTCGCTGTTGCCCGTCGCGGTGCGGTCCTTCCAGACCGCCTTCCAGTCGCCGATGCCGACGGCGTATCCGTCCACCAGCGCCTGCCATTCGCCGTTGAGGCTGCGACGCTGGCGCCCGGGCAGGTTGGTCATCGCCGCCGAGTGCGGCGCTGCCACGGCCGCGGGCGCGAGTGCCGACGCTCGAGACCCGGGATCCCGCGGATGCGGCGTGTAGCCCTGCGCGCCGGCGAGCAGCGGCGCCCCCGCCAGCAGTGCGACGGCGAGCCGGCGGAGCACGTTCGAGCTGACGGACTCAGCGCGGATCGCCATACACGATTCCCCGGCCTCCGGTGCCGAAATATACCCTTCCATACCGGCGCGGATCGCCGGTGACACGATGGAGCCTGCCGTAGCGGTGCGCGTCGTCGTCGATGCGTGCCCAGTGGCGACCCTCGTCGTCGGAACGGAACAGTCCGGTCGCGCCGGCGATCCGCCCGTACAGGTACAGCGCCGGCGTCGCGCCGTCATTCTTCGGCTTGCCAAGCCCCAGCGATCGCGCATCCTCGACGCCGGGCAGGCGTTCCAGCTGACCTGCCGACCAGCGCAGCAGGCCGCGTCGGGAGGCCGTGATGTAGACGACGCCGCTGCGCAGTGGGTCGGGATGCAGTTCGGGACGGAACTCCCCGCCAAGCTCGCCCACGCCGCCGTTCGCCTCGCGGAACCGCACGCCGCCGTTGCCGCTGACGTAGACCTTCCCCGTGATCGGGTCGATGCCGTAGTAGATGCCTTCGTCCACCCGGTCGGCTTCGATCACCGCCGTGTCCGGCACGCCCTCCACCTTCTGCCAGTGCTTGCCGAAATCGGCCGTGATCCATGCGCCGGAATCCTTCGGCGTCCATATCACGCGCTTGCCGTCGGCGGCGATCGTGATCTGTCCGCTGCCGTCGCCGCGGGGCGGCTCGCTGGCGAACGATGCCCAGCGGCGGCCGCCGTCGAGCGAGTAGGCGGCGCGCACCTGGTCGTGGTCGCGATGACGGACGGTGCCGCTGCGCACGACGATCTGCGGCGCCTGCCCGGCATGGGCGAGGCTGTCGCCGTTGGTCAGCCGCGGTCCGACGAACTGCAGCGGCGGCACCGCCAGGTCGTCGTGCCGGAAACCGTCGAGATCGCCGACCGCGCTCAGCAGCTGCGCTCCCTGCGGCGGGCTGTCCAGGTCCAGGGGCACGGTTTCTTCCAGCCCCGCGTTCTTGAACCACCACGTCACCTTCGATCGGCCGTCGTCGAATTCCGACAGGTTGCGCGAGGCCCAGATCCCGTAGCCGGTGACGAACATCGCGTGGTCGCCGTCGAACGGATCGATCTCGATGTCGGCGACCCAGTGCGGGGTGTTGTGCGCGGTCCACGACGCGGCGGCGTGGTCGAACCTGGAGCGTGGAAACACCGGCTGCCAATGCCGGCCGCCGTCGACGCTGCGGTAGATCTCGTCGTGCGGCGCGAAGCGGTTGAACGTGGCCGCCAGCAGCACCTGCGGATCGCGGGGGTCGACCGCGACCGCGCCCCAGCCGAAGCCGTCGCCCTCGGCGTCGATGGACTGCGGCGCGGGCGTGATGTCGGTCCATCGCCCGGACGCGGGTTCGAATTTCCACACCGCCCCGTCGTTCATGGTGTTGGGGCCGGGTTCGTCGCCGTAGCTCAGGAAGAAGTCGCCGCTGGATGCGCGCACCATGTGGTTCGGGCGCAGGCCCACCGGCTGGCCGGCCACCGGCCGCCAACTCGTGCCGCCGTCGCCGGACTCGTACAGCGCGGTGTCGCGGGTGGAGACGCCGGCATAGAGTTTCGGCGTCGGCGCGCCCTGGCGGCCGCTGGCCGGGTCGAACACGACGAAGACGATGCCCACCGGTTGCCGGCCGGCCCAGTCCGTCTGCACGCCGGCCGATGGCGAAACGGCGATGTCGGGAAACGACCGCAGCGGCGACCAGCTGGCGCCGCGGTCTTCACTGCGCCACAGGCCCGACGCGCGCGTCCCGAAGAACAGCACCCGGCCGTCGTTGGGATCCACCGCCAAGCGTTCGCCATTGCCACGGCCCGGCTCGTTGCCGCCGAGCTTGAACGGCAGGTCGCTGCGCAGGAAGGTGCGGCCACGGTCGAGCGAACGCAGGATCGCGCCGTTGCCCGCGCGCGCGTTCAGATAGGTGCCCGCCGCGAGATAGACCCGTTCGGGATCGGCGGGATCGACCGCCAGGCTTTCCATGCCCAGCAGGTTGGCATCTTCCGCGCCGAGCCAGTCGGTCAACGGGATCCAGCGACGCGCCGCGTCGTCCCAGCGGTAGGCGCCGCCGATGTCGGTGCGTGCATAGGCCAGTCCCTGTTCGGCGGGATGGAACACCAGCCCGGTGACGAAACCGCCTCCACCGATGGCGACGCTGTTCCAGCGATAGGCGATGTCGGCCGCCGGCGAAGCCTGCGCGATACCGAAGCAGACGATCGCGCCGGCGAGGAACGAACGCCAGCGCGGCAGCGCCGAATTCCGCCGTATCACCCGGGCAGGCCGATTGCGGATTGCAGGCATCGGTGGACGACTCCAGGTGACGGGCGACGCACGACCGCAGGTACCAATGGCCGTGACCGGACCCGAAAATCCCGCCCTCACGGGGGAGGCGTGAGGGCGGGTCCGGCAGTGCCGGCCGGTGGTTGCAGGCTGGCCAGGGCGGCGATGCGACGACGGCGAGGAATGAATGAGCGATCCACGCGCTCGCGCTCGTTCCGCACTCAGAACGTCACGCGGACCGTCGCCGCGTAGCGCGTGTCGTTCACGTACCACGAAGTGACCCGCCGGCCGGCTTCGTTCTGGTCCATGATCGTGCGCTGTTCGGCCTGGTTGAGATTGTTCATCTCGAGGCCGAACTGGATGCGGTCGCTGATCCGGTAGAAGATCGAGCCGTCCAGCTGTCCATACGCGTCGCTGTAGACGGGCAGCTTCCAGGCGATGCCGCCGTCGCCGCCGTTGTAGCCGTTGGGACCGATCGACAGGAGATATTCGCTGCGCCAGTTGTAGGCGAAGCGGACTTGCCAGGGCCCCTTCTCGTAGAACGCGGCCACGTTGTACGAATTCCTGGACAGGCCATCGGCGGGCAGGTCCTCGAAAAGCGAGCCGTCGGTGTCGACCGGCAGCGTATCGAGGTTGTTCGGCACGTCCGTCGAACTGTCGATGTAGGTGTAGTTCACCGAGATGCCCAGGCCGTCGAACGGCGCCGGCAGGAAGTCGAAGAACTGGGTCCAGCCAATCTCCGCACCCTGGATGCGCGCCGTGCCGATATTCACCGGCCGCGTGATCAGGTAGTCGTACTGGTTGCCGTCGGCGCCGGGAAACGACACCAGCTGCGACTGGCGGCGGAAGTAGTCCTTGATGTCCTTGTGGAACAGGTTGATCCAGGCCATGCCGCCCCGGTCGGGATCGAAGTACCACTCCATCGACAGGTCGAACTGGTTGGCCTTCATCGGCTCCAGGTACGGGTTGTCGAAGGAACTGCCGGTCAGGTCCAGGTCGGTGACCGGCAGCGGGCTGCCGTCCGTCGGCGGCGTGATGCCGGACCGGGCGCTGGCGTTGAGCACCTGGTAAGCCTGCATGTCGCTGAAGGCCGGCCGGGCGATGGCCTTGGATGCGGCGAACCGGAAGATCAGGTTGTCGACGGGTTCCCAGCGGATGTTCAGGCTGGGCAGCGCGTCCGTATACGAATTGCTCGCCGTGATCGGCTCCGATTCGCCGGCGCCCAGGTAGGGGGCGTAGCTGACATTCGGATAGATGAGGTGGCCCTTGGCGGAGTTTTGGGTGCGCACGACGCGCAAGCCGATGTTGCCGTCCAGGCGGGCGTCGTCCAGCCCGAAGCTGAGCATCACGTACGCGGCGCGGGTCTTCTCTTCCTGGACGTTGGTGTGGCGCTCGTCCAGTGCCGTCGGCGCGTACGAGATGCAGCAGTTGTAGTACGGGGCGGCGGCGTCGTGGATGTCCTGGTAGCTGCCCGGGAAACCGAGCGCGGTGCCCAGGATCGGTGCGAAGAAGACACCGGGCGTATTGGCGCCGCCGTTGTAGAAGTTCTGGAACGTATTCAGGTTCACCCAGCTGGAGTTGACCTGGCCATTCAGGTCCAGCGGCGGCATCGGGCCGGTGCCCGGCAACGCCCACCAGCGCATCCACGACTGGAATACCGGCTTCCAGTTGTAGCCGGTGTCGATGCTCGTGGCGTCGCGATCGGTCATGCGCACGCCGACCTTGATCGACCGGAAGAAGCCGGTGTCGAAACTGTGCTTCAGGTCGGCGCGCCAGGCCAGTTCATCGGCCTCGTTGTCGTCCTGGTGGTCCATCGTGAACCCCCAGTAATAGTTGTCGGGGTTCCCGGTGTACTGCTCGTCGACGCCGATCGAAGGCACGCCGCCGAGGGTCACGTCGATATAGGGCACGTCGATGCCCAGGGCCACGGTGGAATCCAGGCTCCGGGTGGTCGCATTGATGAACTGCAGGTCGGTCCTGAGTTCGGTGCGGTCGCTGATCGACCAGTTCAGGCCGACGGAATAATCGGTGGTCTTCGAGTCGCGGTGGGACGCGCGGATATCCGTGCCCATCGGGACGCCGCCTGGCTGGGTGAGTCGGCCAGAAACGAACACGTTGCCGTCCAGCTCGTACGGCTGGCTTGTGTCGAGCATCACCTGCGTAGGATCGTTCTGGACGAAGATGGCGTCCTCGTTCCAGAGTTCGTCGTAGCGGCTCTGGAACGCGGTGGCGAACAGCTCCAGATCGTCGTTGGGGCGCCACTGCAGGGCGAGGTATGCGCCCTGGCGCTCGCGTTCGTATTCCAGCGTGCGCCAGTCGGCGCCGCGCGGCAGCCAGAGTTCTTCGTTGACGCCGTCGCCGTCCACGTCGGTGTTGTCGTTCTGGAAGAACGGCCGCACGAACATGCCGTCGGTGCGGGTCGCCAGCTCCGAATGCGCGACGTCGATCAGGAAGCCGAATTTTCCGGCGCCGGTGTCCCAGGTGTTGCTGTAGAGGGCGGAAGCGGACGGCTTGTATTCCTCGACGAAGTCGCCGTAATTCACGCTGTAGCTGGCGCTTGCCCGCTGGCCGTCGAAGTCGAAGGGCATGAAGGTGCGCAGGTCGACGCTGCCGCCCAGACCGCCTTCGATCATGTCCGCCTTCTGGTTCTTGTAGACGTCGACGCCGGACATCAGCTCGGACGGCACGTCCTGGAAGCTCAGGCTGCGGCCGCCGGAGGCCGAGAAACTGTCGCGACCGTTGAGCTCGGAGCGGACCTGGGTGAGGCCGCGCACCTGTACGCCGCTGCCTTCCGCCGAGAAGTGCTCCGGATCGCCGACGGAAAGGAAGTGGTCGATGGTGACGCCGGGGATGCGCGACAGCGTCTCGGTGACGCTGCGGTCGGGCAGCGCGCCGATGTCCAGCGCCGTCACCGAGTCGACGAACGTTTCGGCGTCCCGCTTGATGTCCTGGGCGCGGTAGACCGACCCACGGATCCCGGTGACGACGACGGCGTCCAGTTCGACGGCTTCCTTGGTCTCCTCGTCATCGTCGTCCTGGGTGGCCTGGGTTTCCTGCGCGTACGCATTGGCGGTGAGCACCGCGGCGATGCCCAGGGCGATGGCCGAATGCTGCAGCCGGCGAAGATGGGTACGGCCTGCGACCCCGCTGGCCGGGGTACGGTCTTGGCGCGTTGACATGGTTGTTCCCTCCCAGGACACCTTGGCAAACGATTCGCTGATTCTCGGACCCGTGTGCATCTTTGCACCGCGGGTTCGCGCTCTTGGGATTGTGGAAATTCCCCTTCCGGGCAGATTTTCGATCCGACTCCGACGGTGTGCCGGCGGGCTGCGACCTGCTGTCCCTTGTCCCCTCGGGATGTCGCGAGACGCTTCCGATCCGTCTGTCGCGGATGACACATTTGCGACTGCGGCGGCAGCATAGGCCGCTCCCGACATTCCATACCAATGAAATATTGGGCGGAAGCTATGTTGTTTTTTGAATACGGCGGGACCGCTGCCGGCGTTGCAGCGATGGAAGCGATTACAGCGCCGGATACAACCGGCGGGCCGTGGCGCGCAATGCTTCGAGGACACGCTCCGCCCCGGGAGACAGCTGCTGGTCGCGGCGGCGGATGATCCCGAAAAACTCCATGCGCACGCCCAGCTCGATCGGCAGAACCTGCATTTGCGCCGTCTGCAGGTAGGGCGCCACGGATTCGACCGGAAGTGCAGTCAGCAGATCGCTGTGCCGCATCAGGTGGATGATGACCGGCAAAGATGCGGTCTCGATGATGTTCTGCGGCGGCGCCAGACCATGCTCCAGGAACATCGAATCCAGGCGCGTGCGCAGCGCGCTGGCTGCCGGCGGCATGATCCAGCCATATTCGATCAGGTCGGCGTGGGTCACCCTACTGCGCTGCGTCAACGGATGCCCGGCACGTACGATCACCGAATGCGGTTCGTCGGCCAGCGGCTCGAACTCCAGGTCTCCCGCCCCTTCCGGCCCCAGGATCCGGCCGATCACGATGTCCAGCTGCCCGTCCAGCAACCTGGCCACGAGGGGCCGGCTGTAATCCATTTCCACCCGGATCAGGATGTCGGGAAAATCGCGCTTCACGTCCGCGATGGCCTGCGGTACCAGGCTGGTCCCCGGGTTGACCACCGTACCGATCGCCGCCTGGCCCATTCGGCCGCTGCGCATCGCCGCGATCTCGTCGTGCGCGCGGCCGATCTCCGACAACGCCGAGCGCGCACGGCGGATCAGTACCTGGCCATACCACGTGGGCTCCACCCCGCGGGCATGGCGTTCGAACAGCGGCACTCCCAGGATCCCTTCCATTTCCGCCAGCAGCTTGGAAGCGGCCGGCTGGGTCATATTGGCTGCCTCGGCGGCCCGCAGGACGGAGCGCTGCTCGTACAGGTGCAGCAGCAACACCAGGTGTCGGGTCTTGAGCAGTGACGCGTTGAACCAGCTGATCGAAGGTTGGACCATGCCACTCTCCCGGGTACGTTCAGCAAGCTATAGTTGCAGGGAATAGCATATGACGAAAATTTCATTTGTCGTACATAGCTGACGCAGGCAACCCTATGCCCCGTCGAACCCGCGTTGCCGCGCCCCCGTCCGGACGCCGCAGCGGCCAGAACGAAGAACCGCCGTCGCGCACGAGTCGTGCGAAGCCTCTGTCAGCCATGGGCAGAAGCGCGGGCACCGACTCATCGCTGGGAGCCGGGAGGGCCCGTGGCGAAAATCCATAGAGGCGAAATGTCGAAGCGAGCGTTGCCGCGACGCCGAGTCGCACGGGTGCGGCGATGAGCGCGCGCCTGAAGGACAAGGTGGCACTCGTCACCGGCGCCGCCAGCGGCATCGGTGCCGCCATCGCGCGGCTGTTCGTGGCGCACGGCGCGCGGGTGTTCGCGCTGGACCGCTGCCAAGTGCCGGAGGGTGGAGACAATCCCTTCTCCCTGATCGCGGACGTCACCGATGCCGGCACGATCGGCATCGCCGTGGCGTGCATCCTGGACCAGGTTGGCCGCATCGACGTACTGGTGAACAATGCCGGAGCCGATGTGTTCTCGGAACCACTTTCCCTCGCCGACGCCGATTGGGAACGGTGCCTTGCCCTGAACCTCAAGGGCGCCTGGAACATGGCGCGCGCGGTGCTGCCGTCGATGCTGCAGCGAGGCGCCGGATCGATCGTCAACATCGCCTCGGTGCACGGCCACAAGATCATTCCCGGTGCGTTTCCCTATCCGGTGGCCAAACACGGCCTGATCGGCCTGACCCGTTCACTCGGCATCGAATATGCCGCCCGCGGGATCCGCGTCAACTCCATCTCGCCCGGCCTGATCCTGGTGCCGCGCATCGAGGCCTGGTTCGCCTCGCAGCCCGATCCGGATGCCGCCCGTCGGGCCCAGATCGAACGGCTGCCCCCCAAGCGCATCGGCACGCCGGAGGAGGTCGCGTACACCGCGCTGTTCCTGGCCAGCGATGAAGCGCGCTTCATCAACGCCACTGACATCCTGATCGATGGCGGCCGCTCGCAGCTCTATCACGAGTGACGGCCGCAGATGAATGCCGCCACCTACTGCGAAACGGGGGCCGAGACCTCCCCCTCCCCGTTCCGGCTTCCCCTGATCGCCATCCTGCGCGGGATCCCGGCGGACGAAGCGCTCGGTCACGTGCAGGCGCTGGTGGAGGAAGGCTACGACGCCATCGAAATCCCGCTCAATTCGCCGCGCTGCATCGAGAGCATCGGCTCGGCGATTCGAAATTTCGGTCACCGAGCCTGGATCGGCGGCGGCACGGTGTTGCACCTGCAGGGCGTGGATGCCCTCGCCGACGTCGGCGCGCGTTTCGTCGTCACGCCGCACGTCGATGCCGGGCTGATACGCCATGCCGTGCGGCGCGGCCTGCACGTGGTGGCTGGTTTCGGCACCGCCACCGAGGCATTCGCGGCGCTCGACGCCGGCGCGGGGATGCTCAAGCTGTTTCCTGCGTCCACCTACGGGCCGCAGCACGTGCGAGCGCTGCGCGCGGTGCTTCCTCCCGTGCCCCTGTTCGCGGTCGGGGGCGTCACTCCGGTCACGCTCGCCGACTTCCTCGCCGCGGGCAGCACGGGTGCGGGCATCGGTGGCCAACTCTACAAACCAGGCCAGGCCGTCGAGCGCACGCGCCAGGGTGCGCGCGCCTTCAGGCAGGCCTATCTGGACGCCGTGGCATGAAGATCGTGCGCCTCACCACCTACCACGCCGCGCCACGCTGGCTGTTCCTCAAGATCGACACCGACGAGGGCATCAGCGGTTGGGGGGAACCGATCATCGAAGGCCGCGCGCATACCGTGGAGGCCGCCGTCCACGAACTTTCCGCCTACCTGATCGGCCAGGATCCGTCGCGCATCAACGACCTGTGGCAGACACTGTACCGGGGTGGCTTCTATCGTGGCGGCGCGATCCTGATGAGCGCCATTGCCGGCATCGACCAGGCCTTGTGGGACATCAAGGGGAAGGGACTCGGCGTGCCGGTTCACGAACTTCTTGGCGGTCGCGTGCGCGATCGAATGAAAACCTACCGTTGGGTGGGTGGCGACCGGCCAGCCGACATCATCAGACAGATCCGGTCGTATCAGGCCCTCGGCTTCGACACGTTCAAGTTCAACGGGACCGAGGAACTGAAGCTGATCGACAGCCCGCGGACGATCGATGCGGCCGTGGCCAAGGTCGCCGAGATCCGGGGAGCGTTCGGCAACACCATCGACTTCGGCATCGACTTCCATGGCCGCGTCAGCGTGCCGATGGCGCGTGTGCTGCTGCGCGAGCTGGAACCGCATCACCCCCTGTTCGTCGAGGAGCCGGTGCTGCCCGAGCAGGCCGAGTACTATCCGCGCCTGGCCGATGCGACGACCATTCCGCTGGCCGCCGGCGAACGCATGTATTCGCGCTTCGAATTCAAATCGGTGCTTGCCGGAGGCGGCCTGTCTATCCTGCAGCCCGACCTCTCCCACGCCGGCGGCATCACCGAATGTTTCAAGATCGCTGCGATGGCCGAGGCTCACGACGTCGGGTTCGCACCACATTGCCCGCTGGGACCGGTGGCGCTCGCCGCATGCCTGCAGGTCGATTTCGTCGCGCACAATGCCGTGCTGCAGGAACAGAGCATCGGCATCCATTACAACGGCGACGCCGACCTGCTGGATTACGTGCTCAACAAGGAAGACTTCCAGTGCGTCGACGGCCACATCGCGGCGCTGCCCAGGCCGGGCCTCGGGGTGGAGATCGACGAGCAGCGCCTGATCCAGGCCAACCGGACCCCCCCGGCCTGGCGCAATCCGGTGTGGCGCCATGCCGACGGCAGCGTGGCGGAATGGTGATGCGGTGACCGCCGACGTCGACCCCGATCCCGCCACCCCCAGCCTGGCCGTCGACAGCCGCTGCGCCTTGGCGGAATGCGTGCTCTGGTGCGAACGGCGCACCGCGCTGTTCTGGACCGACATCGATTCATCGCGCCTGTGGATGCATCAGCCCGATCGGGGCGTCACCCGGTACTGGAGCCTGCCCGATCGCCTGGGTTCGCTTGCGCTTTGCCAGACGGGCCAACTGCTGCTGGGGCTGGCCAAGGGTCTTTACCTGACCGACCCCGACGCCGCCCGGGAGGGAAGCCTCCCGCTGCGGAAGCTGACCAATGTGGAAGCAGACAACGCCGAAACACGCATCAACGACGGCCGCAGCGACCGCGAGGGAAACTTCGTCTTCGGCACCAAGAGCGAACGCTCCGACCATGCGCCCATCGGCGCTTTCTACCAGTATTCGGCCCGGCACGGCCTGCGCCGGCTGGGGCTTCCCGCCGTGGCCGTCCCCAATTCCATCTGCTTCAGCATTGATGGCCACAGGATGTACTACTGCGACTCGCTCAAACCGCAGATCCTGAGCTGCGACTACGACGCCAGCACCGCGATGGTCTCGGGTTCGCGAGTTTTCGCCGAACTGGACGTCGCCGACGCCGCGCCCGACGGTTCGATCGTCGATGCCGAGGGCTGCCTGTGGAATGCGCAGTGGGGCGGGGGCCGCGTCGTACGCTACCGCGGCGATGGCAGCGTCGACCGGGTGATCCCGTTGCCGGTGAAGAACCCATCCTGCTGCACCATCGGCGGCGCGGCCTTCGACCGCCTGTATGTCAGCAGCGCGCGGGTCGACAACAGCGCCGGGGAGCTGGCGAGCACGCCGGGCGCGGGAGGCATCTGGCAGATCTCCCTGCCGCGTGCGCTCGGCCGGGCGGAAAGCCGGATCGTGCTCGCATGATCGCGGTCGACTGGGGCAGCAGCAGCTTGCGCGCATATCGCCTGGACGCCGCCGGCGGGATCATCGAACAGAAGCGCAGTGACCGCGGCGTCCTGGCATGCGACGGGGATTTTGCCGCGGTCCTCGCCGCGCTGATCTCCGTCTGGGACGATGGGGACATCGTGTTGTGCGGAATGGTCGGCAGCCGCGATGGGTGGATCGAACAGCCCTATCAGGATTGTCCGGCCGGCATCGAGGAGTTGGCGGCGGCGATGACCCCGGTGCAGGTCCCCGAGTTTCCGGAACGCAGGCTGTGGTTCGTGCCCGGACTCGCCTGCCGGAGCTCGACCGTGCCCGATGTCATGCGCGGCGAGGAGAGCCAGGCGTGCGCGCTGCTCGACCTGTTGCGCCAAGGCACCCATGTATTGTGCTTTCCCGGGACGCACAGCAAGTGGATCACGGTCCAGGATGGAAGGATCGCGTCGATCGCGACGGCGATGACTGGCGAGACCTACGCGGTCATGCGAAGGCATACCGTGCTTGCGAAGCTGATGGGCGAGGACGACGCGCGCTTCGACGCCTACGCCTTCGATGCCGGGCTCCGCCGCAGCGCGGACGCCGGGGGGCTGCTGCATCATCTGTTCGGGGTGCGAACCCTGGGGCTGTTCGGACGATTCTCGGAGGCCGCGCTGCCCTCCTACTTGTCGGGCCTTCTGATCGGTCACGAAGTGCGCGCGTCCGGGCTGTTGTCGCGGACGCCCCGCCCGGCGCAGGTACACGTGATCGGCAACGACCGACTGCTCGCCGCCTATGCCAGGGCACTGGTGGCCCTGGGTGTCGGCGTGCAGCGGCACTCCGAGAATCTGGCGGCCTACGGAATGTATCGCCTGGCGAGCGTGCTGGTCCCGGCGTAAGCGGCGGCCCGTTCAGGAGCCACGGCCGGCCGAAGGCGTGCATGCCGCGGCTTTCGTGTTTCCGGAGCCCGCAAAACCCTACCCGGGTGCGATGCGCCTTCGGACGGCATCGATGTGGCGGCGGCGGCATCGTGGGTTTTCCTCGCTCCGGGAAAACCCGCCATGGTCCTCCGATCCTGCCCCCGCCCCGCCACGCGCGGCCTGACCCTGCCCGAAGTGCTTGCCGCGACCGCGATCACCGGCATTCTCGCCGCGATCTCGCTGTCCGTCGTCGGCGGCACGCTGCACGCCTCCCGCGCCGCCGACGCCCGCTCGGCGCTGCTGCAGACCTACGCCACCGCGATCCGGCATTCCTCCACACGCGGCCTGCACGTGGTCGCCTGCCCGGCGACGGCGGCCAGCACCTGCCGCGATTCGATCGACTGGAGCGGCGGCTGGATCCTGTTCGAGGACCGCGACCGCGACAGGGAACGCAACGAGTCCGAACGCATCGTCGCGACCTTCCCGCCGCTGGCCGCGAAAGTGCACCTGCGCGGCAC
>JAKFCL010000225.1:0-24403 GCA_036676665.1 Arenimonas sp. | reverse complement strand
CGAGCCCGACCTGCCGGAATCGACCGCCGTTCCCGAACCGATGCGGCGCGGGGCTCCGCTCCTTCTGGACGGCGGCGACCGCCAGGTGCCGGTGCTCGCGAGCCTGATCCATCCCCGGGTGATCGTGCTCGGCGCGGTCCTCGCGGACGCGGAGTGCGACGAACTCGTGGCCCTGGCCCGGCAACGGCTTTCGCGCAGCGAGACGTTCCTGCTCGACGAGGGCGTCAACCTGGCGCACGAAGGTCGCACCAGCGAAGGCATGTTCTTCCAGCGCGGGGAAAACGCGCTCTGCGCCCGCATCGAGGCGCGCCTGGCGGCGGTGTGCCGCTGGCCGGTCGAGAACGGCGAGGGGCTGCAGGTCCTTCGTTACGGCCCCGGCGCCGAATACCAGCCGCATTTCGATTATTTCGATCCGGCCAAGGCCGGGACGCAGGCCACGCTGCAGCGCGGCGGCCAGCGCGTGGCGTCGGTGGTGATCTACCTCAACACGCCCGCGCGCGGCGGGGAGACGATCTTTCCCGATGCCGGGTTCGAGGTCGCGCCGGTCAAGGGCAATGCGGTGTTCTTCAGCTACGACCGTCCACATCCGATGACGGGATCGCTGCACGGGGGCGCGCCGGTCCTGGAGGGCGAAAAGTGGGTGGCCACCAAGTGGCTGCGGCTCGGTCCCTTCACCTAGGTCGGCGGCCCGACCTGCCCGCGGGGCTCAGAATTCCAGGTCGAGCGCCGCGCAGAGGTAATCGACCATCGGCGCCATGCCGGCGAATCCCGCCGCGACCGACCTTCGCAGCCGCGGCCCGAGCACGACCTCGTCATCGAGCCCGGCGCCGGCGACGAAGTCCTTGCGCCTGAGGTCGTCGATCAGCTCATGGTCGGCGGGAAAACCGCGCGGCGCCCGCACCAGCGACTCGCCGGTCAGTTCGAACTTCCGGCGGAACGTCGCCGACTGCACCGCCGCCTTCCAGCCCGAGGGATTGTCGAGCATGAAGTTCCTGATCCGGCGCTGCGTCTCCGGCTCGGGATGCCACAGTCCGGCGCCGATGAAACATGCGCCGGGCTGTATGTGCAGGTAGAACGACGGTGCCGGCTCCGTCTTGCTGCGTTCGTGGAAGAAGCGTGCGCCAGACCACGTCTTGTACGGGGTCTTGTCGTTGGCGAAGCGGGTGTCGCGGTGGATGCGGAACAGCGAGCCGCCGGCCGGGCGCGGGTCCGCGCGGTAATGCGGGCTGATCGCCGCCAGGTCCGGCTGCAGGTCGGCGATCAGCCGCAGGAACGGCTGCCGCAGGTGCGCCTCGTAGTCGGGCTTGTGCTCCAGGAACCAGTCGCGGCTGTTGTTGCGCGCCAGCGCGCGCAGGAAGCGGAAGGTCTTCTCGGAAAAATACGTCGTCATGCGAGCGATCGCTCCAGGTCGCGGCCCCAGGCTTCCAGCGCGTCCAGCCAGGCCTGCCGGGGTCCGGGCTCGGTGGTCGCCCGCAATGTGGCGACCTCGGCGCGGAAGGACGCGAAGTCGTATTCGGACAGCCCGCTGCCCGGCGCCAGCCGGCGGCGCCGGTAATCGTCCCAGCGGTCGCGCTCGCCGGCAGCGAGCGTCTCGGGGAAATTGCGCGCGCGGTAGCGGAACAGCAGCTCGGAGAATCTCGGGTCGTCGAAGCGCGCGGCGTAACCGGCCAGTTCGGCCGGCGGCGCGCTGCGGACCTTCGCGAACAGGCGCTTGTCGGCGTCGCCGGGAAAACCGTCGTACAGCGCCGCATCGGCATCGGAGGGGGCGCGCGCCGGTTCGATCGCGAACACCCGCCGGACCGTTTCGGCCAGGCCCGGGGCGGCGCGCAGCGTCGCCGCATGTTCCAGCGACTGCGCCAGGTCGATGCCCAGCCGCGCGTAGTCCTCGCCGCGCAGGTGCGCGAGCGGCAGCAGGATCGGGCACTTGTTGGTGTGCACCTCCTTCAGCGGCACGCGCTGCTCGCCCTCGGGCAGGTCGGCGGCCGGCGTGTACAGGCGGTCGGCGATGCCTTCGGCGTCCAGGTCCAGCCAGGCGCGCGGATCCTGCTCGAGGCTGGCGACGATCACCCGCGACTCGATGCGCGGGTGCCGCGCGACCGGTACGACCAGCGCCGCGCAGTGGCGGGCGGCCGGATAGCGCGACGAGACGTGCAGCAGCGGCGTCATCGCCGCCACGTCCATCAGCGCGCCCACCTTGCGCTTGTCGCGCAGCGCGAACGCGTAGTCCCACAGCCGCGGCTGCGCGGCGCGCAGCTTCCGCGCCAGGCCGATCAGCGCCCGCACGTCCGACAGCGCCTCGTGCGCCTCGCCCTCGCGCACGCCGTTGGCCAGCGCCAGGTGTTCGAGCTTGAAACTGGGCGTGCCGTCCTCGCGCAGCGGCCACTCGATGCCGTCCGGGCGCAGCGCCCGCGCCAGCCGGAACACGTCGAGCAGGTCCCAGCGCGAGTTGCCGTTCTTCCACTCGCGTTCGTACGGGTCGTGGAAACAGCGGTAGAGGCCGAAGCGGACGAATTCGTCGTCGAAGCGGATCGAATTCCAGCCGGCCGCGCAGGTGCCCGGCCGCGACAGTTCCTCGCCGATCCGGCCGACGAAGTCCGCCTCGCGCAGCCCCTCGGCCAGCGCCCGCTGCGGGGTGATGCCGGTGATCATCGTCGCGCCCGGCGACGGCAGCAGGTCGTCGGCCGGCTGGCAGAACAGGCTGATCGGGTCGCCGACCGGCTCGAGCGCGGCGTCGGTGCGGATCGCCGCGAACTGGGCGATGCGGCTGCGGCGCGGATCGCGGCCGAAGGTCTCCAGGTCGTACCAGAGGAAGGTGTCGGGCATGGCTCAGGGTAGGGCGCGGCGCGGCCGCGGCGCCAGCCTCACGCGGACGACAGGGGCGTCAGCCGTTCGCGCACGCGGGCGTCGGCGGCCGCGAGGTCCACGTCCTCCAGCCGCGCGCGGCCCCGGGTCGCTTCCACCAGGATCGCCCGCTGCACGGCGCCGCGGGCGAACGCCTCGGCGTACGGCACGCGGCTGAAGCTGACCATCGAATAGCGCGGCACGAACAGGCCCGGATGGCGTTCGGCCAGCGTGCGCTCGAGCGCGCGCTGCAGAAGCCAGTCGGCGTCGTCGACGCGGTCGCGCATCTCGACGTAGTTCTCCAGCGCCATCGCCTGGATCGCCTCGGCATTGGGCCGGCGCTCGGCCTCGAAGGCGGCGAACGCGGCGGCGAGGTCGTCGCTGGCGGCCAGGTGCCGGTCCAGCGCGACACAGTCCTCGAACGCGCAGTTCATGCCCTGGCCGTGGAACGGCACCATCGCGTGCGCGGCATCGCCCAGCAGCACGGCGCGTCCGTCCAGGTGCCATCGGTCCAGGTGCAGCGTGCCGAGGCTGCCGACCGGGTTGCCGGTCCAGTCGTCCTCGAACGCCGGGATCAGCGGCAGCGCGTCGGCGTACTCGGTTTCGAAGAATGCCCGGGCCGCGGTGACGTCCGGCAGCGCCTCGAACCCGGGCTCGCCCTGCAGCGGCAGGAACAGCGTCACCGTGAAGGTGCGCTCGGTGTTGGGCAGCGCGATGCACATGTGGCCGCCGCGCGGCCAGATGTGCAGGGCGTTGGGCTCGATGCGGAAGCCGCCGTCGGCCGCCGGCGGGATCTCCAGTTCCTTGTAGCCGTGCCCGAGCGGCTCGAAGCGTTCGCCCAGCGCCACATGCGGCGCCAGTGCCGCGCGCAGCGCCGAGCCGGCGCCGTCGCAGCCCAGCAGCGCCTCGAAGGCGTGCTCGTGCGCCTTGCGTTCGTGGTCGTCGACGAAGCGGGCGACCTTCGCATCGAAGTCGACGCCGTCCAGGCGATGGTTGAAACGGATCGTCGCGCCGGCCGCCTCGGCGGCGTCGAGCATCGCGATGTTCAGCCGGCCGCGGTGCACCGACCAGATCACTTCGCTGTCGTCGCGGCCGTATCGCTGCAGCGTCATGCCGCCGGCGGCCGGGTGCACCATGCGCCCGCGCATCATCACCGCCTGCGCCATCACCGGTTCCTGCAGCCCCGCCAGGCGCAGCGCCTGCAGGCCACGTTCGGCCAGCGCCAGGTTGATCGACCGGCCGCCCTCGAAGCCGCGCGTGCGCGGGTCCGGACGCTTCTCGAAGACCTGCACCGGGACGCCGCGGCGGGCGAGCAGCGTCGCCAGCAGCGCACCGGCGAGGCCGGCGCCGACGAGGGTGAACGGAACGTTTTTCACGGTCGGCGGGTCGCTGCGGGTGGGAAGCCGGAATGATCCGGGAATTCCACGCCGCCGTCACGCTCCGGGGGGCTTCATCCGATCCTCACCGGTGTCCGCAGGCGACCCGCGCCGCGAAGGGAATGACGATGCAAACGATCCTCCGTCTGCGGCGTCGACGCCGCCTGTCGCGGCTGGCGGCCGCCGTCCTCCTCGCCGGCGCCGTCGCCGTCGCCGCCGCCGCCCCGGTCACGCGCGACGACCGGCTCGTCATCGCCGTCAACGGCGATCCGGTGTCGGTTCCGGTGATCGCCAACGATCTGGTCGATGCCGGCGCGCTGGCCGACGGCGAGCTGCGCATCTCGTCGCCGCCGCAGGGCGAGGCGATCGTCGACACGCGCGGTACCGTCGACGCTTCCGACGACCGCATTGCCTACGCGCCGCCGGCCGACTTCAGCGGCGACGACGTGCTGTCCTACCAGGTCTGCGAGGAGGGCGACGTCTGCGGCGAAGGGCAGCTGCATATCGTCGTCCGGCCGCTCGTCGATCCGGGCATCGATTCCGGCACCGGCGCGGGCTTCGTCGACGAGCGCCTGCAGCGCCAGCCCGACTTGCCCGACGTGATGTTCCGGACGACGCCGCTGGCCTGGCCGCAGGTCGACACGCTGCCGCTCGCCGTCGACGCGACGCCCGCCGACCCGTGGGACGGCGACCTCGACGGCGCCGCGCTGGTCGTGCGCACGTTGCCGGCACCGGCCGACGGCCTGCCGAAACGCTGGCGCGTGCTCGTCGACGCGCAGGGCGCGGCCGGCGACGTCGACGTCTATCTCGGCGTCGACGCCAATGGCGACAGCCTGCCCGATCCCGGCGAGGTGCAGTGCACCGGCGCGATGTCGGTGACCGTCGAGCGCTGCGAGCTGGCCGTGACCCACCCCGGCAACGCCCCGGTGCGCTGGTGGATGGTGGTGCACAACCGCCACGGTGCCGCCCAGGACGCACGCGCGGAAGCCTTCGAAGTGATGCTGGACGAGGCCGGCGACGGCACGCTGACGGCGACGGGCCCGGGCGACGTGCCCGAGGACCTGCCGTTCGACCTGCGCCTGGCCTGGACCGACCCGACCGTGATCGGCGGCGAGTCGCGGCTCGGTTACGTGCGCGTCGTCAGCGCGGGGTTGGAGAGCGGGCTGTTCCCGGTGCGCATCGACCGCACGACGGACGCCGCGCCGGCGACGCTGCTCGGATCGGCGCCGCTGACGCTGCGCCTGGCGCCGGCGACGGACCACGACCGGATCTTCTTCGATGTGCCGGCCGGGGCGACCCAGCTGCGCGTCATCGGCAACAGCGGCGGGAACATCGACCTGCACGTGTCGCGGGCGCTGGCGACACCATCGCCCGACGTCGGCGCCGCGCCGGCCGTCGGCGCCGAGCAGGGCGGCGTGTCGGCCGGCCCGACCGGCGTCGAGTCGGTGACCGTCGACGGTGCCGCGCTGGTGCCCGGCCGCTGGTTCGTGCGCGTGCGCAACCGCGACCCGGTTCCGGCGCTGGCGACGGTGCAGACCTTCATCGCCGCGCAGGCGCCCGTCGTGCGCCCGGGCAGTTACTTCAACCCCGGCCGCAGCGGCCACGGCACGTTCCTGTATCCGGCGGCCGACCAGCGGACCGGGCTCTGGTACACGTATTTCCAGGACCGCTCGCCGACCTGGTATTACCTGCAGGCGCCGCAGCCCGGCGCGACCGGCATCTGGAGCAGCGAGCTCTACCGCGCCGCGTGGGATGGCGACAGCCGCGAACTGGTCGACGTCGGCCGCGTCGTGCTGACGCCGGTCGGCGCGGACGTGTTCACCTGGAGCTACGAGATCGACGGCGAGGCCGGCTCCGAGACGTTCTCGGCGCTGGGACGCGGCTGCCCGACGCTCGACGGGGACGTTGTCGATGCGAGCTCGACCTGGTTCGATCCCGACCACGCCGGCACCGGCTACAGCGTCCAGTACTTCCCGGACTACGAGTTCTACGCGGCGTTCGTGTACGACGCGCTGGGCGTGCCGCGTTTCATCATCTCCGAACGCACGTCGTTCGGATCGGCCGACGAGCTGATCGACCTCGAGCAGCTGCGCGGCTTCTGCCCGCTGTGCGAGCGCACCGGCGACCCGGAGCGCGACACGATCGGCGTGTTCGGGCGCGGCTTCAGCAGCGACGCCGTTCTCGAGATGATGGCCGCGGCCGGCATCTTCACCGGGAACGTCGACGGCACGTGGTCGCAGGAGGACGACGTGCAGCTGCTCGGGGGGCCCGGCACGACCCAGGGTTGCGCGCTCTGACCATCGCCCCGGATCAGGCGGAAGCGACCGCCGCATCGACCGCGGACTTGCCGGCGCCGTCGCAGGCGACGCGGTCGCGGCCGCCGCGCTTGGCCTCGTAGAGCGCGCGGTCGGCGCGGTCGAGCGCCGCCGACGTGCTGCCCTGGCCACGCTGCCATTCGGCGACCCCGATGCTGACGGTCACCGGGATGCCCTGGAAATCGGCGCCGGCGACCGCCGCCCGCAGCCGCTCGCCCAGCACCAGTCCCTCGGCCAGCCCGAGTTCGCCGGTCATCACCGCGAACTCCTCGCCGCCATAACGGAACAGCGGCATGTCGGCGTCGAGCACGCGCCCCAGTTCGGCCGCGACCTGGGTGATCACCCGGTCGCCGACGAGATGGCCGTGCTGGTCGTTGATCGACTTGAAGTGGTCGATGTCGATCAGCAGGAACAGGCAGCGCCGCAGCAGGCTGCGGCTGCCGCCGAGCTGTTCGACGGTTTCGTTGAACGTGCGCCGGTTCAGGCAGTTGCTCAGTGCGTCGTGGTCGCTGTGGTAACGCAGCAGTTCGGCGGCGCCCTCATGCAGCAGCGCGTAGGTGAACATGAAGCAGACCAGCAGGCCGTAACCGCTGGCGAAGCGCACGACATCGATCGCCGGCAGCAGCTGCGCGCTCAGCACGGTGGCATAGGCGCCGAACAGCAGCATCGCCAGCAGCGCCGGCCGCGCCCGCAGCAGGAACACCACCACCGGCGGGAAGATGTAGGCCCAGTGCTGCATGCCGCGGCCATGCCACCAGCCGAAGGCCATCGTGCCGACCAGCAGCACGGCGATCGTCACGAAGAAAACCGTACCGCCGACGTGCCTGGGCAGCAGCAGCAGCGCGGCGATGCAGGCGGCGGCGATGCCGGCGCAGATCCACGCCAGCAGTGCCGTGTCCGCGAGCTGCAGGCGGGTATTGAGCACGCCCAGCGCCAGCGACAGCACGAGGATCAGCAGCGCCAGCACCAGCGACACCCGCCAGCGCATCGTTTCGCGCAGCAGCGTGAACGAGTCGCGGCGCAGCATCGGCATCAGCCGGGACCGTCGCGCCAGGCCCGTACCGCGCCGACGAAACGTTCGACGTCGACGAAGCGGTTGTACAGCGGCACCGGCGAGATCCGGATCACGTCCGGCTCGCGCCAGTCGCCGACGATGCCGGTCGACTCCAGGTGTTCGAACAACGCCCGCCCACGCGCGCGGCCACCGGCCACGCGCAGCGACAGCTGGCAGCCGCGCCGCGCCGGTTCGGCCGGGGTGACGATCTGCAGCGTGCCGTCGAGTTCCGCGCGCACGCGCCGTTCCAGGAATGCGGTCAGTTTTTCGGACTTGGCGCGCAGGCGGTCCATGCCGGCTTCGGCGAACAGGTCGAGCGACACCCGCAGCGGGGCGAGCGCCAGGATCGGCGGGTTGCTCAGCTGCCAGCCGTCGGCGCCGGGCGTGGGGACGAACTCGGGGCCCATGCGGAACCGCGTGGCCTGGTCGTGCCCCCACCAGCCGGCGAAGCGCGGCAGGTCGGCGCGGGCGTGGCGTTCGTGCACGAATGCGCCGGCGACCGCGCCCGGGCCGGAATTGAGGTACTTGTAGCTGCACCATGCGGCGAAGTCGCAGCCACTGTCGTGCAGCGCCAGCCGCAGGTTGCCGGCCGCGTGCGCGAGGTCGAAGCCGACGGTGCAGCCGCGCGCGTGCGCCAGCCGGGTGATCTCCTTCAGGTCGAACGCCTGGCCGGTGCGGTACTGCACGCCCGGCCACAACACCAGCGCGATGCGGTGGCCGTGCTCGGCCAGCGTGCGCTCGATCGCCTGCAGCGAGATCGTGCCGCCCGGCTCGTCGGGTTCGAGTTCGATCAGGTCGCGGTCGGGGTCGAAGCCGTGGAAGCGGATCTGCGAGGCGACGCCGTAGCGGTCCGACGGAAATGCGCCGGCCTCGATCAGGATCGCGGGGCGTTCGGCGGTCGGCCGGTAGAAGCTGACCATCAGCAGGTGCAGGTTGGCGGTCAGCGAGTTCATCGCCACCACTTCCGACGGCAGCGCGCCGACCAGCGACGCCAGGCCGGCGCGCACGGTCTCGTGATAGGGCATCCACGGGTGGCGGCCGCGGAAATGCGCCTCGACGCCGAGCTGCGCCCAGTCGTCGAGTTCCTGCAGCAGGGCAGGGCGCACGTCGCGCGGCTGCAGGCCGAGCGAATTGCCGCAGAAATACGCCTGTTCGGTGCCTTCCTGGCGCGGGATCAGGAAGCGGTCGCGAAACCCCTGCAGGACGTCGGTGCCGTCCAGCGCCAGCGCTTCGTCGAGGGCGGAGGTCATTCGAACCTCGAACGCGGCAGGCCCAGCCATTCCAGCGCGGTGCCGTGGTAGAGCCGCGCCTGCTCGGCCTCGCTCAGTCCCAGTGCGGCGATGCCGGCGCCCGGCACCTGCTCGCCCAGCGGGAACGGGTAGTCGGTGCCGAGCATCACCCGCGGCACGCCGACGGTGTCCAGCAGATACCGCAGCGCGCGGTCGTCGGCGACCCAGCTGTCGAAGAACAGCTGGTCGAGGTACTTGCGCGGGCCGTGCGGGTTGTCGGTGGCCACCAGGTCCGGGCGCATGTTGAAGCCATGCTCGATGCGGCCGATCGTGTACGGGAAGCTGCCGCCGCCGTGCGCCAGGCAGACCTTCAGGCGCGGGAACTGCTCGAGGACGCCGCCGAAGATCAGCGCGCAGGCGGCGCGGCTCTGTTCGGCCGGCATGCCCACGAGCCACGGCATCCAGTACTTGGGCATCGACTCGCTGCCCATCATGTCCCACGGGTGCACCAGGATCGCCGCGCCCAGGTCCTGCGCGGCCTCGAAGAACGGCCGCAGCTCGGCCGCGTCGAGGTTCCATTCGCCGATGTGCGAGCCGATCTGCACGCCCTGCAGGTTCAGCTGCTCCATGCAGCGCTCGAGTTCCTGGATCGCCAGTCGTGGCGACTGCATCGGCACGGTGCCGATGCCGGCGTAGTGGCGGCGGTGCTCGCGACAGGCCTCGGCCATGTGGTCGTTCAGCGCCTGGTGCAGCTCCAGCGCGTGCTGGGGCTTGGCCCAGTAGCTGAACATCACCGGCACCGTGCTGATCACCTGCACCTGCACGCCGAATTTTTCGTAGTCGGCGATGCGCTCGCGCGGGTCCCAGGTCTTGGACCAGATCTCGCGGAAGAACTTGCCGTCCTTGTAGATCCGCGCCCGGCCGTCCTCGTGGTGGATCACCGGGAAGCGCGGATCGCCGTACTTGCCGGCCAGGTCGGGCCAGGTGCGGGGGAGGTAGTGGGCGTGGGTGTCGATCTTGAGCATCAGGATTCCGCGTAGCGCGCCGGCGCCGGGTTGACGAGGCCGCAGGACGCGCAGGTGCGTTTTTCGACGTCGCGGTAGAAGCGCTCGAACACCGCCGGGAAGTCGGTCTCGATGTCCCGCAGCTGGAAGAATTCCGAGTACAGCGGGTGGTTGCACTGTTCGCAGAACCACAGCAGGCCGTCGCGCTCGTTGTCGCGGCGCCGGCGTTCGACCACCAGGCCGATGCCGCCGGCGGCGCGCTGCGGCGAATGCGGCACGTTCGGCGGCAGGTAGAACATCTCGCCGGCGCGGATCGGGATGTCGCGGCGGGCGCCATCCTCCTGGATGCGCAGCACCATCTCGCCCTCGAGCTGGTAGAAGAGTTCGGCACCGACGTCCACGTGGTAGTCGGTGCGGCTGTTCGGCCCGCCGACGATCATCACGATGAAATCGTCGTCGACGATGCACTTGTTGCCGACCGGCGGCTTCAGCAGGTGCCGGTGCTCGTCGATCCAGGCCTGCAGGTTGAACGCGGGGGAAAGGGCCATCGCGGGTTCCTCGGGTCAGGCCGCGCCGCCGTGGCGGTCCCGGTGCGGCCACAGCACGCGCCAGCACCAGTCCTCGAGCGACTCGGGGGCCGCCTGGTAGCGCGGGATCCAGGCGGGAATGAGTTCGGCGTACCACGCCGCCCAGCGGTCGACGTCGTCGCCGTCGACGAAATGGCACCACTGCGAGACGTTGGCGGCGGGGCGGCGCGCGCCCTCCGGGAACAGGTTCGCCATTTCCGGGGAGCGGGCCAGGAAGCGGTCGATCGCCGTGCGTTCGATCTGCACGTAGCGGTCGACCTCGTTTTCCGTCGTGTACTGGAACAGCGACACCATCGACGCCAGCGGATGGTTGCTGTTGCCCGGCAGGCTGATCGTCAGGGTGAACTCGCCCGGGTAGGTGGCCTGCGGCCGTTCGGCCTTCGGGTTCAGCGCGAAGTCGAACGCCATCGACAGCGGCCCGTGCCCATGCTGCCAGCACAGCCGGCGGCGGGCGCGGCGGACCATCGCCAGCGAGTCGGCGACCGGCGCGAACGTCGCCTCGAACCGCGACTGGAAACCGTCGGCGTCCAGGCCGGGGCTCATCGGCCGGCCTCCGGCAGCACGGCGACGCACTTGAGTTCGATCACGATCGGCGTCGGCAGCGCGGTGATGCCGAGCGTCGTTCGGCACGGCGCCGTGGCCGGGTCGGGAAAATACTCGGCCCACACGGCGTTGTACGCGGCGAAGTCGGCATGCATGTCGGTGAGGTAAACGGTGACGTCGACCAGGTCCTCCCAGCGCGCGCCGCTGGCTTCGAGCACCGCGCGCACGTTGGCGAACACGCTGTGGCACTGGGCGACGACATCGTGGTCGATGACCCGGCCGGCGGCGTTGTAGACGTTGCCGGGAATCGCGTCGGTGCCCGGTGTGCGCGGGCCGATACCGGACAGGAACAGCAGCGGCCCGACGCGGCGGGCGTGCGGATAGCGGCCCACCGGCCGCGGCGCGCCGTCGGCATGGATGCCGCTCATCGTTCGTCCTTCAGGCGGCCGCGGATATGGCCCAGCGCCATCGCGTAGGCGACCGGCAGCTCCTCGGGCGAATCCACGCCCATGCCCAGCTCGCGCACGCGGCCGTCGAGCAGCGAATACACCCAGCCGTGCACGCTGAGTTTCTGCCCGCGCGCCCAGGCATCGTGCACGATCGTCGTCTGGCAGACGTTCACCACCTGCTCGACGACGTTGAGTTCGCACAGGCGCGCATGCCGCAGTGCCTCGAGGTCGACCTCGGCCAGCAGCGCCGCGTGCTTGCCGGCGACGTCGCCGACGTGCCGCAGCCAGTTGTCGGCCAGCCCCACGCGGGCGCCGGTCAGTGCCGCATGCACGCCGCCGCAGCCGTAGTGGCCGACGACGAGGATGTGTTCGACCTTCAGCACGTCGACCGCGAACTGGATCGTGCTCAGGCAGTTGAGGTCGGTGTGCACGACCACGTTGGCGATGTTCCGGTGCACGAACACCTCGCCGGGCTGCAGGCCGGTGATCTGGTTGGCCGGCACGCGCGAGTCCGAGCAGCCGATCCACAGGTACTTCGGCGCCTGCAGCTGCGACAGGCGGCGGAAGAACTGCGGATCCTCGGCGCGGATCGCCTCGGCCCAGGCCTTGTTGCGGTCGAGCAGTTCCTTCAGCGGCATCGTCTCATCCCAGGGAGATCGTCACGTTCTTGGCATCGGTGAAGAAGCGCAGCGCTTCCCAGCCGCCCTCGCGGCCGATGCCCGACGACTTGCCGCCGCCGAACGGCGTGCGCAGGTCGCGTTCCATCCAGGTGTTGACCCACACCACGCCCGCCTCGAGCCGGTCGGCGAGGCGGTGGGCGCGGCCCAGGTCGTTCGTCCAGACGCTGGCGGCCAGGCCGTAGGGCGCGGCATTGGCCAGGGCCAGCGCCTGCGCCTCGTCGTCGAACGGCTGCAGCGTCACCACCGGCCCGAAGATCTCCTCGCGGTTGCTGCGGCAGGCGGGGCCCAGGCCCTCGATCACCGTCGGCGCGACGAACCAGCCGCCGGCGCAGCGGCCCGGCACCTGCACGGCCTCGCCGCCGCACAGCACGTGGCCGCCTTCCTCGCGCGCCAGCGCGATGCAGCCCAGCACCTTGTCGCGATGGGCGGCCGACACGACGGGCCCCAGGTTCGTCGCCGCATCGAGCGGGTCGCCGACCACCATCGCCCGCGCCCGCGCCACCAGCGAGTCGCGGAACGCGTCGTAGTACGACCGCTCCACCAGGATGCGCGAGCCGCACAGGCAGATCTGCCCGGAATTGAGGAAGGCCGAGCGCAGCACCGCGTCGAGCACCTTCGGCTGCGGCGCGTCGGCGAACACCAGCGTCGGGTTCTTGCCGCCCAGCTCCAGCGACACTTTCTTCAGCGAGCGTGCGCAGGTCTCGGCGATGCGCAGGCCGACCGCCGTGCTGCCGGTGAAGCTGACCGCCTTGATGCCGGGATGGTCGACCAGGGCCTGGCCGGTCGTGGTGCCGCGGCCCTGGACGATATTGAGCACGCCGGCCGGGAAACCGATGTCGCGGGCGGCCTCGCCGAGCATCCAGGCGGTCACCGGCGTGACCTCCGACGGCTTGCCGACTACGCAGCAGCCCGCCGCGAGCGCCGGGGCGAACTTCCACGTGAACAGGTACAGCGGCAGGTTCCACGGGCTGATGCACGCCACCACGCCGAGCGGCTGGCGCAGGGTGTAATGGATGCTGCCGGGCGCGGCATGCGACTCGCTGGCGAACTGGGTCGCGGCCGCGGCGAAGAACCGCAGGTTCGCCACCGCGCGCGGGATGTCGAGCGCGCGCGCCAGCGCCAGCGGCTTGCCGACATCGCGCGATTCGGCGGCGGCGAAGTCTTCCAGCCGCGCCTCGACCGCGTCAGCGAGGCGGTTCATCCAGGCGGCGCGCTCGGCCGAGGGCAAGGCGGACCACGCCGGGAATGCCTTCTGCGCGGCGGCGACGGCGGCATCGACCGCGGCGGAACCGCCGTCGGGGCAACGGGCCCAGACCGCGCCGGTCGCCGGGTCGTGCACGTCCAGCCAGGCGCCGTCGTCCGCGGCGCGGGCCTGTCCGTCGATCAGATGGGTCAGCCGCAGGGTCATGCGCCAAGCTTACCTGCCGGCCTCGCATCCCGGACAGGCTTCCGGCCGCCGCGGGCCCGTCCCGGGGGCGTCGCGGGCCGATCGGCGAATCGTGCCGGTCACGGCCTTACAATCGGCGCCCCCCACCTGCGAAGCGACGAATGGGCATCGAGATCGAGCGGAAGTTCCTGGTCACCGGCGACGGCTGGCGGCGGCAGGCGGTGCGCCGCGTGCGGATGGAGCAGGGCTATCTGAACGACATGGGCGCGATCCGCGAGGGGCGGCAGCACGCCTCGGTGCGCGTGCGGATCGCCGGCGAAGCGGCGTTCCTGAACCTGAAGTCGCGCGAGGCCGGGCACACCCGCCAGGAATTCGACTATCCGATCCCGGTCGCCGATGCCGAGGCGCTGCTGGCGCTGTGCGTCGGCGGCCGCATCGGCAAGGTCCGGCATTACGTCGAACACGCCGGGCACACGTTCGAAGTGGATGAATTCGCCGGCGACAACGCCGGCCTGGTGGTCGCCGAACTGGAGTTGCCCCATGCCGACACCCCGTACGAGCGACCGGACTGGCTCGGTGCCGAAGTGACCGACGAACTCCGCTACTACAACCTCGCGCTCGCCGAGCGTCCGTATTCGCGCTGGAACGCGCAGGAGAAGAACTGATGCTGGTGATCGGAATCGGCGGCCACCGGCTGAGCGCGCAGGAACACGACTGGCTGCAGCACCCGGCCGTCGCCGGCGTGATCCTGTTCAGCCGCAACTTCGCCTCGCGCGCGCAGGTGGCCGAGCTGTCCGCGGCGATCCGCGCGGCGTCGCCGCGGCCGCAGCTGCTGTGCGTGGACCAGGAAGGCGGGCGCGTGCAGCGCTTCCGCGACGGCTACCATCCGCTGCCCCCGCTGGAGGGGTTCGGCAGGCTGTTCGCGCGCGACCGCGACGCCGCACTGGCGCTGGCACGCGAGCACGCGTGGCTGATGGCGAGCGAAATCCGCGCGACGGGCGTCGACCTGAGCTTCGCGCCGGTGGTCGACCTGGGTCGTGGCAACCGGGCGATCGGCGACCGGGCGTTCGACGCCGATCCGGCGGTCGTCGCCGCGTTCACCCGCGCCTACGTCGCCGGCATGCACGAGGCCGGGATGGCGGCGACGCTGAAGCATTTCCCGGGCCACGGCTCGGTGCTGGAAGACACCCACTTCGACGATGCGGTCGACCCGCGTCCGCTGGACGTGCTGCGGGCCGAAGACCTGGTGCCGTTCGTGGCCGGCATCGAGGCCGGTGCCGACGCGGTGATGATGGCGCACGTGAAGTATCCGGCGGTCGCGCCCGAACCGGCGGGGTATTCGCCGCGCTGGATCGGCGACCTCCTGCGCGGCGAGATGGGTTTCCGCGGCGTGGTGTTCTCCGACGACATCGGCATGGCGGCGGCCGAATCGGCCGGTGGCGTCAAGGCGCGGATCGACGCGCACCTGGACGCCGGCTGCGACGTGGTGCTGGTCTGTGCACCGGCGCTGGTGGCCGATTCGCTGGCGGCGATGGACACCCGCCAGGCTTCGGACACCGCGACGCTGTCGGCGCTGATGGGACGGGGCGCCGCCGGCTGGGACGGGCTGCTGGCGCAGGCACGGTACGATGAGGCCCGCGGTCGCCTCGGTGGCCCCGAACTGGGAGTGGCGTGATGCGAAACGACCTGCAGGCGGCTGTCGCCGCCTCGGACCTGCTGTTCGACCGGGCGACGATCGACGCGCGGATCCGCGGCATGGCCGCCGAGATCGATGCCGACTACGCGGGCCTCGACCGTCCCGTGTACCTGACGGTGATGCACGGCGGCGTCCTGTTCGCCGGGCAGCTGGCCCTGGAACTGAAGATCGACCTGGAATTCGACTACCTGCACGCCACCCGCTACCGCGGCAACACCACCGGCTCGGGCCTGGCCTGGCTGCACCGGCCGGCGACGCCGCTGCGCGGCCGCCGGGTGCTGATCGCCGACGACATCCTCGACGAGGGCCATACCCTCAAGGCCGTGCGCAACTGGTGCGAGGACGAGGGCGCCACCGACGTGCGCATCGCCGTGCTCGCGGTGAAGAACCACGACCGCCGCGTCGAGGGCATCGAGGCGGATTACATCGGCCTGGAAGTGCCCGACCGCTACGTCTACGGATTCGGCATGGACTACCACGAGCAGGGCCGCAACCTGCCGGGCATCTACGCGCTCGGGGCCTGAGGATGTCCGCCATCGACCTCGCGGTGATCGGCGGTACCGGCGTCTACCGGCTGGCGGCGCTGCAGGCGCCGCAGGCACTCGATGGCGACACGCCCTTCGGCCGGCCGTCGGGGCCGGTGCGGGTCGGCACGCTCGGCGGCCGCCGCGTGGCGTTCCTCGCCCGCCACGGCGAGGGCCATTCGCTGCCGCCGCACCGGGTCAACTACCGCGCGAACCTGTGGCGGCTCAAGGACCTCGGCGCGACCCGCGTACTGGCGATCAACACCGTCGGCGGCATCACCGACGCCTTCGGCCCGCGCGTGCTGGCAGTGCCCGACCAGCTGATCGACTACACCTGGGGGCGCACGTCGAGCTTCTGGGATGAAGAGGGTGGCGATGTGCTGCACGTCGATTTCGGCGACCCGTACGCCGGCGCGTTGCGCGGCGACGTGCTCGCCGCCGCGGCCCGCGCCGGCATCGCCGTGCACGACGGCGGCTGTTACGGCGCCACCCAGGGCCCGCGCCTGGAAACGCGCGCGGAGATCGCCCGCATGCGCCGCGACGGCTGCGACCTCGTCGGCATGACCGGCATGCCCGAAGCGGGCCTGGCCCGCGAGCTGGGCCTGGACTATGCGTGCCTGGCGGTGGTCGCCAACTGGGCCGCCGGCTGCGGCGACGAGGCCGAGATCACGCTGGCCGAGGTGCTCGCCAACGTCGAGATCGCCAGCGCGCCACTGCCGGCGCTGCTCGGGTCGCTGCTGGCCTGAAAGCACGGAACCGGTTGTGCGCCGAGGTCTCCCGCGGTCTCGTGCGCGGGGGGAATTGTCAACGTAATCACCGTTGTACATACTCCGGCCGTGCACGCGGCCGGGGGATGTCGGCCGCGTGCGCATTCGTATAAACAGCACTCGGGGTAGTGATATGAGTTTCGGTACCGTGAAGTGGTTCAACGACGCCAAGGGCTTCGGTTTCATCGCGCCCGAGGACGGCAGTGCGGATGTGTTCGTGCATTTCTCGGCGATCGCCGCCAAGGGCTTCCGCTCGCTGCAGGAAGGCCAGCGCGTGAGCTTCGAGGTCGTGCAGGGACCCAAGGGGTCGCAGGCCTCCAACGTCACCCCGGCCTGAGCCGGGCAGCGTCGCGCGTCCCGGAAAGCCCCGCTCCGGCGGGGCTTTCCTTTGGGGGCTCGGCACCGGGCAGGTTCCTCGCGATGGGGCGCATCGCGCGAGGTCCCGTGCCGGGGACGCCGTGAATCCATCCCTGGAGGCTCTTCGAAAACGTCCCTGTTTTCGAAGCCCCGGCCCGTGACCTCGCGCACTGCGCCCCGCGCGGCATCTGGGCCGGTACGGACCGCTTCGGGGAACCAAACCAGAATCGGATTCCCTCCGATCGAACCACGGCGCCTGCCTGCTTCACCTGGCGGATGCGCCACGGTCGGCGTTGCACCGCCGGCTTGGCGTGCGAGGCAGGCTGCGGCGATTCGAAGGTGCATTCGAAAAGTCGCGAACGGACGCCATGCGGCCAGCTTCTCGTTGCGCCGGCCCGGGTGTTCCACGGGGTGCAGTGCGAGAGGTCCGGGGCCGGGGCATCGAAAACACGGATGTTTTCGATGAGCCTACAGGGACGTATTCACGGCGTCCCCGGACACGGACCTCTCGTGATGCGCCCCATCGCCGTGACACATCCCGGCAACGTCAGTGGTCGAACTGCAGGCGGGCGAGTTCGGCGTAGAGGCCGTTCTGGGCGAGCAGTTCGGCATGCGTGCCCTGGGCGACGATGCGGCCGTGGTCCATGACGACGATGCGGTCGGCCTTCAGCACGGTGGCCAGGCGATGGGCGATGACGAGCGTCGTGCGGCCCAGCATCAGCCGCTCGAGCGCCTGCTGCACGGCACGTTCGCTCTGCGCGTCGAGCGCCGACGTCGCTTCGTCGAGCAGCAGGATCGGCGCGTCCTTGAGCAGCGCGCGGGCGATCGCCAGCCGCTGCTGCTGGCCGCCGGACAGGCGCGCGCCGCGTTCGCCGAGCTCGCTGGCGTAACCGCCGGGCAGCGCCGCGATGAAGTCGTGCGCCTCGGCGCTGCGCGCGGCCGCCTGCACCTGCGCGTCGTCGGCCTCGAGGCGGCCGTAGCGGATGTTCTCGCCGGCGCTGGCGGCGAAGATCACCGGATCCTGCGGCACCAGCGCGATCTGCCGGCGCACCTGCGCCGGATCCAGTTCGCGCAGGTCGGCGCCGTCGAGGGTGATGCGTCCCGATTCGGGATCGTGGAAGCGCATCAGCAGCTGGAACACCGTGCTCTTGCCGGCGCCCGACGGCCCGACCAGCGCGACCGTCTCGCCCGGGGCGACCTCGAGGCTGAAGTCCTCCAGCGCCGGCAGGTCGGGGCGGGTGGGGTAGTGGAAGCGCACCGATTCCATCGCGATCCGGCCGCGCACCGGCACCGGCAGCGCCGCCGGCGACGCCCGCACCGCCAGCACCGTGCGCTCGCCGAGCAGTTCGGCGATGCGCGCCATGCCGCCCGAGGCACGCTGCACCTCGGCCCAGACCTCGGTGAGGGCGGTGACCGAGCCGGCGCCGATCATCGCGTACAGCAGGAACTGGCCGAGCGTGCCGGCGCTCATGCTGCCGGCGATGACGTCGCGGGCACCGACCCACAGCACCGCGGTGATCGAGCCGAACACCAGCACGATCACCACCGCGGTCAGGATCGCCTGCATGCCGATGCGCTTGCGGGCGGTGCGCAGCGCCAGCTGCACGGCGTCGCCGAAGCGGCCGCGTTCGTAGTCCTCGCGGGCGTAGCTCTGCACGGTGTGCATCGCGCCGAGCGTTTCGGCGGCGCGGGCGTTGGCGTCGGCGACGCGGTCCTGGCTGTCCTTGGCGATGCGGCGCACGCGCCGGCCCGACAGCACCATCGGCAACACGATCAGCGGGATGCCCAGCAGCGCGAACAGCGCCAGCCGCGGGCTGGTGACCGCCAGCATCACCGCGCTGCCGGTCACGGTGATGCTGCTGCGCAGGGCGATCGACATCGCCGAGCCGACGACGCTGCGCAGCAGTTCGGTGTCGGCCGACAGCCGCGACACCAGCTCGCCGGTGCGGGTTTTCTCGAAGAAGGCCTGGTCGAGCGACAGCAGGTGGCCGTACAGCGACCGGCGCAGGTCGGCGACAACGCGCTCGCCGAGCAGCGACACGAAGTAGAAGCGCGCCGCCGTCGCCAGCCCCAGCAGCACCGCCACGCCGAACAGCAGCGCGAACCACGGATCGATGGACCGGCCGCCGGTGAATCCCTCGTCGATCACGTACTTCACCGTCACCGGCAGCAGCAGCGTCGCGGTCGACGACAGCGCCAGCGCGCCGAGCCAGGCCAGCAGCAGCGGCCGGTGCGGGGCGAGAAAGGGCAGCAGGCCGCGCAGCGGCGCGAGCACGGGACGGGCAGCAGCGGGCGTGCTCATGCGGGATCGGGGTCCGGGGAGTCGAGGGGCTGGAGGCGGATGGCGCCGCGGCTGAGGTCGCGCAGCCGGTCGGCCAGTGCGTCATAACTGGAGGCGGGAAGCCGCACGGACAAGTGCAGGCCCTGCGGATCGAAGGCCTCGGCGGTCTTGTGGCCGCCGTGCCGGGCCAGCAGGTCGTGCACGGCCGCGGCCAGCGCGAAGTCGCAGTGCAGGCGGGCGTCGCGCCAGACCACCAGCGGCCGGCGGGACGCGGTGCGCAGGGCTTCGGCCGCGACGCCGCCATAGGCGCGCACCAGCCCGCCGACGCCGAGGTTGGTGCCGCCGTACCAGCGCACGACCAGCACCGCGACCTGGTCGACGCCTTGCCCGTCGATCGCCGCCAGGATCGGCCGGCCGGCGCTGCCGCCGGGTTCGCCGTCGTCGTTGAAGCGGTAGGCCTGTCCGATGCGCCAGGCCCAGCAGTTGTGGGTGGCCTGCGGATCCGACGTCCGGGCGATCCATGCCATCGCCGCCTCCGGCGAATCCACCGGCGCCGCGTACGCCAGGAAACGGCTGCGTTTGGCCTCCAGCGCCGCCTGCGCCGGCGCCGCGAGCGTCTGCCCCGCCATCAGCGCAGCGCTTGCAGGTCGGCGGGGATGACGACGTCGGGATGCCGCTCGCGCAGCTGCCGCAGGCTGGCGAGCGCGCCCTCGCGATCGCCGCCACGCCAGCGCGCGCGGATGCGCTCGATCCAGTCGGCCGGTGCCAGATCCGCATCCGCGGCCACCGGCGGCAGCGCCAGCTGCGGCGACGTCGACGCCTGCGCGTCGGCGGCGGCGGGCGCGGCGTCATCGGCGTCGGCCAGCGGCGAAACCCCTTCGCGCCTGCTCGTTTCGGCCGTGTCGGCGGCCGGCGCGGGCGCCGCGGCGCCCAGGGCGGCGCTCTCGTCGCGCGACGCCTCTTCGCGCGCGGCACGCAGTTGTTCGAGGTCCCGCGCCTGCGCCCGCCGTTCGGCGTCGAGCCGATTGAGCTCGGCCGGACTCTGGCGCAGGCGGCCCGGCGGGGCCGGTTCCTCCTGCTGCAGCCGCGACCCGGTGACTTCGATCGTGTCCTGCTCGGCTTCCTGCGGCGGCGGCGCGAAGGCGCCGGCATCGGCCGGCACCGTCTCCGGAAACGCGGTCGGCGCCGGCGCGGACTGCACGACCGGTGCCGGGGGAGCGGCGGGCGCCGGCGGCGGCGGTGGCGGCGCGGGCTGGTCGGCGTCGGGCCGGGCCGTCGCCTTTTCCGCCGCCGGTGGCGGGAAGGTGGGAGGGTATTCGCGCTTGCGTTCGATCAGGTCGACATCGAGCCGGTCGGGCGACGCGCTGCGCGGGGCCGCATGTCCGGCAGGCGGCGCCGCGTCCTGCGTCGGCGCCAGCGGCGGCAGCAGCTGCGAGCCGACGCCGATCGCCAGCACCGCGGCTGCGGCGGTGCCGATGGCCCAGGTCGGCAGCCAGCGTTCGGCCTTGATCCGGCGCCGGGGACGCGCCGCCGGCGTGCCGGCGACGGCGTCGGCGGCCGCGCCGAGGATCGCCGCGTCGAGTTTCGACGACGGTTCCGCGGCCGGCAGGGCGCGCAGCACCCGGGCCAGGTCGACTTCGTCGTCCTGGAGCGGGTGCTGGCGCGGGTCGTGCGGCGTGGTCACGGGGTCGCTTTCATTCCTGGGTGATGGCGATGGCCGGATCGCGGGGGGCGCTCAGGCTGCGCGCGGTGTCGAGCAGTTGCAAGAATTCGGCACGATACCCCCACGCGTCCGTGCCGCGGGCGCCGCGGGCCAGGGCCTCGACGTCGTCCCAGTCGAACGTTCCGACGTGGCCGCCGCCGCGCAGCAGGTCGGCATAGGCCGCCACCGCCGCCGCGAAGCGCAGGTTCTCGCCGGCCGAACGGCGAATCTCGCCGCGGGTCACCGGCCGCTGCATCAGCACGCTGGTGTCGCTGCCGGGCAGCTTGTAGCGCAGCTTCAGGAACGCCAGCTCGTCGCTGCCTCGCGTGGTCGCCGCCTTCGCGCCGTAACGCAGCGGGTCGCTGGCTTCGCAGCCGGCGCCGACCAGGCACAGCTCGTAGATCGCGGTGACGTCGTGGCCGGCACCGATCTCGCCGGCGTCGACCTGGTCGTTGTTGAAGTCCTCGCGGGCCAGCGCGCGGTTCTCGTAGCCGATCAGCCGGTATTCGGCGACCACCGCCGGGTCGAACTCGACCTGGATCTTCACGTCGCTGGCGATCGTCATGATCGTCGACGTCATCTCCTCGACCAGCACCTTGCGGCCTTCCATCAGGTTGTCGATGTAGGCGTGGTTGCCGTCGCCGACATCGGCCAGCTGCTCGGCCATCGCCTCGTTGTAGTTGCCCTGGCCGAAGCCGAGCGTGGTGAGCGCGATGCCGGCCTCGCGACCGCGGGCGACGCGCGTTTCCAGCGCCTCCTGGTCGAACACGCCGACGTTGAAGTCGCCGTCGGTGGCCAGCACGATGCGGTTGACGCCGCGTTCGATGAACGACTGTTTCGCCATCGCGTAGGCCAGGTCGATGCCTTCGCCGCCGTTGGTCGAGCCGCCGGCCTCCAGGCGGTCGAGCGCCTCCAGGATCTGCGCGTGCCGGTCGCCCGGCGTCGGCGGCAGCACCAGCCCGGCGCTGCCGGCGTACACGACGATCGACACCCGGTCCTGCGCGCGCAGGTTCGGCACCAGCTGGCGGAAGCTGTCCTTGAGCAGCGGCAGCTTGTCGGCGTCGGCCATCGAACCGGAGGTGTCGATCAGGAAGACGAGGTTCGCGGCCGGGATCTCCTGCGGATCGACGTCGTAACCCTGGATGCCGACGTGCATCAGCAGGCGCTTGCCGTCCCACGGCGCCGGCGCCAGCTCGGTGCTGACGCGGAACGGTTCGCGGCGCGATTCCGGCGCGGCGTAGCTGTAGTCGAAGTAGTTGACCATTTCCTCGACGCGCACCGCGTCCTTGGGCGGCAGCTGGCCCTGGGCGAGCATCCGGCGGACGTTGCTGTAGCTGCCGGTGTCGACATCGATCGAGAACGTCGAGACCGGGTGCTCGTCGACGCGGACGATGCCGCCGTCCTCGAACTCGGCGTAATTCTCGGTGTTCGGTTCCGCCGGCGCCTCGGCGTGCGCGAAGGCGCCGGTGGCGCCGCCGACGAGGGCGGGCTGCGAGGCCGGCTTCACCATCGCCGGATACGGCGGCGGCGGCGGTGCAGGCGGCGGGCTGGACATCTCACGGGCCGGGGCGACGCTGAGCTGCGCCTGGCGCGCCAGGCCTTCCTCCGCCTTCAGGCGCGAGCCGGTGGCTTCGATGGTGTCGAGCTCGGTGCTGTCGTCCCTGGTTTCCGCGGCGGCGTCGGCGGCGATGTCGACGACGGTCGGGCCGGCGCGCTCGACGGCCGGGGCGTCGCGGTCGGGGCCGGCGACGTCATCGGCCTGGCGGGTGGCGCAGCCGGTGGAGAGGGCGGCGGCGATCGCGGCGGCGAGGAAGCTGATCATCACGGTGCGGGTGGTGCGCATGGCGGAACTCCTGGCTGGGGTGGCGTCCCTGTGAACGCCCGACCCGGCGGAACGGGGTTGGCGGTTCACGGGCGCAACCTCGCGCGCAGCTTGTCCATCGCATAGCGCAGTCGCGACTTCACCGTTTCGCGGCCGACGCCGGTGATCTCGCCGATCTCCTCCAGGCTCAGCTCCTGCTCCAGCCGCAGCAGCACGACCTCGCGCTGGTCGTCGGGCAGTTCCTCCAGCGCCCGCTGCAGGCGCCGCCGTTCCTCGAACGCCGACAGCATGCGTTCGGGCGTCTCCGGGTCCGGCACGCGTTCGGCCAGTTCCATCGCGTCGTCGGGCGCGTCCGGGCGGTGCTGTTTCGCCCGCCAGTGGTCGGCGATCCGGTTGTGGGCGACCTGGTACAGCCAGGTCGAGAACTTCGCATCGGGGCGCCAGCGCTCGCGCGCGGCGATGACCCGCTGCCAGACGTCCTGGAACAGTTCCTCGGCCAGCGGCGTGTCGCGCAGCCGCCGCACCATGTGCCGGAACAGCGGGGCGCGATGCCGCGAATACAGCTCCTGGAACGCGGTGACGTCGCCGGCCCCGTAGGCCAGCATCAGTTCCTCGTCGGTGCGCTCCCCGGGCATGCGGCCAGCCTACGGACTTTCGCCGGGGCGGTGAAGGCAGGCGTTCCGGCACTGCGGCGGGGCCGGGGAGCCGGGTGTAGAGTGCGCGCGATGAACAGCGACCCTTCTCCCGCCACGAGCGAGGACCGCTCGGCCGCCGGCGACGGACGCGGCTGGCTGCGCCCCGGTCCGCACCTGCTGGCCGGACTGGCGGTGCTGCTGCTGGGCCTGTACTTCAGCATCAGCACGGCCCAGCTCGAACGGCAGCGGCTGCTCAGCGCGCGCCAGGCGCTGGTGCAGCGCGAGCTGTCGGATTTCCACGCGCATCTGGCCGCCGAGATCTACGCCAGCGTCGCGCTCGCGCGCGGGCTGGCGGTGCTGGTCGTGCAGCAGGAGGGAATCACCGATGCGGAGTTCCAGGCCGTCGCGCGCGAACTGCGGCACGACCAGCCGGAAATCCTGTTCTTCTCGATGGCGCCCGGCTTCGTCGTCAGCGACGTGCATCCGCTGGAGGGCCACCGCGGCCAGATCGGCCTGCGCCTGCTCGACGACCCGGTGCACAAGGAGCCGATGCTGCGCGCGATCCGGCTCGACGGGCCGGTGCTGGCCGGTCCGTTCGCGTTGGCCGACGGCACCCGGGCGCTGGCGGTGCGCGTCCCGCTGTGGGTCGACCGGGACCAGGTGCCGCGGCTCTGGGGCGCGGTCAGCGTCGTGCTCGACTACGAACTGATCCTGCGCCGCTCGGGCATCCGCCGGCTCGAGGACGACCTGCGCATGAGCTTCGTCGGCCGGGATGCGGGCGGCCCGGGCGGCGAGTCCTTCCGCGGCAGCAAGCCCGCGCGCGGCGAGGATGCCGTGCGGTCTCCGGTGCTGCTGCCCGGCGGCAGCTGGCTGATCTCGGCCGTGCCGCATGCCGGCTGGTACCGGCAGCCGTGGTGGATCAGCGCCGGCTTCCTCGGCCGGGTGCTGCTGAGCCTGCTGGCGGCGCTGGCGACCGCGCGGATCCTCGACGACCGCCGCCGCATCCGCCATCTCGCCGGCCGCGACGAACTGACCAACCTGCCGAACCGGCGCTGGGCGATGCAGCAGCTGGCGCGGCTGATCCAGCGCCATCGCCGCGGTGGCGGCGGTTTCGCGCTGCTGAGCTTCGACCTGGACGGGTTCAAGCCGGTCAA
>JAKFCL010000224.1:0-27885 GCA_036676665.1 Arenimonas sp. | reverse complement strand
GTGGCGACATCCGCACACGCCGGCAACAGCTCGGCCCAGTCGGAGGCCTTCGCGGCGATCTCGACATCGGCCGCCGCGTCGGCCAGCGGCCAGGCGCCGACCAGGCGGGCGGCGCCCTTGATCTTGTGCGCCTGCCGGGCGACCCGCAGCAGGTCGCCACTGGTGCGTGCGGCGGCCAGTTCCTGCAGGTCGCCCGCGGTGGTGGACAGGTAGTCGTCGAGCAGCGCACGCCGCTCCGCCTCGTTGCCGGCGGTCAGCGAGGCCAGCACGCCCGGGTCCAGCGGCAGCGGTTCGCCGCCGGCCTGCGGCAACGGCAGCGGCGGCTGCATGTCGCCCGACTTCGACGCGGTATGCGGCAGCCAGTGCTGCAGCGCCGCCACCAGCACGGCGATGCCGACCGGCTTGGCCAGGTACTGGTCCATGCCGGAGGCCAGGCAGCGTTCGGCCTCGCCCTTCAGTGCCGCGGCGGTCAGCGCGATGATCGGCGTGCGGGTGCGGCCACTCGCGGCCTCCTCGTCGCGGATCGCACGCGCCATCTCGTAACCGTCCATCTCCGGCATGTGCACGTCCGACAACACCAGCGAATACCGCCCGGTGCGCCACGCCTCCAGGCCCTTCGCGCCGTCGACCGCGCATTCGCTGGCGTAGCCGGCCAGCGCCAGCTGGCGGGCGATCACCAGGCGGTTGGTCGGATGGTCGTCGACGACCAGGATCAGGCTGCCTTCGCGGATCGCCTCCTCGTGCGTCGGCAGCGGCCGGGCCAGGAATCCCTGGCTCGGATCCGGCAGCGCCTCCGGTTCCAGGTCGGCTTCGTCGCCGCGTGGCAGCACCAGCGTCATGCGCAGCGTGGTGCCGGCACCGGGGGTGCTTTCCATCGCCACGTCGCCGCCCATCAGCTCGGCGAGCCGGCGCGAGATCACCAGGCCCAGGCCGGTGCCGCCGAAACGCCGCGTCGTGCTGCCCTCGGCCTGCTGGAAGGGCTGGAACAGCTGCGCCTGCTGATCCGGCGTGACGCCGATGCCGGTGTCGGTGACGCGGAAGCACACCCGGTCCGAACCGCCCTCGCGCCCCTGCCATTCCAGCGCCGCCTGCACCATGCCCGATTCGGTGAACTTCACCGCGTTGGACAGGAAGTTGCCGAGCACCTGCCGCAGCCGCAGCGCATCGACGACATGCGCCGGGCCGATGCGCTCGTCGATCTCGCAGGTCAGCACCAGGCCCTTGCTCGACGCCGAGCCGCTGTAGTTCGCCACCGTGGACTGCAGCAGCCGCGGCAGCGACACCGTCACCGGCGACAGGTCCAGCCGCCCGGCCTCGACCTTCGAGAAATCCAGGATGTCGCCGATGATGCGCAGCAGCGAGTCGGCGGACTGCTTGATCACCGCCATCGTGCGCCGCTGCTCGTCGTCGAGGCGGCTGTGCGAGAGCACCTCGAGCATGCCGGTGACGCCGATCATCGGCGTGCGGATCTCGTGGCTCATCGCCGCGACGAAGCTCGACTTGGCCTCGCTGGCGGCGCGCGCCTGTTCCTCGCTGCTGCGCAGGCGCTGCTCGAGCTGCTTGATCAGGGTGAGGTCGGTGCCGACCGCGAGGTAGCCGACCGTCGTGCCGCCGGCGTCGCGCATCGCCGAGGCCGCCAGCAGCACCGGCACGCGGCTGCCGTCCTTGCGCACGAAGGTCCATTCCAGCGGCGGCGTGCCCAGCTCGATCATCAGCGGGATCATCGACGAATCGGCCGTCACCGGATGCCCGACCTGCTGCGAGAGCTGCTCGGCGACCCGCTGCACGTCCTCGAGCAGCAGCAGCCGGTCGGAATTGCGACGGCCGATCATCTCCTCGGCGCGGTAGCCGGTGAGCCGCTCCGCGTACGGGTTGAAGCTGGTGAAGCGCCCTTCCATGTCGATCGACATGATCGCCACCCGCGCCGCCGCGAACAGCGAGCGCTGGAACACCTCGCGCTCCTGCAGCGCCACCCTCACCGCCTCGGTGTCCACGAGCTGCTGGTTGAGTTCGGCCTCCGACCGCTTCACCTCCTCGCGCATGCCGAGGAACGCCCGCATCACCTCGCCCAGCTCGCCGGACGGCCGGAAGCGCGGCTCGGCGCGATAGTCGTGCCGGCCGATCTGCCGCGCCAGCGCCGTCAGGCTCTCGACGCCCTTGTAGATGTTGCGCAGCAGCTTCTGCCCCACGACCATCACCACGCCGACGGTGAGCAGGCTCAACGCCATGCGCAACCACGCCGCCCGCTGGCCGGCGACCGCCTGGCTGCGCACGAGCTGTTCGGCCTCGATCATCTCCAGGTCGCTCAGGTGCTTCATGCGCGTGGTCACCGGATCGATCGCCGGATACAGCGCGGTGTCGGCGAAGCGCCCGAGCGCGACGATGTCCTTGTCCAGCAGGATCTGGTGCAGCGTTTCGGCGGCGGTGTCGGCGCGCACGCGCTCGAAGGCGATCTGGTCGAACAGGCGCTGCTGCTCGGCCGTGCGCGACATGCGTTCCAGCGCCGCCCAGTGCTCGCGGATGCGCATGCGGGCGTTTTCCACCACCAGCACGCCCTCTTCCCAGGTGATCAGGTAGTTGCGCACGCGGAACGTCGTGTCGACGATGTCCAGGCCGTAGGAGTCCGACACCGCCTTGATGCGGCGCAGCCCGGACAGCGACTCGTCCTTGAGCTCGGTCAGTGCCTGCTGGTTGCGACGGCGCTCGATCTCGTCGAGCGTCAGCACGCCGGCGCCGGTGAGCAGCAGCAGGCCGAACAGCCCGAGGAGCTGCAATCGGATGCCGAACCGGCGGCGACCCGAACGCGGCATGGGCTCAGTGCTTGGTCTGGCGCCAGCGCTGGATGGCGGCGGGCAACTGCTCGCCCGGCACGGCCGCGGAGATCAGGTAACCCTGGGCGAAGTGGCAGCCGAGCTGGGCCAGCAACTGCCATTCGTCGTCGGTCTCGACACCTTCGGCGACGACCTTCAGGTCGAGCTTGCGCGCCAGGTCGATGCTGGTCTCGATCATCGCCCGCTTGCGCGGCTGCGACGGCGCCCCGGAGACGAAGCCGCGGTCGACCTTCAGCTCGGTGAACGGGATCTGCGACAGCTGCGTCAGCGACGAATAGCCGGTGCCGAAATCGTCGACGCTCAGCCCGAACCCCTTCAGGCGCAGGCGCGCCAGCATGCCCAGGCCGCGGGCGGTGTCGCTCATCACCGAACTCTCGGTGATTTCCAGCACCACGTGTTCCGGCGCCAGGCCGTGTTCGCGCAGCACCGCCTCGTAGCGGTCGGCCACTTCCGGGCCGGTCAGGTTCTGCGCCGACACGTTCACCGAGATCTTCAGGTCGAGGTCGCGCTGCTTCCAGCGTTTCCACCAGGCGCACGACTGCACCAGCATCAGCGACGTGAGGTCGTCGATCAGGCCGCTGGCCTCCATCATCGGCACGAACACCGACGGCGGCACCATGCGCCCGTCCGGCAGGCGCCAGCGCGCGAGGGCCTCGACGCCGACGATCTTGCCGTTGGAGAACTCGGCCTGCGGCTGGAAGAACGGCACGATCTCGCCGCGAAACAGCGCCTCGCGGGCCTGTTCGTGGCTGACCTCGACCTCGGCATCGACACCGGCGCCGATGTGGTCGAGCTCGTACAGCGACAGCACCGACGACAGCTTGCCGGGCGTCAGCGGCTTCTCGACGCAGCCCAGCACCCGCAGCCCCGAGGCCTTGGCCATCACCTGGACGGTGTGCAGCAACGCCGGCTCCATCGCGCTGACCACGGCGATCGAGCGGGCCAGGCGTTCCTGGGCGACGATGCCGATGAACTCGACGCCGTCCATGCCGGGCATGTCCAGGTCCACCAGCACCACGTCGGGCACCTCGGGCAGGGCACGCAGCAGGTCCAGCGCCTGGAACCCGTCGGAAGCCTCGTGCAGCGCGGTCAGCCCCAGGTCCGCCAGCAGGCGCAGGCCCAGCCGGCGCTGGAAACCGTGGTCCTCGACCAGCAGCACGCTCATCCCCGCCAGGCTCATGCCTTTCCCCCGAAAGTCGTCGTCCAGGACGAGTTCCGACTGTACCTGTCGGCCCCGGCCGGCGGTAGCGGGCCGATGTGATGGCCTTCCCCGCCTGTCCGCGCCGGCCGGCGCGGCGGCCGGGAAGGGCCCCGCTGCTATAATTCCGAGTCTTTGCTCCAGCCCGGAACCGCCATGTCCGCCGTCCCCGCCCCGCCCACCTCCCTTCCGATCGACCGCGAGTACAGCCTCGAGTCCAAGTACACGCGCGAGGAAGGCCGCATCTACCTGTCCGGCGTGCAGGCCCTGGTGCGCCTGCCGCTGATGCAGCAGATGCGCGACCGCGCCGCCGGGCTGAACACCGCCGGCTTCATTTCCGGCTACCGCGGCTCGCCGCTGGGCGGCTTCGACCTGGAGCTGTGGAAGGCCAAGAAGCACCTGAAGGCGTCGGGCATCGAGTTCACCCCGGGCCTGAACGAGGACCTGGGCGCGACGATGGTCTGGGGCACGCAGCAGACCAACCTGTTCCCGGGCGCGAAATACGACGGCGTGTTCTCGATGTGGTACGGCAAGGGTCCGGGCGTGGACCGCTGCGGCGACGTGTTCAAGCACGGCAACGCCGCCGGCACCTCGCGCTTCGGCGGCGTGCTGGCGCTGGCCGCCGACGACCATGCCTGCCGCTCGTCGACGCTGCCGCACGGCTCCGAGGGCGAGTTCGAGAGCGCGATGATGCCGGTGCTGAACCCGGCCGGCGTGCAGGACATCCTGGACATGGGCCTGCTCGGCTGGGCGATGAGCCGCTACACGGGCCGCTGGATCGGCTTCAAGACGATCGCCGAGACGGTGGAATCCTCCGCGTCGGTGAACGTGAACCCGCACCAGCTCGACATCCTGCTGCCGGGCGATTTCGAGCTGCCCGACGGCGGCCTCAACATCCGCTGGCCCGACCCGCCGCTGAACCAGGAGATGCGCCTGCACCAGTACGCGGTGAAGGCCGCGCAGGCGTTCGCGCGCATCAACCACATCGACAAGACGGTGTTCGATTCGCCGAACGCGCGGCTGGGCATCGTCACCACCGGCAAGAGCTACCTGGACGTGCTGCAGGCGCTGGAATACCTGGGCATCGACCGGAAGATCGCCGAAGAAATCGGCATCCGCGTCTACAAGGTCGGCATGACCTGGCCGCTGGAGCCGGTGGGCATCCGCGAGTTCGCGCACGGCCTGCAGGACATCATCGTCGTCGAGGAGAAGCGCAGCTTCATCGAGCGGCAGATGAAGGAATACATGTACAACTGGGAGCACCGCCCGAGCATCGTCGGCAAGTACGACGAGCAGGACAACTGGGTGCTGCCCAGCACCAACGAGCTGACCCCGGCGACGATCGCCGGCGTGATCGGCCGCCGCATCCAGCGCTTCCATGATTCCGAGCAGATCCGCGGCGTGCTGCAGTGGATGCACGAGAAGGAACACGAGCTCGCCCAGCCGCGCGCCAATTTCCCGCGCGTGCCGCACTACTGCTCGGGCTGCCCGCACAACTCGTCGACGGTCGTGCCCGAGGGGTCGCGCGCGCTCGGCGGCATCGGCTGCCACTACATGGTCACGTGGATGGACCGCAAGACCGACACCTTCACGCACATGGGCGGCGAAGGCGTGACGTGGTCGGGCCAGGCGCCGTTCACCGACGAGAAGCACGTGTTCCAGAACCTCGGCGACGGCACCTACTTCCATTCCGGCTCGCTGGCGATCCGGCAGTCGATCGCGGCCAAGGTCAACATCACCTACAAGATCCTCTACAACGACGCGGTCGCGATGACCGGCGGCCAGCCGGTGGACGGCACGCTGACGGTGCCCGACATCGCCCACCAGGTGCGCGCCGAGGGTGTGAAGACGATCGTCGTGCTGTCGGACGACATCGAGAAGTGGTCCGACAAGTCGATCTTCCCGTCCGGCGTCGAGTTCTTCGACCGCGACGAGCTCGACGCGCAGCAGAAGCGCCTGCGCGAGATCGAGGGCACGACGGTGCTGATCTTCGACCAGACCTGCGCCGCCGAGAAGCGCCGCCGCCGCAAGCGCGGCAAGGCGGTGGACCCGAAGAAGCGCATCGCGATCAATTCGCTGGTCTGCGAGGGCTGCGGCGACTGCGGTGTGAAGTCTAACTGCGTGTCGGTGCTGCCGAAGGAAACCGAGTTCGGCCGCAAGCGCGAGATCGACCAGAGCAACTGCAACAAGGACTACAGCTGCGTGAAGGGCTTCTGCCCGAGCTTCGTCACCATCAAGGGCGGCGGGCTGCGCAAGAACAAGCCGAAGGGCGGCCTCGAGCGCCTCGCCGACCTGCCGCCCCCGACGTTCCGCAGCGACCTGTCCGACCAGCCGTGGAACATCCTGATCACCGGCGTCGGCGGCACCGGCGTGGTGACGATCGGCGCGCTGCTGGGCATGGCCGCGCACCTTGAGAACAAGGGCGCCAGCGTGCTCGACCAGACCGGCCTGGCGCAGAAGGGCGGCGCGGTGACCACGCACGTGCGCATCGCCAAATCGCCGGCCGACATCCACGCCGTGCGCATCGCCGCCGGCGAGGCCGACCTCGTGCTGGGCTGCGACATGGTCGTCGTCAACGACTACTGGGCGCTGTCGAAGATCCGCGCCGACCGCACCGAGGTCGTCATCAACGACTACCAGGCGATGCCGGGCCCGTTCACCCGGATGCCGGACATGCAGTTCCCGGCGGCCGGCATCGTCGAGGCGATCCGCACCGCGCTCGGCGGCCGCGAGCCGCTGCAGGTGGCCGCGACCGAGATCGCGACGAAGCTGATGGGCGACGCGATCGCGACCAACCTGTTCATGCTCGGCGTCGCCTGGCAGCGGGGCCTGGTGCCGGTGAGCTACGACGCGCTGGTGCGGGCGATCGAACTCAACGGCGCCGCGATCGAGATGAACAAGACCGCGTTCGCGTGGGGCCGTCTGGCGGCGATCGACCCGCAGGCGGTGCTGGAAGCCGCCGGCCTGGTCGATGCGCCGGCGACAACGCCGATCGCGCCGGCGCTCGACGACGAGCAGCTGTCCGGTTCGCTCGACGAGCTGATCGAGCGCCGTGTGAAGTTCCTCACCGACTACCAGGACCGTGCCTACGCCGGCCGCTACGTCGCGCTGGTCGACACCGTGCGGCAGGCCGAGGCGCGCAAGGTGCCGGGTTCGACGGCGCTGACCGCGGCCGTGGCGCGCTACTACTTCAAGCTGATGGCCTACAAGGACGAGTACGAGGTCGCGCGCCTGTACACCGCCAGCGATTTCCGCGAGCGCATCGCCAAGCAGTTCGACGGCGACTACAAGATCCACTTCAATCTCGCCCCGCCGCTGTTCGCCAAGCGCGATGCCGACGGGCACCTGATCAAGCAGGAGTTCGGCCCGTGGATGTTCACGGCGTTCAGGCTGCTGGCCAGGCTCAAGGGCCTGCGCGGCGGCGCGTTCGACATCTTCGGCCGCACGGAAGAGCGGAAGATGGAGCGCCAGCTGATCGCCGACTACGCGCACACCGTCGACGAGCTGCTGAAGTCGCTGCACGACGACAACGTCGAGCTCGCCACGCAGATCGCCAGCATCCCCGAGCAGATCCGCGGCTACGGCCACGTCAAGGAAGCGCACCTGGCGAAGGCCAAGGCGCACGAGGCCGAATTGCTCGCCGCCTGGCGCGCCCCGGCACCGAAGGTCGCCGCAGCGGCCTGATCAGGACGGGAAGCAGACCGCGCAAAGAAAACGCCCGGCCAAGGCCGGGCGTTTTCCATTCCATGCCGCGAACGCGGGATTACTCGCGGATCGGAACGATCGTGATTTCGACGCGGCGGTTCTCCGAACGGCCGGCCTCGGTGTCGTTGCTGGCCACCGGACGCGTTTCGCCGGCACCGGTCACGATGATGCGGTCGCGGTTCACGCCGCGCGACATCAGGTAGTTCGCGACGGCCTGCGCACGCTCCACCGACAGGCGGTAGTTGTAGTCGTCGGTGCCGACGCTGTCGGTGTGGCCGGCGACCTCGATGATCGTCGAACCGTATTCCTGCAGCGTGCGGGCGACGCGGTCCAGCGTGCCGTGGAACGCCGGGTTCAGCGCCGAGCTGTCGAAGCCGAAGGTGATCGCGTTCGGCATGTCGAGCGTGATGTTGTCGCCCTGGCGCACGACTTCGACACCGGTGCCCTGCATCTCGCGGCGCAGCGCGGCTTCCTGGTTGTCCTGGTAACGGCCGATCGCGCCGCCGGCGAGGGCGCCGACGCCGGCGCCGACCAGCGCACGCTGGCGACGCTCGGTGGCATCGCTGCCGCTGAGCAGGCCGGCGACCGCACCGATGCCGGCGCCGATCAGCGCTCCCTGGCGGGTGCGGTTCGGATCGGGCTGGCTCTCGTCCTGCGGGGTGTACGGGTCGTCGTACCCGCGCTGCGGCTGCTGCGTGTACGGGCCACCGGTGGTCATGCAGCCGGTGAGTAGGGCGGCCAGAACGGCCGAAGCAAGCAGGGTCTTGGGAGCGTTCATGGTCGTCGATTCCTTGGGTGGGGGATGGATCGCCCCGCCAAGGGAACACGACGCGCGTCAAGCCGATAGCAAGGCGCTGCCGGCCAGCCCGGAGCGGTTAAGGAACGTGACAGCTTCGTGAAGACGAAGCGGCGGGAGAACGCCCAGCGCCATCCCGGTCGCTCGCCGGAAGGCCCGGCGAGCCCCCCCGGACCGGTCAGTTCGCCGCGAAGCGGTCGAGCGCCTTTTCCGCCTTGCCGCGCTCGAAGTCGCCGAGGCGCCGCGCGACGGCACGGTAGCGCTCGCGCAGGCCGGCATCGTCCGGCATGCGTGCGGCCAGCGCCTCGAGCACCTCGCCCGCCTCGAAATCGGACTGCATGGTCCCGACGGCGCGCAGCACCGCATCGGCCAGCGCGAGGTCGACCGCGTCGGCCTCCAGCATCGCCTTCAGCGATTCGCGGCGTTCGAAATCCGACTGCAGGCCGTCGAACGCGCGGAACCACGCCGCGGTGGCGCCGGCATCGCCATGCGCGTGCGGCGCCGCCTCCTGCAGCACCTGCTTGAGCTCGAAATCGCTCTGGATGGCGAGCGCGCCGTCGAGCGCCAGGACCACCGTTGCCGGGGTCGGCTGACCACGGTCCAGCAGCGCCTCGAGCACGCGGCCGCGTTCGAAATCGCTGCCGAAGCCGGCGAACGCCTTCTTCCACGCCGGTAGCGCGGCAGCGGCGATCGCATGGTCTTCCGCGATCGACGACAGCAGTTCGGCACGCTCGAAGTCCGACCCGATCGTCGCCGCGGCATCGAGCACCAGCGGCAGCTTCGTCGCCTCGAACGACGGCGCGGCGATGGCCGCCTGCAGCGCCTGGCGCAGCTCGAAGTCCGACTCGATCGCGGTGGCCAGCGCCAGCGCGCGCCGGGTCTGCGCCTCGTCGAGCGGCGCGCGCGCGAACAGTTCGCCCAGGTAGCGGGCCCGCGAGTGGTCGGACTGGATCAGGCCGATCTCGGTCAGCAGGGCCGGCGTGCCGCCCCTGGCCAGGATGCGCTGGCTGCGGCCCTCGACGTCGACGCCGGTTTCGCGCATCAGCGTCGGCAGCATCGTCGCCAGCCACGCGCGGCCGCCGTCGGCGAACGGCACGATGTCGCCATCGACGCGGAATTCGCGCTGGATCACCCCGCCCTTGCCGAACACGCGCAGCTCGCGTTCGACGCCGTCCTTGTCCTCGGCCAGCACCAGGCGGGCGCCCTTGCCCAGCCGCACGACGTCGGTTTCGGCGTCGTTGAATTCGACCTGGCCGGTGATGTCCATCTGCAGCCGGTAGTCGCCGCTCTGCGAGCGATAGCGGAAGTGGTCCTTGCCGTCGAGCTGCAGCTGGCCGACGAGGCTGTCGCCGAACGCATGGGCGGCATACGTGGTGACGGCCAGGCCGGGCACCGCGATCGCCAGGGTGATGCCGAGCACCAGCGCGGCGCGGCGCAGGACGGGGGAAGCGGGACGGTCGGACATCGGTGGATCCTCCAGGAGGTTCTTGACGCGGCGCACGACCGGACCGGGACGGTCGGCCATCGCGACGGCGAGCACGGGAGCACGCCGGGCGTGCGAATGGGTCAGGCAGGCCGCGAGACATTCGGCCAGCGGCCGGCCGCTGCCGGCCAGGCGGGCGGCGCGGGCATCGCAGGCGTCCTCGGCAAGCGCATCGAGTCGGGCGAGTGCATGCCAGGCCAGCGGGTGGAAACACAGCGGCAGCGCCGCCAGCCGCTGCAGCACGCGCCAGGCCGGATCGCCGCGCTGCAGATGCGCCAGTTCATGCGCGAGCAGCGCGCGGCGCTGGTCGGCCGGCAGCGCCGGCACCCACGCCGGCAGCAGCAGGCGACGGCCGGGCATCAGCAGCGGGCTGGCGAGGCCATCGAGCAGGCGCAGCGACGGTACGCCGACGCCGAACACGGCCGCCGCCTGTTCGAGGTCGGCGTGCAGGGCCGGCGGCGCCGGCCGGCCGTCGTGCCTTGCCCGCCGGGCGAGGCGGCCGATGGCGAGCGCCTGGATCGCGAGCCTCAGCGCGCCGATCGCGAGCGCCAGCAGCCACGCCGCCAGCGCGGCGAACCCGACGATGTCGGGCAGCACCAGCGTGCGCGCGGACGCGGTCGCGATCGGAGCGGACGCGGTGACGGGAGCGGACGCGGGTGCCGTCGGCGTGGCCGGCACGACGCGGTCGGCGACCGTCGATGACACGGCGTCGGAGGAGGCGGCGACGTCGGCACGCGGTGGCGCGCTCGATGCCGGCGCGACGCCGGCGAGCGCCGAGGGCGTCGACGGCGACGTCGGCGCGCGGGCGAGCTCGGTCAGCAGCCGGCCGACCTGCACCGATGTCGATACCAGCGCGAGGAACAGCGCCCCGCGCCACGCGAATTCGGCCCAGCCGGCATGCCGCAGGGCGCCGAGGCGCTCGGCCAGCCAGGCGGCGCCGAGCAGCACGGTCGCGTGCAGCACCAGCGTCAGCACCGCGCTGACCAGCACGTCGAACGGGCTCACGGCTTCTTCTCCAGCAGCGCCCGGACGCGGGCGAGGTCGCCGGATTCGACTTCGTTCTCGCTGACCAGGTGGGCCAGCAGCGCCTGCGGATCGCCGCGGAACAGCGACTGGATCAGGCCGCCGACCATGCTGCGTCGGACCTGCGATTCGTCCACCAGGGCGCGGTACACGAGCTGGCGCCCATCCCGGCGCGCCTCGACGAGGCCGCGGCGGCCAAGCCGGGTCAGCAGCGTCGCCACCGTGGTGTGGGCGAGCCCGCGCCGGCGCGCCATCTCCGCGGCGACGTCGGCGACGCTGGCCTCGCCGCGCCAGAGCACGCGCATCAGGTCCAGCTGCAGCTCGCTCAGGGCGATGTCGCCGGTGTCGTCGGTTTCGCTGGCCATCGGGCATCTTCTACAGGTGTCGTACGACAGTTGTAGAACATGGAAGGCCAGCAATCAAGGGGCCGAAAGTCATGCCCCGGCGCCCGGCCGGCGTGGCGCCGCCAGGGCGGGATCATGACGATTGAGGAATGGCGCCCCGCGACATCGCGGGGCGCCATCATGCCGCGGGCTTGTTACTTGGTTCCGCTCAGGTTGACGACCGTGCTGACGGTCTCGGTGGCGTTGCCGCCGTAGTTCGGGTCGTACGCCTGGACCGTCGCGTCGAGCTGGGCCTGGCCCGAACCGAACGGCGTGCCGTAAGGCGTGGCGACCGTGCTGAAGCGCGTCGGCGTCGGGCCGCAGGCGGCGGTCGTGCCGAAGCTGGCCTGCGCGAGCGTGTTGCGGTTGACGCGCTGCACGAGCGCACCGTTGATCGTCGCGTTGGTCTGCGCCGAGCAGGTGACCGTGCCCGACACGGTGACGCGTCCGGTCCGGCGCTGCACCGGCAGCTTGGTGTCGAACTGCACCGTCATCGTCAGCGCTTCCGGCGGCGGCGGGTTGCTGATCGAGACTTCGCCCCACGCCGCGGTCTGGCCGCCTTCGCAATGCTGCTCGAAGCTGGCGTGGAACCGCACCAGGTAGCCGTACGGGCCGTATTCCGCTTCGTGCACCTCGAAGCGGCCCGTCAGCGTATTGCAGCCGCGACCATCGCCCGACAGGCTCAGGCCCGGCGTGTTGTCGTCGTTGAACGGGTAGCGGGTCGCGCCTTCGTAGATGCCCGGAACGAGCTGGGTACCGGCGGGCGCCTGGAACTCCAGGTTCCACCACGTGTCCGTCCAGACGCTGACCGACACGGTCCGCAGGTCGGAACTGGCGGTGGCCTGCACGCCGTCGGTGTAGCTCCACGTCTGGCCCTGGCTGATGTAGTCGCCGGCGTCGCCGGTGAACACCAGCGAGGACTGTGCGAAGGCCGCGGGCGCGGCGAGCAGCAGGGCGGCCACGGCCAGCGAGCGGACGCGGGTGAAGAGGGTGGAACAGGTCATGCGGGGCTCTCCGAGGTTCGCGTCGTCCGGAAGCCCCGCGGCGCCGACGCATCGCCGCGGGAACACCCCCGCGCGGCGAGGGCGATGGACTCTAATGCAGTCATTGCCGCCGTCCGGGTGAGCCGCGCTGACGGGCGAAAAGACCCGGGAGTTAATCGTTTTCGCGGGCGTGGCGCCGGCGCGGAGCAGGAGGCAATGGGCGGAAAAGTGCGCGGACGGGGTTCGTGCTGTGATGTTTTCCACGCCCCGGCGAATCACCCGGGCATGACTTCCACAGACACCGCCATGCCCTCACGCGCCAGCGCCGCAGATGCCGCCGAGTTCGAGAGCCGGATCGCCGCCCACCGCGGCATCCTGCTGAAGGTCGCGGCGAGTTACGCGCGCGATGTCCACGACCGCGCCGACCTGTTGCAGGACATCTCGCTGCAGCTCTGGCGGGCATGGCCGACCTACGAACGCGACCGCCCCTTTTCCACCTGGCTGTACCGGGTCGCGCTGAACGTGGCGATCTCGCGGCGCCGGCGCGAGCACCTGCGGCCCCGGCACGACCCGCTCGACGAAGGGCACGACGCGCTGGTGGGAGCGGCCGACGTCGACGCCGAAACGCGGCAGCGCCTCGAACTGGTGCGGAAGGCGATGCACGCGCTCGGGCCGCTCGATCGCGCGCTGCTGCTGCTGCATCTCGAGGGCTGCAGCCATCGCGAAAGCGGCCAGGTGCTCGGCCTCGCCGAAGGCAATGTCGCCACCCGCCTCAACCGGATCCGCCAGCAGCTGCGCCGAGGCGCCGCCGCCCACGATCGCCTTCCCGGAGAACCCCATGGAAATGAATGAACTCGAACGTGCCTGGCAGGGCCTCGACCAGCGCCTGGCGGGGCTGGAACGGCATGCGCGACAGCAGCGCGTGCACCGCACGTTCGACTCGGTGCGCTCGCGGCTGCGGCTGCTGACGATCGGCCAACTGGCGCAGCTGGCGGTCGGCGTGGCCATCGTGCTGGTCGCGGGTCCGTACTGGGTGGGGCGCCTCGGCCAGCCGCACCTGGCGGTGTACGGCATCGCGATCCATCTGTACGGGCTGGCACTGCTGATCGCCGCGGTGACCCAGCTGATGACCGTGTGGCGCATCGACTACCGGCAGCCGGTACTCACGGTGCAGAAACGCCTGCTGCAGCTGGCGTGGTTGCGCGTGCGCTGCGAGCGCTGGCTGCTGGTGGCGGGCTTCGTGGCCTGGGTGCCTTTCGTGTTCGCGATGGCCGCGGCCGGTGGGCTCGACCTCTGGATCATCCGCCCGGGCGTCGTGCTGGCGAACCTGGCGGTGGGCGTGGCGTTGGCCGCGGGCGTGGGCTGGCTGACCCACCGGTTCCGGGACCGGTTCGCCTGCGATGCCGCCGGCCGCTCGTTGCGCGAAGCCGAGCAGGAACTGGCGGCGCTGCTCGGGGCCGACGACGCCGGCTAACGCTCAGGCGTCGGCGTGGTTCTGCAGGATCAGGGTCGCGAGCCAGGGCTCGCCGTTTTCCATCAGCTCCAGCGGCGTCTTCGCCCAGCCGGTGAGCACCATCGCCTCGGCGATGCTGAATTCGAGTTGCGGCTTGGTGAATTTTCGCTGGCCGGCGACGACGGCCTCGAGCACCGCGCGCGACGGCATCGGTGCCTCCATCTCGGCGGCCTTCACCGCGGCGGCGGTGCCGGTGCCGGCGGACTCGTGCTGCACCAGCCATTCGATGCGGCGCAGGGCGTCGCTCTGCGCGTCCTTGCCGGAGCTGACCTGGGGCGCGGCGGCGGCCAGGCTCTTGTGCAGCGTGTTGAGCTGGCCGGCGACCTTCATGCGCTGCAGGTTGGCGGCGTCGCGGGCGTGTTCGGCGTCCTCGACGTCCTGGCGCATGCGCTCGAGTTCGGCGTTGACGGCAGCCACCGCCGGGGTGGCGACACCGGGCGGCAGCAGTTCCAGCACCGCGTCCAGCCGGTCCAGCCAGACCGCCCGCTCCGGGAACGGCGGCGTCGCCTCGATCAGGCTTCGCAAGGCCAGCAGCCGGGCGCGGGGGGTGCTCATGCGGCGATCATAGGCCGGCGTGCGCGGCGCTCCAACCCGCGTGGCCGGAGGCGTTCACCGGCCGGGGCCGACGTCGATGAAGCGCAGGAACTCGGCGCGGGTGCGGGCGTCCTCGCGGAACGACCCGAGCATCTTCGAGGTGATCATGCTGACGCCGCGCTTGTGGATGCCGCGCGTGGTCATGCATTCGTGCGCTCCCTCCACCACCACGCCGACGCCCAGCGGCTGCAGCACGTCCTGGATGCAGCGGGCGATCTGCGCCGTCATCTTCTCCTGCACCTGGAAACGGCGCGCGTACGCCTCGACCACGCGGGCGAGCTTGCTGATGCCGACCACCTTGCCGTCGGGCAGGTAGCCGATGTGCACCTTGCCGATGATCGGCGCCATGTGGTGTTCGCAGTGGGATTCGAACTCGATGTCGCGCAGCACGATCAGTTCGTCGTAGCCGGCGACTTCCTCGAACGTGCGCGCCAGGTAGTCGCGCGGGTCGATCTGGTAGCCGCTGAACCAGTCGCCGTAGGCCTTGGCCACGCGCTTGGGCGTGTCGAGCAGGCCTTCGCGGGTGGGGTCCTCGCCGGCCCAGCGCAGCAGCACGCGCACGGCCTCCTCGGCCTGTTCGCGGCTCACGCCGGGCGTCGAATCTTCCTCGCTCATGGGGTTCTCCCGGTGGACGCGGGCAGTCTAGCAGGGGGGTTCGCGACGGCGCCGTGGGCAGCGCGCGGCGCGCACGCAGCCGCTCACGGCGTGCGCGTGACCCGCCAGGCGAGCAGGCCGGCGATGCCGACAGCGAGCCCCGCGAGCCAGAAACTGGCGCCGGCCAGCGGCCCCTGCAGCTCGCGGGCGGCGACCATCGCCAGCGTCTGCGTGAACAGCGTCGGGCCGAGAATGCCGGCGATCGAGTTCAGGCTGCCGATCGCACCCTGCAGGCGGCCCTGTTCCTGCGGCGACACGCGGCGGGTCATCAGGGCCTGCGCGGCCGGATTGGCGATCGCCCACAGCGCCGCGACCGGCATCGCCGCCCAGAACCAGTACCCGGTCGGCGCCAGCGCGTACATCGCGAAGCCGACGAAACCGGCCGCCGCGCCCAGCAGCAGCGTGCGGCGGTCGCCGAAGCGGCGCGAGATGCGGCCGATCAGCCCGCCCTGCACGATCACGGTCAGCACGCCGACGATCAGCAGCGTCCAGCCGACCATCTCCAGGCCCCAGCCGAACCGGTAGTCGGCGTAGAGCACGAACGTGGTCGGGTACACCAGGTGCGCCAGCGCCATCAGGAAGCTCACGCCGGCCAGGCCGAAGAGTTCCGGATGGCCGCGCAGCAGCTTCAGCGACCCCAGCGGGTTGGCGCGGCTCCAGTCGAACGCCGGCGAACGCCGCTCCGGCGGCAGCGATTCGGGCAGCACGAACCAGCCGTAGCAGAAGTTCGCCGCGCACAGGCCGGCGGCCACCCAGAACGGCAGGTGCAGGTCGACCGCGCCGAGCCAGGCGCCCATCACCGGCGCGACCGTGAAGCCCAGCCCGAACGCCATGCCCAGCCGCCCGAACGCCGCGGCGCGGTTTTCCGGCGCGGTGACGTCGGCGATGTAGGCGTTGGCGGTGCTGAAGCTGGCCGACGTGGCACCCGACAGCAGGCGGGCGATGAACAGCAGCGGCAGCGTCTCGGCCATCGCCATGATCAGGAAGTCGATCGCCAGGCCGGCGTTGGACACCAGGATGATCGGGCGGCGGCCGAAGCGGTCCGACAGCGCGCCCTGGATCGGCGACGCGACGAACTGCATCGCCATGAAGCCGGTCGCGAACAATCCGTGCCAGACGGTGGCGTCGGCGATCTCGCCGCCGGTGATGCGCTTGAGCAGGTGCGGCAGCACCGGGATGATCAGCCCGAACGCCAGCACGTCCACCAGGACGGTGACGAAGATGAAGGCGAGGGCGGCGCGGCGCGCCGGCGTCACCGTGGAGGCGTCCATCGGCTCACTCGACCCGGCAGAACACGGCCTTCAGGTACCGGCTTTCCTTCACGTGCGCCATGAACGGATGGTCGCCGCCGGCGCCGGCCACCTTCAGCACCTGCACGGTGCGGCCCGAATAGAACGCGGCGCGGCGGATCATGTCGAGGAATTCCTCCTCGCCGACCAGCCCGGTGCACGAACAGGTCAGCAGGATGCCGCCCGGCTTGACGACCTGCATCGCCAGCTTGTTCATGTCGTTGTACTTCTTCAGCGCCGGGATCACCTGCTCGCGGTCGCGGGTGAGCTTGGCCGGGTCGAGCACCACCACGTCCCACTGCTCGCCGCGCGCGTGCGCGTCGCGCAGGAACGGGAACAGGTCGGCCTGCACGAACCGGACCTTGGCGTGGTTCAGGCGGGCGTTCTGCTCGGCGATCGCCAGGATCTCCTCGTCCAGGTCGATGCCGGTCACCTCGGTGGCGCCGCCGCGCGCCTTGGCGTAGATCGCGAAACCGCCGGAATTGCAGCAGATGTCGAGCACCGTCTTGCCCTGGGTGAAGCGGGTCAGAAACTCGCGGTTGTCGCGCTGGTCGGCGAAGAAGCCGGTTTTGTGGCCGCTGCCGGGGCTGGCGCGGAACTTCAGGCCGTGCTCGGTGATCACGCTCGGCTCGGGCGCCGGCGGCGCGCGGAAGTCGAAGCTTTCCTGCTTCTGCACGTGTTCCTCGGCGAAGCTGTAGAAGCGGCAGCCGGGAAACTGTTCGCGCAGTGCCGCGTAGATCCATTCGCGGTGGCGGAAGGCACCCGCGGAGAAGAACTCGACGACGATCAGGTCGCCGTACCGGTCCACGACCAGGCCCGACAGGCCGTCGCCTTCCGAATGCACGACGCGCCAGGCGTCGGTGGTCTCGTCGAGCCGGAGCAGGTCGCGGCGCAGCGCCACCGCGGCCTTGATCCGGCGGGCGAAGAAGGCCTCGTCGACCGCCTCGTCGGCGTCCTCGGTCAGCACCCGCAGCGAGATGCGCGAGTGGCCGTTGTAGAACCCGCGCCCGACCCAGGCGCCGGTGTTGTCGACGATGTCGACGATCGTGCCCGGCTTGGGCTTGGCGACCGGCTTCTCCACCATCTTCTGGAAGATCCACGGATGGTTGGAGCGGCGCTCGATCTTGAGCTGGATCACGGGCAGGGCGGTCGTATTCATCGGTGAATGATACCGGCCCGGGCCGTCCGCCGGCTTGACACCGGGTTCAGGAAACATGGGAGACTCTCGCCCCACAGAAGGGGAGTAGCTCCCGCTGCCGAGGTCGTCATCACGGGTCCGGACACCACGTCCACCAGGCCCCGGTCCGGCAGACAGGTCCCACCGGGCCTGTGAGCGAGACCTTCGCCCGCGTGCGGCGAAGGTCGTTCCATCCCGGAACGTCGCGTCCGCTCGCGGTCGAAAGGCCACGACCGGAGAGCCCCTTGGAAACCATCGCCACCCCCCTGATGTGGACCGTCTTCACGGTCTTCGTGATCGCCGCGCTCGCCGTCGACCTGCTGGTGATGCGCAGCAACGGCCCGCACAAGGTTTCCAGCCGCGAGGCGCTGATGTGGTCGCTGGCCTGGATCGGGCTGGCGATGGCCTTCAACCTCGGCCTCTGGTGGTACCTGTCGGAGCGCATGCCCGCCGACGCCACGCGCATCTCGCTCGAGTTCCTCACCGGCTACTTGGTCGAGAAGGCGCTGGCGGTCGACAACATCTTCGTGTTCCTGATGCTGTTCACCTATTTCGGTGTTCCGGAGAAATCCCAGCAGCGCGTGCTGGTGCTCGGCGTGCTCGGCGCGATCGTGCTGCGGGCGGTGCTGATCTTCGTCGGCGCCGCGCTGATCGCCCGCTTCCACTGGGTGCTGTACGTGTTCGGGGCGTTCCTGCTGCTGACCGGCATCAAGATGTTCCGCAGCGCCGGCGAGCAGCCGGACATGGACCGCAATCCGGTACTGCGCTGGATGACCGCGCACCTGCCGCTGATCCGCCGCTACCGCGGCGAGGCGCTCTGGATCGGCGAAGGCGCGCGGCGCAGGTACACGCCGCTGTTCGTCGTGCTGGTGATGATCGCGGTGACCGACGTGATCTTCGCGGTCGACTCGATCCCGGCGATCTTCGCGATCACCACCGACCCGTTCGTGGTGCTGACCTCGAACGTGTTCGCGGTGCTGGGGCTGCGGGCGCTGTATTTCCTGCTGGCCGACCTGGCCGATCGTTTCCACCTGCTGGTCTACGGGCTGGCGACGGTGCTGGTGTTCATCGGCACCAAGATGCTGCTGATCGACCTGGTGAAGATCCCGGTGTGGCTGTCGCTGGGCACCGTCGGACTGATCCTGGCGACGGCGATGCTGCTGAGCCTGCGCTTCCCGCCCCCGGTGGCGGCGGCGCCGCGGCCCGACCCGTCCCGGACCTGAGCCGGCTCAGGACGCGGAGGCGGCGATACGGTCGCCGCCGGCGCGCTTGGCGTCGTACATCGCCTGGTCGGCACGGCGGATCAGCGATTCGAGGTCGTCGGACGCCCCGAGGGACGCCGCCACCCCGATCGACAGCGGGATCGGAATCGGCTGGCCACGGATCACCAGTTCCTGTGCCGACAGGGCCTCGCGCAGGCGTTCGGCGACGATGCGGGCGCCGACGAGGTCGGTGTTGGGCAGCAGCGCGACGAATTCGTCGCCACCGAGCCGGCACAGCAGGTCTTCTCCGCGCAGCACCAGGCGGGCCTGCTCGGCCAGGTGCCGCAGCATGCGGTCGCCGGCCTCGTGACCCAGGCGGTCGTTGACGTCCTTGAAGCGGTCCAGGTCCAGCAACAGCGCCGCCATCGGGCGCTGGCCACGCGCCGCGCGTTCGACCAGCTCGCGCCCGCGCTCCTCCATCGCGCCGCGGGCGAGCACGCCGGTGAGCGCGTCGACCGACGCGATCCTGCGCAGCGCCGCATAGGCACGTTCGGCGTGCATCAGCACGAAGCCGAGGCTGAGGAAGATCGTGCCGGCCAGCAGGTAAAGGAACGCGAGGCTGTCGCTGGCACCCGCCGCCAGCAGGTCGCCCGACGGGCGGGCGTTCCGCAGATGGTCGACGATCCGCCACGCCATCGCGGCGACGCCCAGCAGCGCGAACACCGCGGCGCCGCCGGCCGCATGCCCACCGCCGGCGCCGCGCCCGCGCCAGAAGGCCCAGGCCATGGCGGACAGCAGGAGCAGCCCGGCACCCGAATTGACGACCACCCGGATGCTCGAATTCGGCCACGAATCGTCCAGCAGCAGCGACGCCGCGAACGCACCCAGCACCAGCGTCCACAGCAGCCCGCGGCGCTCGGCCATGCCCTGGAATCCACGGACGGCGCGGGTCATCTCGGCGTAGCTGGCCAGCATCAGGAATGTTCCGACGCCGATCGACCACAGCGGCGGCCAGTACCCGCGCATCGCCAGCGCCGCCCACGCCAGCGGCTGCAGCGCCAGCGCCAACGCCCAGATCCGCAGGTGGTGCGATTCCCCGCTCGGCAGTCCGCGCGCGACCTGCACGAACAGGGCGGCGGTCAGCGTCCCGGTCAGCAGCCCGACCGCCATCATGGATCGCACATCGAGTTCCATCGCACCCCCCCGCGCTTGCCCCCCAGCGTACCCGTCGCACCGCGGCGCGTGTGTGTCGCCCCCCGCAGGACGCCAGCGGACGTGGAAAACGGCGTTGCGGAATCCGGCGGTTGCGGTCGCCGGGCGTGGCCCCATGATGAACCGATGGACGAACAGACCCGCCGACACGCCGACGCGGTACGCGACCGGTTCCGCCGTGCGCTGCTGGCCTCGATGGCCTTCGTGGTGCTGCTCGGGGCGATCTTCCACGCCGGGCCGTGGCTGGGCGATACCCGCGCGTTCGCGCTGGTGCCGCAGTCGTGGCCGGGCCTGGTCGGCGTGCTGACGGCGCCGCTGCTGCACGGCTCGGCCGGGCACTGGCTGGCCAACAGCGTGTCGCTGCTGATCCTGGGACCGCTGGTGGGCACCGTGTATCCGCGCGCCAGCCTGCGGGCCCTGCCGCTGATCTGGCTGCTGGCGGGGCTGGGCACCTGGGTGATCGGGCGGCCGTCGCTGCACGTGGGCGCCAGCGGCGTCACCCACGGCCTGCTGTTCCTGCTGCTGTTCCTGGGCCTGCTGCGGCGCGACCGGGCGGCGATCGCCGCGGCGCTGATCGCCTTCTTCTTCTACGGCGGCATGCTGCTGACGGTGCTGCCGCGCGAGGCGGGCGTGTCGTGGGAATACCACCTCAGCGGTGCGATCGCCGGCATCCTGGCGGCGTTCGTCTGGCAGCGGGCCGACCCGGAACCACCGCGGCGTCGCTACAGCTGGGAAGAGGAGGAAGAGGCCGCCGCCCTGGCCGGCCCGGACCCCGAACTGGAGCCGCCCGGCCCCGAGGACGTCCCCGTGCTGTGGCGGCGCCCGCCGGAGACCACCGGCGTGGTGCTGCCGTTCCGGCCCCGGACCCCGGTCGAACCGCCGCCGGAGTGAAGCCGGGTCGGCGGCGCGGCACACGCCGTGATCGCGATCGCGTCGCCGCCAGGCGCGGCTTGCATGTCGCCGGCGCCGGTGAAACGCTGTGCGTCCGGTGGTGGCACGCGTCGCAAGGGAGCGACGATCCCGATGCCCTGGTCGTTCGACATCCGTTCGGCGCTGTTGGTCGGCGCGCTGCTGACGACGATCATCGGCGGCCTGCTGCTGATCGTCGCGCGCGGTTTCCCGACGTCGTACCGGGCGAGCATGGGCTGGTGGGTCGCCGGCACGCTGCTGCTGCCGGCCAGCTTCGTGCTGCTCGCCGCCCGCGCATCGCTGCCGACGGCCGTGGGTGTGGTCGCCGCCAACACGCTGATCGCCGCCAGCCTGGCGGCCTACGCCTTCGCCATCGAGTGTTTCCACGGCCTGCCCCGGCGCCGCGCACGCCTCGGGCTGCTCGTCGCGGCGGTGGCGCTGGCGTCGGCGGTGCTGGCGCAGGTGCCCGACAGCGCGCCGGCGCGCCTGGGCGCGATCGTGCCGTTGCTGGCGCTGCTGGGCGGGGTGTTCTGGAACCTCTACGCGTCGCCGCGCTCGCGCGGGCTGGCCCGGCACATCCTGGGCGCGATGCTGCTGCTCGCGGCGGCGATCCTGCTGGACCGGGCGATCACGATGTTCCTGGCTCCGGCCCAGTTGACCGGAGATTTCTCGCTGAACGCGGTGCAGGTGCTGAGCTACGCGGTCGGCAGCGTGCTACCGGTGCTGGCGAGTTTCGGCTTCCTGCTGATGTGCACCGAACGCAGCCAGCGCGACCTGCAGTACGCCGCCCGGGTGGATTTCCTGACCGAGTGCTACAACCGCCGCGCGATCGAGGAACTGGGCTCGCGGGCGATCGCCGCCGCGCGCCGGCACGGCATGCCGCTGGCGGTGCTGGTGATCGACATCGACCACTTCAAGCGCATCAACGACGAGCTCGGCCACGCCGCCGGCGACGAGGCGCTGACGGCCGCGGTGGCGCGCATCCGGTCGATGCTGCGCAGCGAGGACATGCTCGGGCGGATGGGCGGCGAGGAATTCATCGTGCTGATGCCCAACACCGACAGCGCCGCGTCGATCGTCGCGGGCGAACGCATCCGCGAAAGCTTTTCGGCACGGCCGCTGCCGGTGGACGGTGCGGAACGGCAGGTCACGCTGTCGGTCGGCGCGGCGGTGCTGGCGCCGGCGGACCGGCATTTCTCGCAGCTGCTGGTGCGCGCCGACCGGGCGATGTACGCGGCCAAGAACGCCGGCCGCAACCTGGTGATCTCCGATGGCATGAGCGGCTGGGAGGGCGGCGCCGGCTACCCCGAATGAGCCCGTCCGAGCTGGCGATCATGCACGCGCGCCAGCAGCAGCTGCGCCAGCGTCGCCCCGACCAGCGCCAGGAACATGTCCCATTGCGTGTCCCAGACGTCGCCCTGCGTGGCCAGGTACGCGTCGGCGGCGCCCCCGCCGATCAGCGCCGCCCACCATTCGATGAACTCGAAGAACGCGCTGAAGCTCAGCGCCGCCGCCAGCACCAGGTAGAACAGCCAGCCGCCGCGCACCAGCGGCGTCCGGCGCAGCAGCAGTTCGCGGGCGAGGATCGCCGGCACGAACCCCTGCACGAAATGCCCGAAGCGGTCGTAGTGGTTGCGTTCCAGGTCGAACGCCTGCTGCGCCCAGTCGCCGAGGGGCGTCTCGGCGTAGGTGTACGCGCCGCCGTAGATCAGGATCAGCGCGTGGATCGCCAGCAGCCACGCCAGCAGCCGCGTCAACGGGAAGCGTCCGCGCAGGGCCAGCACCAGCGGGAGGCCGGCGATCACCCAGACCACCTCCAGGATCCACGTCAGCCGGTCGACCGGGGCGATGCCCGACCAGACCAGCGCCGCGACCACGAGGGCGACCAGGACCAGGCCCTCGGGCCGCGAGGGCGAAACGATCGAGCCGGTGCCGGCCATGGAGGGCTCCGTCGGGGGACGCCTCATCATTCCACGGTCGAAGCGATGGTAGGGTCTGGCGTCCTCGCCGCCGCCGGAACCCGCCCATGAAAGCTTCGTTCGCCCCGCTCGCGCTGTGCCTGCTGGCCGCCTGCAGCGCCGCACCGGAACCGGCGGCACCGCCCGCGACCACGGCGGACGCGACCCCGGCCGCCGCCCCCGCCGGCGCGGATGCCGGCGACGAGCGCGGCGCCCGGCGCATCGAGGCGGACGTGCGCTTCCTGGCCGACGACCTGCTGGAAGGCCGCGCCGCCGGCACCCGCGGCTACGACCTGGCGGCGCTGTACGTCGCCAACCGCTACCGCGCGATCGGCCTGGAACCGGCCGGCGACGACGGCGGCTATTTCCAGGCCGTGCCGCTGCTCGAAGGCCGGCGCCGGCGCGAGGGCGCCGTGTTCACCGTGCAGCGCGACGACGGCGAGCTCGTGTTCGCGTTCGAGGAGGAATTCCTGCCGGGCATCAACTTCAATGCGGCGAGCCATGTGCTGAGCGCGCCGATGGTGTTCGTCGGCCAGGCCGTGCATGCGCCGGAACTGGGCCGCGACGATTTCGCCGGCGTCGACGTGCGCGGCAAGGTGGCCGTGTACCTGTCGGGCGCGCCGGCGGCGTTCGCCAATACCGCGCGCGCCTTCCATGCGTCGGGCCGGGAGAAGATGACGCAGCTGGTGGCGCGCGGCGCGGTCGGCGCGATCGCCCTGTCCAACCCGGTCGACGACGCGAAATCGCCGTGGGCACGCGGCGCCCGCAACTGGGAAATGCCCGGCATGCGGCTGGTGGACTCGCAGGGCAAGCCGGTGGACGCATGGCCGGAACTGAAGGCGGGCGCCAGCCTGAGCGTGGCCGCCGCGCGCCGACTGCTCGCCGGTGCGCCGATGCCGGCCGACGAGATCTTCGCCCGCCGCGAGGCCGGCACGCTGCAGTCGTTCGACCTGCCGGGCCGCGTCACGCTGGCGGGCGCGACGACGCTGGAACGCGTCGACAGCCGCAACGTCGTCGGCCGCCTGCCGGGCTCGGATGCGGCGCTGGCCGCCGAACACATCGCCTACAGCGCGCACCTGGACCACATCGGCCTGGGCGCGGAAGTGCGCGGCGACCGCATCTACAACGGTGCGCTCGACAACGCACTGGGCATCGGCGTGATGCTCGAGGCCGCCACCGAACTGGCCGCCGACGCCACCGCGCCGCGCCGCTCGCTGCTGTTCGTGGCGGTGACCGCGGAAGAGCGCGGTCTGCTGGGCGCGGAGTATTTCGCGCAGTTCCCGACCGTGCCGCGCGAATCGCTGGTCGCCAACATCAACATGGACATGCCTGTGCTGCTGGCCGAGGTCACCGACGTCGTGCCGATCGGCATCGAGCACAGCACGCTGGAGGCCGACGTGCAGGCGGCGGCACAGTCGCTCGGGCTGACGTTGTCGCCGGACCCGCATCCGGAGGAGGTGGTGTTCGTGCGCTCGGACCAGTACGCGTTCGTGCGCCAGGGCATCCCGGCGGTGTACCTGGATGCGGGCATCAAGGCCAAGGCCGCCGACGTCGACGCGGCGGCGCTGCTCGCCGATTTCCTCGCCGGCCACTACCACCAGCCCAGCGACCAGACCGACCTGCCGATCCACTATCCGGGCGCCGCGAGGCTGGCGCGCCTCAACGCCGCGATCGGTCGCCGCGTCGGCGATGCCGATGCCCGGCCGCGCTGGAAGGACGGTGATTTCTTCGGCCGCACGTTCGGCGGCCAGGCCGACCCCTGACGCCGGCGCGTCAGCCGGCCAGGTGCGCGAGCGGCAACGCCCGCGCCTGTTTCACGGTGCGCAGCACGAAGCTCGAATTGACGTCGGCGACGCCGCTGGCGTTGAGCAGGTGGTCGAGCAGGAAGCGCGAGAAATGCTCCAGGTCCTGCACGGCCACGTGCAGCAGGTAGTCCATGTCGCCGGTCAGCGCGTGGCAGGCGACGACCTCGTCCCAGCCGTTGACGTGGGCGGTGAATTCCGCGATCGAGGCGCTGTCGTGGCGCGCCAGCTGCACGCGCACGAACGCCTGCAGGCCAAGCCCGACCCGCGGCGGGTCGAGCACCGCCGCGTAGCCGGCCAGCACCCCTTCGGCTTCCAGGCGCTGCACCCGGCGCAGGCAGGCGGACGCCGACAGGCTGACCCGCTCGGCCAGCTCGGCGTTCGGGATGCGGCCGTCGCGCTGGAGGATCGACAGGATCGCCAGGTCGGTTCGGTCGAGGCGGGGCGGGTTCACGGCACTCTCCACGATATTCAGCAATAACATTGCGCCAGAAGCGGTATTTGGCGCAACAACGCAAGCCCATTGCGTCCCCCGGACGCTAAAATGCGCCCATCTCCCGGAGTCCTGCCATGAACGAACCGCGCCGCGTCGAATCGCAGGTCACCGACAAGGGCGTCGTCCCGGTCTACGCCACCGGCGTGGTCGAACAACCGTGGGCGGCGTACAACGCCGACGACCACGGGGTCTGGGAAACGCTGTTCGAACGTCAGCGCGAGATCCTGGTCGGCCGGGCGAGCGACGAATTCCTGCGCACGCAGGCAGCGATGGGCATGACGCCCGACCGCATCCCGAAGTTCGACGATCTCAACCGCATGCTGCGCAAGGCCACCGGCTGGGAACTGATCGGCGTCGAGGGCCTGTTGCCGGAACTGGTGTTCTTCGAGCACCTGGCCAACCGCCGCTTCCCGGTGACATGGTGGATCCGCAAGCGCGACCAGCTCGACTACCTGAGCGAGCCCGACCTGTTCCACGACCTGTTCGGGCACGTGCCGCTGCTGATGAACCCGGTGTTCGCCGACTACATGGCCGCCTACGGCCGCGGCGGCGTCAAGGCGCACGCGATCGGCCCCGAGGCGCTGGTGAACCTGACGCGGCTGTACTGGTACACGGTGGAGTTCGGCCTGATCCGCCAGCCCGACGGGCTGCGCATCTACGGCAGCGGCATCGTCAGTTCCAAGGGCGAGTCGATCCACTGCCTGGAATCGCCGGCGCCCAACCGCATCGGATTCGATCTCGAGCGCATCATGCGCACGCGTTACCGGATCGACACCTACCAGAAGACCTACTTCGTCATCGACAGCTACGAGCAGTTGATGGAAGCGACGCGGCCGGATTTCACCCCGCTGTACGCGAAGCTGGCGCAGCAGCCCAGTTTCCCGGCCGGTTCCGTGCAGCCCGGCGATGTCGTCTACCACCGCGGCACCGGCGAGGGCTGGCTCGACGGCGGCGACGTCTGAACGCGGGCGAAGTCGACTAGTGCAGTTCGATCGCGCGGGTGCGCGGGTCGATCGCGTACCACTCCAGATCGTCCGGCGTCGGACCGGTCCGGTACGCGAGCCGGCCCAGGTTGGCCGTCTGCTCGCTGATCACGAGGTTCCAGCCCGGCTCCAGCGTCAGCTCCCAGGCGTTCGGCACTTCGACCCCGAAGGCATTCATCGCCTGGGCGACGCCGCGGACGCTGCCGGCGCGATCGGCGTACACCAGCACCAGCATGTGTTCGCCTGGCAGCGCGACGCGCTTCAGGTCGCTGTTGCTCGCGAACAGGTCGCCGCGCTCGCCGGGCGACTGGTAGACCACGCCGTAGCGGCCGACGTTCATGTCGCGCGGCAGCACCTCCAGCTCGCTCCAGCCCATGCCGGCGCCGAGCCGGCGCACGGCGGACTCGGCGGTGGAGAAATGCAGCTGCAGGTTGGCGCGCTGTTCGGCGCCCTTGGCCGGGTCGGCGAGCGCGAACTCCGCCGCCTGCGCGACCAGCGCCGGCGGAATGCGCGGCAGTTCCATCGACGCGGGCAGTTCGAAGCGGAAGCTGCCGTCGGCCTCGATCCGGCCGACCGGCACGCCCGGCTCCTCGTTGCCCACCAGCATCAGCTCGGCGCCGGCGCCGGCGTATTCGTGCGCGAATCCGCTGAACGTCGTGCCCGCCGGTGGCGAGTACTGCTGCGGCACGGTGCGCAGCGTCCAGGCGATGCCGGCGGCGGCGAACAGCAGCACGACGGCGCCGATGATCCAGCCGGCGCGGCGGGCATCGTCGGAGGCTTCGCGCTCGGCGGCGCGGCGCATGCGGTGTTCGGCCAGCACGCGTGCCTGCGCCTGCGGGTCGTAACGGGCGAAGATCAGCCCGCAGGCGATGCAGGTGCTGCTGCCGTCGGCGTTGACGGCCTGGCATTTCGGACAGTGCATCCAACCCCCCGTGCGGTGCGGCCTCGATGGCCACGACACCGGCGTCAGTCTGGCGACGCGTTCGCGGCCGGGCAAGCGGCGGTCAGCGCGCCGGCGTCGACAGCGCACCCGGCGGGCGCAGGCTGGCCGCCTTGCGGCCGCCGTATTTGCGGCTGATCCACCAGCCGGCGATCGCCGCGGCCGCCAACGGGGTGAACCAGGCGAAGTTCTGCACCAGCTGCGGGTCCAGGCCCGGCACGAGCTTGCGCAGGCCGATGCCGAAGAACGCGATGTGGGTGGCGACGCCGTTGCCGATCATCGCGCCGTAATGTTCGCGCAACCACCAGACCGGGTCGCTGTCGGCACGGCGGCGCGCCTTCATCGCGCCCAGGCCGATCAGTCCGCCGATCCCGCCGAATACCGCGAAGATCGGCTGGCCGATGCTGACGCCGAGCCAGACCATCGCCGCGCCGGCGACCACGCAGGCACCGGTCAGGGTCCAGAACACCGGGCCGAAGTAGCGCTGCGGCGAGCGCCGCTCGCGGATCGCCCGCCACGAACTCCAGATGCCGTGCGCGACCAGCAGCAGCAGGAAACCGAGGAAGGCGGCGGTGTTCTCCCTGCCCTCCTGCAGCGCCCGCACCACGATCGGGGCGCCGGTGGCCAGGATGCCCAGCATCGCCAGCAGGTAGACCTGGCCGACGCGGCGGTGCCGCGGCGAGCCCTTCTTCATCAGGCCGGCGGTCCAGTAGGCGACCAGCGCGACGGTGCCGGCGGCGACATGCGAAGCGAC
>JAKFCL010000223.1:0-4213 GCA_036676665.1 Arenimonas sp. | reverse complement strand
GTGGCCCATGCGCTCGCGGCGCACCTTGGCCAGCGTCACTTCCGTGCCGCACTTCTCGCAGACCACGCCACGGTGCTTCATGCGCTTGTACTTGCCGCACAGGCACTCGTAGTCCTTGATCGGCCCGAAGATGGCCGCGCAGAACAGGCCGTCGCGCTCGGGCTTGAAGGTCCGGTAGTTGATCGTTTCCGGCTTCTTGACCTCGCCGAACGACCAGCTGCGGATCAGGTCCGGCGAAGCCAGGCCGATCTTGATACCGTCGAAGTCCAGCGACTGGCGCTGCTGGTTGAACAGATTGAGTAGGTCTTTCATTTTTTGATTCTCCTGTTCCGGCGCCCGATCACTGCTCTTCCAGCTCGATGTTGATCGCCAACGAGCGGATTTCCTTGACCAGCACGTTGAACGACTCCGGCATGCCGGCAGTCATCTCGTGTTCGCCATCGACGATGTTCTTGTACATCTGGTTGCGGCCCTGCACGTCGTCGGACTTCACCGTCAGCATTTCCTGCAGGGTGTAGGCCGCGCCGTACGCCTCGAGCGCCCAGACTTCCATCTCGCCGAAGCGCTGGCCGCCGAACTGCGCCTTGCCGCCCAGCGGCTGCTGGGTGACGAGCGAGTACGGACCGGTCGAACGGGCGTGCATCTTGTCGTCGACCAGGTGGTTGAGCTTCAGCATGTGCATGTAGCCGACGGTGACCGGGCGATCGAACGCCTCGCCGGTGCGGCCGTCGTGCAGGATCGTCTGGCCGCTCTCGGGGAGGTCGGCCAGCTTCAGCATCGCCTTGATCTCGGCCTCGGCCGCGCCGTCGAACACCGGGGTGGCCATCGGCACGCCGTCGGTGAGGTTCTGGGCAAGCACCAGCAGTTCCTTGTCGTTGATCTGCGACATGTCGACGCGCTCGCCCTGGAGCTTGCGGTCGTGGTTGTAGATCTGGTCCAGGAACGCGCGCAGTTCCGCGACCTTCTGCTGGGCCTCGAGCATGCGCTGGATCTTCTGGCCCAGGCCCTTGGCGGCCCAGCCCAGGTGCACTTCCAGCACCTGGCCGATGTTCATTCGGCTCGGCACGCCCAGCGGGTTGAGCACGATGTCGACCGTCTCGCCCGACGCCATGTACGGCATGTCCTCGACCGGGACGATCGTCGAGACGACGCCCTTGTTGCCGTGGCGGCCGGCCATCTTGTCGCCCGGCTGGATGCGGCGCTTCACGGCCAGGTAGACCTTGACCATCTTCAGCACGCCCGGGGCGAGGTCGTCGCCCTGGGTGATCTTGCCGCGCTTGTCCTGGAACCGCTTCTCGAATTCCTTCTCGTGCGCCTCGACCTGCTTCTGCGCCTTCTCGATAAGCTCGGCCGCGTCCTCGTCCTTCATGCGGATGGAGAACCACTCGGCCTTGCGCAGGCTGTCCAGGTACTCGCCGGTGATCTCGGTGCCCTTCTTCAGGCCCTCCGGACCGCCGCTGGCGACCTTGCCGATCAGCGCCGAACGCAGGCGCGAGAAGATCGCGCCCTCGAGGATGCGGAACTGGTCGTCGAAGTCCTTCTTGACGCGCTTGATCTCGGATTCCTCGATCTGGCGCGCGCGCTTGTCCTTCTCGATGCCGTCGCGGGTGAAGACCTGCACGTCGATGACGGTGCCGTCCATGCCCGGAGGCACGCGCAGCGAGCTGTCCTTAACGTCGGAGGCCTTCTCGCCGAAGATCGCCCGCAGCAGCTTCTCTTCCGGGGTCAGCTGGCTCTCGCCCTTCGGCGTGACCTTGCCGACCATGATGTCGCCGGCGCGCACTTCGGCGCCGATGTACACCACGCCCGACTCGTCCAGCCGGCCCAGGGCCTGCTCGGACACGTTCGGGATGTCGGCGGTGATCTCCTCCGGCCCAAGCTTCGTGTCGCGGGCGACGCAGGTCAGCTCTTCGATGTGGATCGTCGTGTAGCGATCCTCCTCGACCACGCGCTCGGAGAGCAGGATCGAGTCCTCGAAGTTGTAGCCGTTCCACGGCATGAACGCGACCAGCATGTTCTGGCCCAGGGCCAGTTCGCCGATGTCGGTGGACGGGCCGTCGGCCAGCACGTCGCCGCGCTCGACCTTGTCGCCCACGCGCACCAGCGGACGCTGGTTGATGCAGGTGTTCTGGTTCGAGCGGGTGTACTTGACCAGCGTGTAGATGTCGACGCCGGCGTCGTTCTCGGTCATCTCGCGTTCGTGCACGCGCACCACGATGCGGCCCGCGTCGACCTGGTCGATCACGCCGCCGCGCTTGGCGTTGACGGTGACGCCGGAGTCGCGCGCCACGGCGCGCTCGATGCCGGTGCCCACCAGCGGCTTCTGCGCCCGCAGGGTCGGCACGGCCTGGCGCTGCATGTTCGCGCCCATCAGCGCGCGGTTGGCGTCGTCGTGCTCGATGAACGGGACCAGCGCCGCGGCGACGGACACCGACTGCATCGGCGACACGTCCATGTAGTGGATTTCCGACGGCGGCTTGAGCAGCGTCTCGGCCTGGAAGCGGCACGGGACGAACGGCGCCTGGAAGCTGCCGTCCTTGTTGAGCTCGGCGTTCGCCTGGGCGATCGCGTACTCGTGCTCCTCGATCGCCGACAGGAACTCGACGGTGTCGGTGACCTTGCCGTCAACGACCTTCCGGTACGGCGTCTCGAGGAAGCCGTACTTGTTGGAGCGGGCGTACACGGCCAGCGAGTTGATCAGGCCGATGTTCGGGCCTTCCGGGGTCTCGATCGTGCAGACGCGGCCGTAATGGGTCGGGTGCACGTCGCGCACCTCGAAGCCGGCGCGTTCGCGGGTCAGGCCGCCCGGGCCCAGGGCCGAGACGCGACGCTTGTGCGTCACTTCCGACAGCGGGTTGTTCTGGTCCATGAACTGCGACAGCTGCGAGGAGCCGAAGAACTCCTTGATCGCCGCGGCCACCGGCTTGGCGTTGATCAGGTCCTGCGGCGTCAGGCCGTCGGACTCCGCCAGCGACAGGCGCTCCTTCACGGCGCGCTCGACGCGCACCAGGCCGACGCGGAAGACGTTCTCGGCCATCTCGCCGACCGAACGCACGCGGCGGTTGCCCAGGTGGTCGATGTCGTCGACGACGCCGCGACCGTTGCGGATCTCGGTCAGCGTGCGGATCACGTCCAGGATGTCGGACGTCTGGCCCAGCTCGGCGACCAGGTTCTTGGCCGTCTCGTCGTTGCGCTCGCCGAAGTACTTCGAGTCGTACAGCACCGGCGCGCCGGTGACTTCCTTGCGGCCCACGCGGCGGTTGAACTTCATCCGGCCGACGCCCGACAGGTCGTAGCGCTCGAAGGTGAAGAACAGGTTGTAGAACAGGTTCTGGGCCGCGTCCTTGGTCGGCGGCTCGCCGGGACGCATCATCCGGTAGATCTCGACCAGCGCTTCGAGCTGCGTCTTGGTCGGGTCGATGCGCAGGGTGTTGGAGATGTACGGGCCGCGGTCGAGGTCGTTCACCCACAGGGTGCCGATCGCGTCGATGCCGGCCTTGCGCAGCTTGGCGACGTTGGCCTCGTTCAGTTCTTCGTTGGCCGTGGCCAGCAGTTCGCCGGTCTTGGTGTCGACGATGTCGGTGGCCAGGATGCGGCCGTACAGGTATTCGTCCGGCACGGCGAGCGTGTCGACCTTGGCCTGCTCGAGCTGCTTGACGTGCCGCGCGGTGATGCGCTTGCCGGCTTCGACGATCACCTTGCCGCCGACCACCAGGTCGAAGTTCAGGGTTTCGCCGCGCAGGCGCTCGGCCACGAGCTCGAGTTCCACGCCGTCCTGCTTGGCGATGTGGAAGGTGTTGACCTCGAAGAACAGCTTGAGGATTTCTTCGTTGTTGTAGCCCAGCGCACGCAGCAGGATCGTCACCGGCAGCTTGCGGCGGCGGTCGATGCGGGTGAACACGGCGTCCTTCGGGTCGAACTCGAAGTCCAGCCAGGAGCCGCGGTAGGGAATGATGCGGGCCGAGTACAGCAGCTTGCCCGAGCTGTGGGTCTTGCCGCGGTCGTGGTCGAAGAACACGCCCGGCGACCGGTGCAGCTGCGAGACGATCACGCGCTCGGTGCCGTTGACGATGAAGGTGCCGTTGTCGGTCATCAGGGGCAGCTCGCCCATGTAGACCTCCTGCTCCTTCACGTACTTGATGGCCTTGGTCGACGACTCGCGGTCGTAGATCACCAGGCGCACGGTCACGCGCAGCGGGGCGCCGTAGGTCAG
>JAKFCL010000222.1:0-3278 GCA_036676665.1 Arenimonas sp. | reverse complement strand
TGCGTGATCAACAACGGCTGGGCGATCTCGGTCCCGCGCAAGGCGCAGACCGGCGCGCAGACGCTGGCGCAGAAGGGCATCGCCGGCGGCCTGCACTGCCTGCAGGTGGACGGCAACGACCTGATCGCCGTGCTCGAGGCCATGCGCCGCGCGACCGAGCGCGCGCGCAAGGGCGAAGGCGGCAGCGTGATCGAATTCATGACCTACCGCCTGCACGACCACACCACCGCCGACGACGCCCGCCGCTACCGCGGCGAGGACGAGGTCAAGGCCGCCTGGACGCGCGAGCCGATGCTGCGGCTGCGCAAGTACCTGGAGAAGGCCAAGGCCTGGGACGAGGCGCAGGAGAAGGCCTGGCTGGAGGAATGCGGCCGCCTGGTCGACATCGAGATCAACGCCTACCTGGAGACCAAGGTGCAGCCGGTCGAGGCCATGTTCGATTACCTGTATGCCGATCCACCCGCCGACCTGCTCGCCCAGCGCGCATCGGCCATTGCCCTGGAGAAGCGCAATGGCTGAGCAGAAGAACGCAACCGCGATCACCTTGATCGAAGCGATCACCCAGGCACTCGCCTACGAAATGCGCAACGACGATGCGGTCGTGGTGCTCGGCGAGGACGTCGGCGTCAACGGCGGCGTGTTCCGCGCCACCGCCGGGCTGCAGCAGACGTTCGGCGACCAGCGCGTGCTCGACACGCCGCTGGACGAGACCACCATCGCCGGCCTCACCGTCGGCATGGCTTCGCAGGGCATGAAGCCGGTGGCCGAAGCGCAGTTCGACGGCTTCATGTACCCGATGGTCGACTTCATCGTCTGCCACGCCGCGCGCATGCGCTACCGCACCCGCGGCCGCCTGACCTGCCCGATGGTGCTGCGGGTGCCGTGGGGCGGCGGCATCCGCGCTCCCGAGCACCACAGCGAGGCGAACGAGTCGATCTTCACCAACGTGCCGGGCCTGCGCGTGGTCCTGCCGTCCTCGCCGGCGCGTGCCTACGGCCTGCTGCTGGCCGCGATCCGCGACCCGGATCCGGTGATCTTCATGGAGCCCAAGCGCATCTACCGCCAGTACAAGGAAGTGGTGCCGGACGATGGCGAGGCGCTGCCGCTGGACGTGTGCTACGTGCTGCGCGACGGCAGCGACATCACCCTCGTCACCTGGGGCGCGCAGGTCAAGGAAACGCTGGAGGCCGCCGACGCGCTGGCGAAGGACGGCATCAGCGCCGAGGTGATCGACGTCGCCACGCTCACCCCGCTGGACTTCGCGACCATCGCCGAATCGGTGGCCAAGACCGGCCGTTGCGTGATCGTGCACGAAGCGGCCAAGACCGCCGGCTTCGGCGCCGAGATCGCCGCGCGCCTGGCCGAGGAGTCGATGTACGACCTGGTCGCCCCGGTCGAGCGCGTCACCGGCTACGACACCCACATCCCGCTGTTCCGCCTGGAGATGAAGTACCTCCCGAGCGTGGACAAGATCGTCGCCGCCGCCCGGCGCGCGATGGCCCATTCGTAGAGGACACGGACATGACCAAGAAATTCCTGCTGCCCGACCTCGGCGAAGGCCTGCCCGACGCGACCATCGTCGAGTGGTACGTCAAGGTCGGCGACACCATCAAGCTGGACGAGAACCTGGTCTCGATGGAGACCGCCAAGGCGGTCGTCGACGTGCCTTCGCCGGTGTCCGGCAAGGTGCTCAGGCTCGCCGGCGGTGCCGGCGACATCATCGTCACCGGCACCATGCTGGCCGAGTTCGAGGTCGATCCCTCGCTGCCGCAGCGCGCCGAGGGCCAGGACACCGGGCACCACCACGGTGGCGCGGCCGGGCACGGCGTGGGCAGCCAGGATTCCGCACCGGACGACCGCGTGGTCGCCTCCGACGAGGGCGGCGCGATTTCGGATGCCGGCACGGCCGCGCCGAAGGGCCACGCGGACGGCAAGCGCGACGACGCGGGCACGGTCGTGGGTGCGATGCAGAGTTCCGACGCGGTCCGCAGCGAGGCCGCGGTCGCGGTCGGCGGGGTCAAGGCGATGCCGGCGGTGCGCGCGATGGCACGCAAGCTCGGTGTCGATGTCGCGCGCGTGCGCGCCAGCGGTGCCGACGGCACGGTGACGATGGCCGACGTGAAGCAGGCGGCGGCGAATGGATCGGCTCGTGCAGGAGAGGCGCCAGCCGCGATCGCGGCTCACGCCGCTCCCGCATCCAACGCCACCACCCGCAGCACGCTGTCGCAGGCCGGCAAGCCGATGCGTACCCAGCCGCCGGGCGTCGCCGCGACCGGCCAGCCCGAGCAGCTCAAGGGCGTGCGCCGCAACATGGCGCGGGTGATGGCCGACGCGCATGCGCAGGTGGTCCCGACCACGCTGGTCGACGACGCCGACCTGCATGCCTGGATCGGCAAGCAGGACATCACCGCGCGCCTGATCCGATCGATCGTGGCGGCGTGCAAGGCGGTACCGGCGCTCAACGCCTGGTTCGACGGCGAGAAGCTGACCCGCACGATGCACCCGCAGGTGGACATCGGTATCGCGGTAGACACCGACGACGGCCTGTTCGTGCCCGCGCTCCGCAACGCCGACATGCTCGACGCCAACAGCGTGCGCGGCGCGATCCAGCGCCTGCGCGCGCAGGTCGAGGACCGCAGCATTCCCGCCAGCGAACTCTCGGGCTACACCATCTCGCTCTCGAACTTCGGCATGTTCGCCGGCCGCTACGCGACCCCGGTGGTGGTGCCGCCGTGCGTGGCGATCATCGGCGCGGGCAAGCTGTCGCACGACGTGGTCGCGGTGATGGGCGGCATCGAGGTGCACCGCCGGATGCCGATCTCGCTCACCTTCGACCATCGCGCCGCCACCGGCGGCGAGGCCGCGCGCTTCCTCAAGGCGCTGCTCGACGATCTCGCGCGACCGAACTGACACGGAGCCGCCCATGGCCCATCGCAGCCGCCTCGCCGGGTTCATCATCGACTGCCAGGTCGACGACCTGGACGCGTCGGCCGCGTTCTGGAGCCGCGCGCTCGGCATGCGCATCGACGATGCCGACGCCGGCGACGTGCCGGGCCAGTACCAGCAATTCGGCGACACCCCCGGGGACCTGCACATCGAGGTGCAGAAGGTCGACCATGCTTCGCGCGTGCACCTGGACATCGAGGCCGACGATATCGACGCCGAGGCCGACCGCCTCGAAGCGCTGGGCGCGAAGCGCATCGGCTTCGTCAAGCGCTGGTGGGTGATGGAAGCGCCGAGCGGACACCGCTTCTGCGTGGTGAAGATGCATCACCCCG
>JAKFCL010000221.1:0-6693 GCA_036676665.1 Arenimonas sp. | reverse complement strand
CATGCGCTGCGTCCCGGCGATGTCGTCGCGCGCATGGGCGGCGACGAGTTCCTGGTGCTGGTGCCGACCGATGCCGGCATCGGCGAGGACTGGCTGCGCGCCGTCGCCACCCGGGTGCAGACGGCGATCAGCCGGCCCGTGCCGATCGAGGGGCACTGGGTGGTGGTCGGGGCCAGCATCGGCATCGCCCGGTTCCCGGACGACGGCGACCAGGCCGAAACCCTGCTGCGCAAGGCCGACGCGGCGATGTACCGCGCCAAGAACGGCCGCGCGCACGGCGTCGAATTCGCTAGTTCCGCGGTCCCGGTTCCGGCTTCGGTGCTGTGACCGGCGCGGCGGTCGCGGCTTCGACACGAAGCTGCAGGCTGCCTTCGGCGAGTCGCGCGCTGACCCGCTCGCCGACCGCCACGTCACCCGGCGCGCGCAGCACGCGGCCATCGGAATCGCGCTGCACGATCGCGTAGCCGCGGCCCAGCGTCGCCAGCGGGCTGAGGGCGGCCAGCGTGCCGGCGGCGGCCATCAGGCGCTGGCGGCGGGACGGCAGCAGCGATCCGCCGGCGGCATGCAGGCGCTGGTCGAGCAGTTGCAGCCGATGCTGCCGGGCCTGCAGCTGGCGGCGCGGATGGCCCTGGTCGAGCCGGCGCAGCAGCCGGGACGCCCGTTCGGCACGCGCGGCGACGGTCTCGCGCAGGCGGCGGTCGAGGCGCTGGTGCAGCGCCTGCAGGCGCACGCGGCCGCGCTCCAGACGCAGCTGCGGGCGCAGCGCCTGCAGCTTCAGGAACGCCTGGTCGGCGCGCTGGATCGCCGCGCCGGTGCAGCGCTCGAACGCCCGTTCGAGCTGGCGCCGGCGCTGCTGCAGCTGCGCCAGCAGCGCGCGCTGGTCGGGCACGATCAGCTCGGCGGCGGCCGACGGCGTCGGCGCGCGCAGGTCCGCGGCGAAATCGCACAGGCTGAAGTCGGTCTCGTGGCCGACCGCGCACACCACCGGCACCGGGCAGGCGGCGACCGCGCGCACCAGCTCGACCTCGTTGAACGACCACAGGTCCTCCAGCGAGCCGCCGCCGCGCGTCAGCAGCAGGACGTCGTAGCGGCCGCTGGCCGCGGCGGCGTCGAGCATCGCGCGGATCTTCGCCGCGGCGCCGTCGCCCTGCACGGGCACCGGCAGCACATCCACCGGCAGCAGCGGGAAACGCCGCGCCAGCACGCTCAGCACGTCGCGCACGGCGGCGCCGGTCGGCGAGGTGATCACGCCGAGCCTGCGCGCGAAGGCCGGCAGCGGCCGGCGGCGGTCGGCGTCGAACAGTCCTTCGGCGGCCAGCTTCGCCTTCAGTTCCTCGAGCGCCCGCCGCAGGGCGCCTTCACCGGCCTCCTCGACATGGTCGAGCACCAGCTGGTAATCGCCGCGCGCCTCGTACAGCGTCAGGCGGCCGCGGGCCTGCACGAGCAGGCCGTCGCGCGGCTGGAAACGCAGGCGCAGGGCGTTCTGCCGGAACAGCGCGCAGCGGACCTGGGCGCGCCCGTCCTTGAGGGTGAAGTAGGCATGGCCGGAGGCCGGCCGGGAAAAGCCGCTGATCTCCCCCTCAACCCACACCTGCGCGAACTGGCCTTCCAGCAGGTCGCGCGCCAGCGCGTTGAGCTGGGACGGGGTCAGCACCTGGCGGTCGCGGACGGGTTCGGACATCGGACGGGGCCGCTGTGCCTCGCGGGACGGCCTGACAGGATACCCGCCGGCACGCCGCCCGGGGGTGGGGATCGGGTCCCCGGCCGGTCTAAACTGTCGGCGCGACCCATGGGGGACACACGATGAGCGAAAGCTACCGCCGCCTGCGCGAGGATCTGCCGGTACCGACCGGGTCGGGCGCGTTCGCGGCCGACGTCAGGAAGGTCAAGGCCTGGGTCGAAGCGCTGCCGCGCGCCAATGCGCAGGCGACCGAGGCCGAGGTCACGCGCGCGCTCGAGGCGCTGCTGTCGCAGAAGCTCGAGGGCGGCCAGCGGCTGGCGGCGCTCGAGGAAGTGCGCGCCGTGACGATGGAGGCGGCGACACTGCTCGAACGCCAGTACACCAGCAACCCGCTGCCATTGCCGCCGGACAAGGCGCGGGCGGCGACGATCGCCGAGAACTTCCACCTGCTGCTGGGCCACGGCTATCGCAAGGCTGCGGCCGAACTGTGCGCCCCGGCGGGCGCGGTGCCCTTCCTCAAGGGGGGCGCGGTGCTGAGCGCGCTGGAGCGTTCGGCCTGGCATTACGCGCGCGCGCTGGCGCTGGCCTGGCGCGTTTACCGGCCGCCGGCCGGCGGGGCCTGGCAGGGCCTGCACCGCGTCCATCGCTTCGCGGCTTCGCTCAAGCTCGACCGCAAGCTCGTCGAGGACTCGCTGGCCCACGCCAAGGTCGACGTGTACACGCTGTACATGCAGGCGCTGCTGCTGGCGGCGGTGAACCCGTACGCGTTCGCCCAGTCCGAGCAGGACACGCTGTGGCCGCTCGCGCGCGGTTACGCCGCCCGCTGCGCGCTGGTCGGGCAGTCGCCCGACAGTCTCGCGCCGGTGGTGCCCGAGGATGCCGACCGCGGCCCGGGCCCCGGTGCCAGCGACGAGGTGCATTCGCAGTGGCTCGACCTGCGGGCGTTCTCGGACGATGTCGATCGCGCGCTGTCGCGGGTGCGCGACGGGCAGTCGGAACTGGCGCCCGTCGCCGGGCAGGTCGTGCGCGTCGGCAACGACCTGCTGATCCGGCTGCGCCGCGCGTTCGGGCAGATCGCCGCCCGCGGGCTGAAGCGGCTGCCGGCGGGGCATCGCCTCGACACCGTGCTCGGGCTCAGCGGCCTGCACTATTTCCTGGCCGGGCAGCGCGATTTCGACACCTTCATGCGGCAGTCGGCGCAGGGCACGGTGCACGTCAACGTCGGCGCCGCCTGGACCCAGGGCGCGGCGAGCATGACGCGCGTGCCGCGGCACACCGCCCGCGTGCTCGACCAGAGCCTCGGCGGCTATCGCATGGCCTGGGAGAACGCCGAGCAGGCGCGCGCCCGCGTCGGCGAACTGGTCGGGCTGAATTTCGGCGACGACGGCGAAGACACCGACTGGATGGTCGGGGTGATGCGCTGGCTGCGCTACGAGTCCGAAGGCGGCCTGTCGGCCGGCGTCGAGCTGCTGTCGCGGCGCGGCAACCCGGTGGCGCTGCGGGTGGTCAGCGCCGATGGCGGCAGCCGGCAGATGGCGCGCGCGGTCGAGGTCTTCCCGATCGACGGCAGCGACGGCCGCTGCTTCGTCTCCAATGCCGGCATCGAGGCCGGCAGCCGCGTCGAGGTCATCCACGACGCCAGCGGGCACCTGGCCGAACTCGGGCCGCGCAGCGCCGACGTGCTCGGATCGGTCGAAGTGCTGCTGAACGCCGGCGACTACTTCCTGATCGGCGAGCGCGTCGAAGCCGGGGCGGGGGAGGCGGCATGACCGAAGCGTCGGCGGCACCGCGCCGCGCGACCGGCGCGGTCGCGGTCGGAACCGTGCGCATCGGCGGCGGCGCGCCGATCGTCGTGCAGTCGATGACCAACACCGACACGGCGGATGTCGCCGGCACCGTGAAGCAGGTCGCCGACCTCTGGCGGGCGGGCTCGGAGCTGGTGCGGATCACCGTGAACAACCCGGAGTCCGCGGCGGCCGTGCCGCGCATCCGCGACAAGCTGGACATGATGTCGGTGCCGGTGCCGCTGGTCGGCGACTTCCACTACAACGGCGACCGCCTGCTCGCCGCCGAGCCGGCCTGCGCCGAGGCGCTGGCGAAGTACCGCATCAATCCCGGCAACGTCGGCTTCGGCAAGAAGCGCGATACCCAGTTCGCGGCGATCGTCGAGAAGGCGATCGAGTACCGCAAGCCGGTGCGCATCGGCGTCAACTGGGGCTCGCTCGACCAGGCGCTGGCCGCCCGGCTGATGGACGAGAACCACGCCCGCGCCGAGCCGTGGGACGCCGCGCGGGTGCTGCGCGAGGCGCTGGTGGTGTCGGCGCTGGAATCGGCCGAGCGCGCGGTGGAGATCGGCCTGGGCCGAGACCGCATCGTGCTGTCGGCCAAGGTCAGCGGCGTGCAGGAACTGATCGCGGTGTACCGCGACCTGGCGTCGCGGTCGTCGTTCCCGCTGCACCTGGGCCTGACCGAGGCCGGCATGGGCAGCAAGGGCATGGTGGCGTCGAGCGCGGCGCTGGCGGTGCTGCTGCAGGAAGGCATCGGCGACACGATCCGCATCTCGCTGACGCCCGAGCCCGGCGCGTCGCGCACCCTGGAGGTGACGGTCGCCCAGGAACTGCTGCAGACGATGGGCCTGCGCGCGTTCACCCCGCTGGTGACCGCCTGCCCGGGCTGCGGCCGCACGACCTCGGAGTTCTTCCAGGTGCTGGCCCAGCGCGTGCAGGAGCATGTGCGCGGGCAGATGCCGGTGTGGAAGCTCAAGTACCCCGGCGTCGAGAACCTGTCGCTGGCGGTGATGGGCTGCATCGTCAACGGCCCGGGCGAATCGCGCCACGCCGACATCGGCATCTCGCTGCCGGGCACCGGCGAGGCGCCGGCGGCACCGGTGTTCATCGACGGCCAGAAGGCGATGACGCTGCGCGGCGAGAACATCGCCGACGAATTCGTCGACGTCATCGACGCCTACGTCGCCCGCCGCTGGACGGATGCCGGCCGTTGAATGCCTCGCCGCCGCCGGAGGACCGGCGCGGCGGCACGGCCGCGCGTCGCGCGCATCCCGACCGGCTGCCGCCGGGAGCGACCCCGGAAGTCTCGCCCGCCCTGCCCACGGCCACGCGCTGGGAACGGCTGCGACGATTGCATCGCGTCGCCGACTGGCCGCGGCTGGCGCGCGATGCCGGCCGCTTTCTCGCCGCCCGGTGGCGACGGCTGACGTTCGGGATCGTCGCGCTGCTGCTGCCCCTGTGGGGGTTCGGCGTGCTCGCCGACGCCGTGCACGACGGCCAGGCGCTCGCGTTCGACGAACCTTTCCTGCGGCTGGCGCAAGACGTTTCGTCGCCGATGCTCGACCGCTGGATGCTGTTCGCCAGCGACCTCGGCTACCAGTGGTTCGTCATTCCCGCCGACATCGCGCTGGTGGTCGCCCTGCTGCTCGGAAAACACGTGCGAAAGGCGATCTTCGCCGGGTCCGCGGTGCTCGGATCGCTGGCGCTGAATTTCGCGGCGAAGTGGATCTTCGCGCGCGAGCGGCCGTCGCTGTGGGAATCGATCGCGCCGGAGCACAGCTACAGCTTCCCCAGCGGCCACGCGATGGGAGCGGCGACGCTGGCGGCGGTGCTGGTCCTGCTGACGTGGAACAAGCCATGGCGTTGGCCGGTGCTGCTGGCGTCGGTCGCGTTCGCGCTGTGGGTCGCGTCGTCGCGCGTCTACCTGGGAGTGCATTACCCGTCCGACATCCTCGCCGGAATGGTCGCCGCGATCGCGTGGTGCGCGGTCTCCTACCTGGTCGTCAGGCCGCACCGGCACACCGGCGTGCTGCCGGACGCGGGCTGAGGTGCGGGGCGGCGCCGGCTAGCGCGGCGCCGGCGTGTCGGCGCCGATGTCCGGGTCGGTGACCGCGTGCCGGGCCAGCCGCGCCTCGCGCCGGGCGATGTAGATGTTGGAGGCGAACACGATCGCGGCACCGAGCACGGTCCAGCGGTCCAAAGCCTCGCCGAACAGGAACCAGCCGAACGCGGCGACGACGACGATCTGCAGGAAGCTGATCGGCGTCAGCATCGAGGCGTCGCCCAGTTTCAGCGCCCGGGTCCAGATCAGGTGGGCGGTGGTGCCGAGGAAACCGGCGAGCACGATCCACAGCCAGGTGATTCCGGCCGGCGTTTCCCAGACCATCAGCGCCGGCAGCAGCGACATCGGCACCCACAGCATCGTCGTCCAGACCACGATCGCGTCCGGATGCTCGGTGCGCGACAGGAACTTGATGCTGATGGCCGCATTGGCGCTGGCCAGCGCCGCCAGCACCGCCACCAGGCTGGCGGCGGTGAAGGTGTCGGCGCCCGGCTGAACGATCACCAGCACACCCAGGAAGCCGACGATCACCGCGCTCCAGCGCCGCGCGCCGACGACCTCGCCGAGCACGAACACCGCGCCGATGGTCACGAACAGCGGCGTCGAATACGACAGCGCGATCGCCTGCGCCAGCGGCAGGTTCACGATCGCCCAGAAGCCCGCCAGCATCGACACGATGCCGATCGCGCAGCGCAGCAGGTAGAAGTTCAGCTTCGTGGTCCGCAGCAGGCCCGGCCCGTGCCGGAACAGCAGCGGCAGCACGAACACGAAGCCGAAGAAGTTGCGGAAGAAGGCGATCTCGAACGGATGCAGCTGCGCCGACGCCAGCCGGATGCAGACCGCCATCAGCCCGAACAGCACCGTGCTGGCGACCATCAGCCACACCGCGCGGCGGATCCGGGCGACGGCGGGCGAGGGCAGCGCCGGCGTGCTCACCCGGCGTCGAAACTCGCGCCGATGATGCGCGGCTCGGGCTCGAGCGCCAGGCCGAAGCGATCGTGTACCGACCGTGCCACCCGCCGGGCGAGGTCGAGCAGCTGCGCGCCGGTGGCGTGGCCGTGGTTCACCAGGACCAGCGAATGCAGGTCCGAGACGCCGGCATCGCCGTCGCGGAAACCCTTCCAGCCGCAGGCCTCGATCAGCCATGCGGCGGAGACCTTGCG
>JAKFCL010000220.1:0-3318 GCA_036676665.1 Arenimonas sp. | reverse complement strand
GCGCGCCGCCTCGTCGTCGTCGAACACCGGCCGCCGGTAGATCGTGCCGATGCCGATCAGGTAGGTGCGGCCGGCGACCGAACGGCGATCCGTGGGCCGGGAGCGGTGCCCCCACGGCGGGCAGGGATCGATGGCGGTCGCGGGTGCGGACATGCGCAGGCTCCGGCAGCGCGACCCGGCCGCTGCGGCCGGGCCGCGAATCCGCGGACCTCAGCCGCCGGCGCTGGCCGCCGGCACGGTGGCGGACGGCGCCGAGACGGACGGCGCGGGCGTGGGCGCGGCGTCGGGCGCGGTCGCGTTGGCAGCTCCGGCGCCGACGGTGATGCGGTCGCGGTTCTGCTCGATCGTCGACAGGCCGATGCCCTTCACTTCAGCCAGTTCGTCGGCACTGCGGAAGGCACCGTGTTTCTCGCGATGGGCGACGATGGCTTCGGCCTTGCTCGGGCCGACGCCGTCGAGCACGCGCTCGAGCGTCGGCGCGTCGGCGGTGTTGATGTCGACCTGGTCGGCAGCCAGGCAGGAACCGGACAGCAGGGCCGCGAGCAGCAGGGAAAGGATCGAAACGGACTTGTTCATGGCGTTCACTCCAGGTGGGCGGGTTGGTCGCGCCATCGCAGCGCGACGGCGCCGCCAGTCTCCGGCCCGCGCCTGGCCGCCCCCATCGCCGAACACCGATGCCGTGGCTCGGAACGTCGCCGCCGGCGCTGTCGGCGCATTCGTACCCGGCGCGGGCGGGCGAGCGCCGGAAGGGGGTAAAATCGGGTTTTCGCTTTCCGGGATGACCCCATGGACACCGTCAAGACCGACCGCTTCATCGCCGACGCCTGGGACGGCGACATCGTCCCGCAGCTGGTGGAGTACATCCGCATCCCGAACAAGTCGCCGATGTTCGACGCGCAGTGGCGCGAGAACGGCTTCATGGACGCGGCCGTGCGCCAGTTCGAGGCGTGGGCGAAAGCGCAGCCGATCCCGGGCATGGTGGTCGAGGTGGTCACGCTGGAAGGCCGCACGCCGCTGATCTTCATCGAGGTGCCGGGCAGCGGCGTCGAGGCCGGCCCCGCCGCCGAGGACTGCGTGCTGCTGTACGGGCACCTGGACAAGCAGCCGGAGATGACCGGCTGGGCGGACGACCTCGGCCCGTGGAAGCCGGTGATCAAGGGCGACAAGCTCTTCGGCCGCGGCGGTGCCGACGACGGCTACGCGCTGTTCGGGTCGCTGACCGCGATCCGCGCGCTGCAGGACCAGGGCCTGCCGCACTGCCGGTGCGTGATCCTGATCGAGGCCTGCGAGGAATCGGGCAGCTACGACCTGCCCTACTACGTCGACCACCTCGCCGACCGCATCGGCAAGCCGTCGCTGGTGGTGTGCCTGGATTCGGGCTGCGCCAACTACGACCAGCTGTGGTGCACGACGTCGCTGCGCGGCCTGGCCGGCGGCAACCTCAAGGTGAACGTGCTCACCGAAGGCGTGCATTCGGGCGATGCGTCGGGCGTGGTGCCGTCGAGCTTCCGGATCCTGCGCCAGCTGCTGTCGCGGCTCGAGGACGAGGCCACCGGCAGGATCATCGTCGACGACCTGTACGTGGAGATCCCCGAGCAGCGCCTCGCGCAGGCGCGCCGCGCCACCGAGGTGCTGGGCGCCGAGGTGTTCGACAAGTTCCCGTTCCTGCCCGGCATGACGCCGATGGCCGCCGACCTGACCGAACTGGTGCTCAACCGCACCTGGCGGCCGGCGCTTTCGATCACCGGCGTGGACGGCATGCCGCCGCTGTCGAGCGCCGGCAACGTGCTGCGCCCGCACACCGCGGTGAAGCTGAGCCTGCGCCTGCCGCCGACGCTGGAGCCGAAGAAGGCCGGCGAGGTCATCAAGCGCCTGCTCGAGTCCGACCCGCCGTACGGGGCGAAGGTGGAAGTGGAGCTCGAGAAGGCCAGTACCGGCTGGAACGCCCCGGCGCTGGCGCCGTGGCTCGAGCATGCGATCGACAGCGCCAGCCGCGAGTTCTTCGGCGCGCCGGCGATGTACATGGGCGAAGGCGGCACGATCCCGTTCATGGGCATGCTCGGCGAGAAGTTCCCGGGCGCGCAGTTCATGATCACCGGCGTGCTCGGCCCGCATTCCAACGCGCACGGTCCGAACGAATTCCTGCACATCCCGACCGGCAAGCGGGTCACCGCCGCCGTCGCGCGGGTGATCGCCGACCACCACGGCGCCAGTGCCAAGGGCCTCACCCGCGGCGTCGGCGTCGCCGAGGGCGGCGCCCACTTCGGCGATCACGGCTGCTGCTGATCGCCGGCCGACGCCGATGACAGCGCCGACCGCGGTGAATCCCAGGGCCGCCGCGCTCGCCGGCGAAGCCGAGCGCCTCGCGCGGGCCGGCCATGCGCAGGCCGCGGCGCGGCTGTGGGACCAGGTGCTGGCGCTGGCGCCCGACCATGCGGGCGCGCTCAACCACCTGGGCGCGCAGGCGCTCGCCGGCGGCGACGTGGCGACGGCCGCCGCCCTGCTCGCGCGCGCCGTCGCCGGCCAGCCGCGCACGGCGCTGGCGCATGCCAACCTCGCCCGCGTGCGGCTGGCGCAGGGCGACACCGCGGCGGCGCTGGCCGAGCTCGACAAGGCGCTGAAGCTGGAGCCGTCGGCGTTCGCGGTGCATTTCGAGAAGGCGGCGATCTACGGCCGGCTCGGCCGCGAGAAGGACCAGGCGCTGGCCTACCAGAGCGCGCTGCAGCTGATGCCGGCCGCTGCGGTCACCGCCGAGTCGCGGCCGCTGGTGGAGCGCGCGCAGCGGATGGTCGCGGAGAACCAGGCGCGGCTGGCGTCGTTCCTCGACGCGCGGCTGGCGCCGCTGCGCAGCGGGCTGTCGTCGCGCGCGCTCGACCGCTTCGACGAATCGCTGGACGTCTCGCTCGGGCGCAAGCCGCTGCACGTGCAGAAACCGGCGCTGTTCCAGGTCCCGGGGCTGCCGGCGATCGCCTTCTTCGACCGCGCCGACTTCGCCTGGGCCCCGAAGGTGGAAGCCTGCACCGGCGCCGTGCGCGGCGAACTCGAGCGCGTGCTCGCCGAGGATACCGACGGGTTCATCCCTTACGTGCAGACCCGCGCCGACGAGCCGGCCGGCCAGTTCGCGCCGCTCGACTACAACCCGGACTGGAGCGCGTACTTCCTCTGGCACCACGGCAAGCGCGTCGACGACCACGTCGCGCGCTGCCCGGCGACGATGGCGATGCTCGAAGACGTGCCGCAGGTCGACATCGCCAACCGCGCGCCGGCGGCCTTCTTCTCGGCGCTCAGGCCGCGCACGCGCATCCCGCCGCACAACGG
>JAKFCL010000219.1:0-23101 GCA_036676665.1 Arenimonas sp. | reverse complement strand
GAGGACGGTTTCCGTGCCGAGGGCACCCCCGGCAGCCGCGATTTCCGCCTGATGCGCTTCGCGCAGAACGAACTGCGGGTGCCCGACCGCGAAGTCGAGGGCTCGCAGGACGACCTCGAGGCGCGCTCGACGTGGCGGCTGTTCGCCCAGGGCGAGGCGCCGGCACGCGCCGAACTGCACTGGCGGCTGGCGACGCCGCTGATGGCGCTGGTGCTGGGCGTGCTGGCGTTGCCGCTGGGCCGCGGCGAGGCACGGCAGGCGCGTTACGGCCGCGTGCTGGCGGCGCTGCTGATCTACGTCAACGCGATGGTGCTGCTGATCCTGGGCAAGGGCTGGCTGGCGACCGGCACGATCCCGTCGTGGGCCGGCCTGTGGTGGCTGCTGCTGCCGCTGGCGCTGCTGGCGGCCTGGCTGTTCCTGGCCGATGGCCGCATGCGGGCGCCGCGCCGGGTGCGCGCATGAAGAAGCTGGACCTGCGTCCGCGCACCGTCGACCTGTACCTCGCCCGCACCGTGCTGCTGGCGGCGCTGGGCACCGGCGCGGTGCTGGTCGGCTTCGACCTGATCCTGGCGCTGGTGAACGAACTGGACGAGATCGGGGAGGGCGGATACACGATCAGCCACGCCGTGCTGTTCACCGCCTACACGATTCCGCGCCGCCTCTACGAACTGTTCCCGGTGACGGCGCTGATCGGTACCGTGCTGGGCCTCGGCGGCCTGGCCGCGCGCTCGGAACTCACGGCGATGCGCGCGGTCGGCATGTCGCGGCTGCGGATCGGCCTGGGCTCGCTGGGCGCACTCGGCGTGCTCACCGTCGTGATGATGGTCAATGCCGAAACCGCGGCACCGTTCGGCGAGCAGAGCGCGCAATCGGTGGTGAACGCCGCCAAGACCGGCGACATCGTCGTGGCCCGCGTCTCGGGCCTGTGGGCGCGCGAGGGCAACGTGTTCCTGAATGCGCGCGACGGCGTGACGCGGCAGACCGACGGCGTGGAATGGACCGAACTGCGCGGCGTGCGCCTGTTCGAGTTCGACACCGAAGGCAAGCTGCTCTCGCTGGCCGAGGCGCGCGTGGCCGAGCACCGCCCGGGCGGATGGCTGTTGCGCGACGTGCAGCGCTCCACCTTCGGTCCCGCCTCGGTGGCGATCGAGAAGAAGGCCGAGGAGCGCTGGGACAGCGGCCTGGACGACCAGGCGCTGGCGGCGGCCGCGTCGCGCCCGCGTTACCTGAGCAGCGCCGAGCTGAGCCGCAACATCGACTACCTGCAGCGCAACAACCTCGATTCCAAGGCGTTCGAGAACGCGTACTGGAGCCGCTGGTTCTACCCGGTGAACGTGGTCGTGCTGTGCCTGGCGGCGCTGCCGTTCGCGTTCGGCTCGCTGCGTTCGGGCGGGTTCGGCAAGCGGCTGTTCATCGCCATCGTCATCGGCCTGGCCTACCTGCTCGCGCAGCGGCTCGTGGTGAGCCTGTCGGACGTGTACCGCTTCGACGCGCGCCTGGCCTACGCGCTGCCGCCGATCGCGCTGCTGGGGCTGAGCTGGGGCCTGATCGCCAGGCGCGAGTAGGCAGGCAGGAATGACCTCCGGTCATTGCTGCGGCATGGACTCCATTCGAACCATCCGCGTCCCCGCCACCCGGTCATGCCACGTCCTGCGCTCGCGGTCGGCCAGCGACCACAGGAAGCCGAGGCCGAACGCGAGCAGCGACACGGTGGCGACGGCGTAGCGGAGCGCCAGCGCGCGTGCGGCGACCGGTCGGCCATCGCTGCCGACGACCTTCAGCCGCCACGGGCGCATGCCCAGCGTCTGTCCGCCGCGTCGCCACGACAGCACCGCGTAGGCACCGGTGACGAGCCACAGGAACGCCATTTCCAGCCACGATGCGGCCGATCCCGGCACCACGGGCTCGCCGCCGCGCGCCAGCAGCACGGCGCCGCTGGCGGCGAACCACAGCGCCAGCACCGGGAAGAAGTCGTACACCAGCGCCAGCACCCGCCAGCCGAGATGGGCCGGGGCCGCCGCGGGCGCACGCGCCGGGTCGTTCGTCGGCGCGTCGGCCGGGCGTGGAGCGTTGTTCATGCGCACAGCATAGCGAGCGCGGCAGCACGCGGCTAAAGTGCCGCGATGCCGAGCAGTCCCGCCGATCGCCGCGCGCATGCGCAGTCCCTGCCGCCGGTGTCGGCGGCCGACGCACGCGCGATCGCCGGATTCCTCGATCGTGCGTGGGCCGAGTCGGGGCTGTCGCGCCTGACGCTGGACAGTTACCGCCGCGACCTGGAGGGCCTCGCCCGCTGGCTGTCGGGTCGCGGCGACTCGCTCGCCACGGTCGAACGCCAGGGCCTGTTCGACTACCTCGCCGCGCGCACGGGCCAGGGGTACGCGGCCCGCAGCAATGCGCGTCTGCTGTCGGCGCTGCGCTCGTTCTTCGCCCAGCAGCTCCGGCTCGGCGTGCGCGGCGGCGACCCGACCGCGCTGCTCGATCCCCCGCGCCTGGGCCGGTCGCTCCCCAAGGCACTGTCGGAAAGCGAGGTCGACGCGTTGCTGCAGGCGCCGGATGCGGGCTCGCCTCAGGGCGTGCGCGACCGGGCCATGGTCGAGCTGATGTACGCGACCGGGCTGCGCGTGAGCGAGCTGGTGAACCTGCCGGCGACCGCGATCAATCTGCGCCAGGGCGTGCTGCGGGTGATGGGCAAGGGCAGCAAGGAACGCCTCGTGCCGATGGGCGAGGAAGCCCAGCACTGGCTGGAAACCTATCTGCAGCAGGCACGGCCGGCCCTGGCCGGTGGCCGGGCGGCGAACGCGCTGTTCCTGGGCCGCGGCGGCGAGCCGCTGAGCCGGCAGCAGTTCTGGAACATCGTGAAGAAGCTGGCCCTGACGGCCGGCATCGACCCGGCCCGGGTCAGCCCGCACGGGCTGCGGCACAGCTTCGCGACCCACCTGCTCAACCATGGTGCCGACCTGCGCGCGCTGCAGATGCTGCTGGGCCACAGCTCCCTTTCGACCACCCAGATCTATACGCTCGTCGCCCGGGAGGGCCTCAAGCGCCTGCATCAGCAGCATCATCCGCGGGCCTGAGCGGCGCCATGCGACAATCCGGCGAACTTTCCGTGCCGCCCCGGGTCTGATCCGGGCGAACGATCCCGAGGATGACCCGATGTACCGACGCCTGACCCTGACCCTGGCGATGCTGGCCAGCCTGACCGCCTGTGCCGCGGAACCGCCGGCCAAGCCCGCCACCGCGGCGGCCGCGCCCGCCGCGACGCCGGCGGCCTCCAGCGATGCGGCCGTCCGCGCCGCCGTCGCGAAGATCCTGCCGACGATGGCCGTCTCGACGGTCGCGCCGGCGCCTTTCCCCGGGTTTTCCGAGGTCGCCGTCCAGGGCCGGGTGTTCTACGTCTCCAACGACGGCAAGTTCCTGATGCACGGCAACCTGCTCGATGTCGCCCGCAACGAGAACCTGACCCGGGTCAGCGAGGGCGTGCTGCGCCGGGACGACCTGGCCAAGGTCGGTCCGGACCGCCGGATCATCTTCGCCGCCGCCAAGCCGAAGTTCCGGGTCACCGTCTTCACCGACGTGGATTGCGGCTTCTGCCGCAAGCTCCACGAGCAGATCGCCGACTACAACCGCGCCGGCATCACCGTCGAATACCTGTTCTACCCGCGTTCGGGCCCGGGTTCGCCGAGCTTCGAGCAGGCCGTCGCGGTCTGGTGCTCGGCCGACCGGCGTGCCGCGCTGACCCGCGCCAAGGCCGGCGCGATCCTGCCGCCCGCCAGCTGCGAGAACCCGATCGCCTCCGATTACGCGCTCGGCCAGCGCATCGGCGTCGACGGCACCCCGGCGATCTATGCCGAAAACGGCGTCCAGATCGGCGGTTACGCGCCCCCGGACGAGCTGCTGGTCCGCCTGGAAGAGGTGAAGGCAGGCAGGTTCTGATGCCCCGGCCGGGCCCGTGCGGCCCGGCGTTCGTCTACAATACGGCGCTCGTTTCCCACGGAATTGTGCGGACATGATCGTCCTCGAGGGTCTCCCGGCCCTGTCGCCCTTCCGGCGCGACCGTCTGCAAGCCCGCCTCCAGCCCATCGTCGAAGACCTCGCGATCGTCGGGGCCTGGCATGTGTATTTCGTCGAACCCGAACCGGGCGCCGCCCCGGACCGGGAAGCCCTGGGCCGGATCCTGGAGGGCTGCAGCGCGAACGAGGCGCTGGCCGACGGTGCCCAGTCGCGCTTCGTCGTGCCGCGCCTGGGCACGCTGTCGCCGTGGGCGACCAAGGCCACCGAGATCCTGCGTGGCGCCGGCCTCGCGGTGAAGCGGGTCGAGCGCGGCCTGCGCCTGGACCTGGCCGGCCTGCCCGCGGCCGGCGACCCGCGCTGGGCGCGGCTGGCGCGGGTGCTGCACGACCCGATGACCCAGTCGCTGCTGGCGAGCCGCGACGAGGCCGCGCGCCTGTTCGCCTCGCCGGCCCCGGGCCTGGTGGAGCGCATCGATCCCGCTGCGCTGCAGGAAGCGAACCTGCGCCTGGGCCTGGCGCTGTCCGACGACGAGATCGAATACCTGCAGCAGCGCTACGGCGAACTGCGCCGCTCGCCGTCCGACGCCGAACTGATGATGTTCGCGCAGGCCAATTCCGAACATTGCCGGCACAAGATCTTCAATGCCGACTGGACCATCGACGGCGAGCCGCAGCCGCTGACGCTGTTCAAGATGATCAAGAACACGCACGCGCGTTCGCCGCAGCTCACGCTGAGCGCGTACAAGGACAACGCCGCGGTGGTGGAGGGACACCCGGGCACGCGATTCCGCCCCGACCCGGCGACCGCCGAGTTCACCCGCAGCGGGCCGCTCGATTCGGCGTTCGCGATCAAGGTCGAGACGCACAACCACCCGACCGCGATCTCGCCGTTCCCCGGCGCCGCCACCGGCGCCGGCGGCGAGATCCGCGACGAGGGTGCCACCGGTCGCGGCGGCAAGCCCAAGGCCGGCCTCACCGGCTTCTCGGTGTCGCATCTGCGCATCCCGTCGCTGCCGCGCGACTGGGAAGGCACCCGCCCGCTGAACCCGCGCATGGCCACCGCGCTGGAGATCATGGTCGACGGGCCGATCGGCGCGGCGGCGTTCAACAACGAATTCGGCCGGCCGGCGCTGGCCGGCTATTTCCGCAGCTTCGAGCTGGCCACCGACACGCCGGGCCTGACCCGCGCGTACGACAAGCCGATCATGCTCGCCGGCGGCCTGGGCGCGATCGACCGCGGCCAGGTGAAGAAGCTCGACCTGCGCCCGGGCGACGCCGTGGTGGTGCTCGGCGGCCCGGCGATGCTGATCGGTCTCGGCGGCGGCGCCGCCTCGTCGGTCGCGTCCGGGCAGAGCAGCGAGGACCTGGACTTCGCCTCGGTGCAGCGCGACAACCCGGAAATGCAGCGGCGCTGCCAGGAAGTGATCGAGCGCTGCTACGCCCAGGGCGAGCACAACCCGATCCTGACCGCGCACGACGTCGGCGCCGGCGGCCTGTCCAACGCGATCCCCGAGCTGCTGCACGACTCCAATGTCGGCGGCGTCATCGACATGGCGAAGATCCCGAGTGACGACGCCTCCCTTTCGCCGATGCAGCTGTGGTCCAACGAGGCGCAGGAGCGCTACGTGCTCGGTGTCGCCGCCGACCGCGTCGCCGATTTCGAGGCGATCTGCCGGCGCGAACGCGCGGTGTTCGCCGTCGTCGGCCACGCCACCGCCGACGAGCGGCTGGTGCTGCGCGCGCCCGACGGCTCGCTGCCGATCGACCTGCCGATGGACGTGCTGTTCGGCAAGTCGCCGAAGATGCATCGCGACACCCGCCGCATGCCGGCCCCGCGCTGGCCGCGCGTCGACGTGACGACGCTGGACCTGCATTCGGCCGGCCTGAAGGTGCTCGCGCACCCGACGGTGGCGTCGAAGAACTTCCTGGTGACGATCGGCGACCGCAGCGTCGGCGGCCTGTGCTCGCGCGACCAGATGGTCGGGCCGTGGCAGCTGCCGCTGGCCGACGTCGCGGTGACGCTGACCGACTTCACCGGCACCGCCGGCGAGGCGATGGCGATCGGCGAACGCACGCCGCTGGCGCTGCTGGATGCCGCCGCGTCGGCGCGCATGGCGGTCGGCGAAGCGGTCACCAACCTGGCTGCCGCACCGGTGGCCTCGCTGGCGGAGGTGAAGCTGTCGGCCAACTGGATGGCGGCCGCGTCGTTCCCGGGCGAGGACGCGCTGCTGTTCGACGCGGTCAAGGCGGTCGGCATGGCGCTGTGCCCGGAGCTGGACATCAGCATCCCGGTCGGCAAGGACTCGCTGTCGATGCAGGCGCAATGGCAGGCCCCGGAAGGCCCGCAGAAGTCGGTGTCGCCGGTGTCGCTGGTGATCACCGCGTTCGCCCGCGTCGCCGATGCCGGCGCGACGCTGGTGCCGGTGCTCGACCGCACGGCCGACGCCGAGCTGTGGCTGATCGGCCTCGGCGGCGGCCAGCGCCGCATGGGCGGCTCGATCCTGGCGCAGGTGCACGGCGGCTTCGCCGGCCCGAGCCCGGACCTGGAGGAGCCCGAACGCCTGCGTGCGTTCTTCGACCTGATCCAGGCCGCGCGTGCCGACGGCCTGCTGCTGGCGTACCACGACCGTTCCGACGGCGGCGTCTTCGCCACCCTCTGCGAGATGGCGTTCGCCAGCCACTGCGGCCTGGACATCAGCCTGGACGGCTGGGGCGAGGATCCGTTCACCACGCTGTTCAACGAGGAACTCGGCGCCGTCGTGCAGGTGGCCGCCGAGGACCGCGCCGCGTTCGCCGACCTGGTGAACCGCCACGACCTGACCCACTGCGCGCAGCGCATCGGCCGCGCCACCACCGCGCCGGCGATCCGCATCCTCGGCGAGCGCGCGACGCTGGCCGAATGGAGCTGGCAGGAGCTGTTCGGGCAGTGGTGGTCGGTGACGCACGCGATCCAGGCGATGCGCGACGAACCGGCCGGAGCCGACAGCGAACGCGACGCGCGGATGGACTTCGCCGATCCGGGCCTGGTGCCGAAGCTTTCGTTCGACCCCGGCAAGGACGTCGCCGCGCCGTACATCGCCTCGGGCGTGCGGCCGCGGATCGCGGTGCTGCGCGAGCAGGGCGTCAACGGCCAGGTCGAGATGGCGGCGGCGTTCGACCGCGCCGGTTTCACCGCGGTCGACGTGCACATGTCCGACCTGATCGAGGGCCGCGTCACGCTCGAGGGTTTCAAGGGCCTCGCGGCATGCGGCGGCTTCAGCTACGGCGACGTGCTCGGCGCCGGCCGCGGCTGGGCGACGTCGATCCTGGAACGCCCCGACCTGCGCGAGCAGTTCGCGCGCTTCTTCGAACGCACCGACAGCTTCAGCCTCGGCGTCTGCAACGGCTGCCAGATGCTCGCGCAGCTCAAGGGCCTGGTGCCGGGCGCCGAACATTGGCCGCGCTTCCTGCGCAACCGCAGCGAGCAGTACGAGGCGCGGCTGGCACAGGTGGAGATCCTGGAGTCGCCGTCGCTGCTGTTCGCCGGCATGGCCGGTTCGCGCATCCCGGTCGTCGTCGCCCACGGCGAGGGCCAGGCACGCTTCGACGCGCCGGAACACGAGGGCCAGGCGCTGGTCGCCGCGCGCTTCGTCGACGGTCACGGCCGCGTCGCGACGGCGTATCCGGCCAACCCCAACGGCTCGCCGGCGGGCATCACCGCCCTGACCAGCCGCGACGGCCGCGCGACGCTGATGATGCCGCACCCGGAACGGGTGTTCCGCACGCTGCAGATGAGCTGGCATCCGCCGCAGTGGGGCGAGGATTCGCCGTGGCTGCGAATGTTCCGCAACGCGCGCGCCTGGGTCGGCTGACATCGGCCGATCGACCCCATCCCGTATCGGCCGGCACGGGTCGGCCGCGGGACGGCGGCGGCCGGCCGCGGCAACCTGCTAAATTCCGGTCCTGCCCAGCCGGAGCCGTCCGTGGCCGCGGAAATGAATGACATCGTCGACTCGCCCGATATCCGCATCGCCGCGGCGCTGTCGGCGCGCGGCCGCCTGAAGGACGCCGACCTGGCGCGGGCGCAGCGCCTGCACGCCGAGGCCGGCGGCTCGCTGTCGGCGCTGCTGGTGCGGCTGGGCATGGTGTCGGAGCGCGACATGGCCGAGGCGGCTGCCGAGGTGCTTGAGCTGCCGCTGGTCGCGGCCCGCGACTGCCCCGATGCGCCGCCGCCCGGCGTGCAGCTGACGCTGCGCTTCCTGAAGCAGCTGGCCGTGTGCCCGATCGGCGAGGACGACACCCATGTCGACCTGCTCGTCGCCGAGCCGCAGGACCCGTACGCCGCCGACGCGGTGGCGCTGGCCACGGGCCGGCAGGTGCGGGTGAAGGTCGGCCTGCGCGCCGAGATCGCCGACCTGGTGGAACGCTATTACGGCTCGGGCCGTTCGGCGATGGGCACGATCGTCGAGAACCTCGGCGACGACGGCAGCGGCGACGAGGCCGACGTCGAACAACTGCGCGACCTGGCCTCGGAAGCCCCGGTCATCCGGCTGGTGAACCTGGTGATCCAGCGCGCGGTCGAGCTGCGCGCGTCCGACATCCACATCGAACCGTTCGAGAACCGCCTGAAGGTGCGCTACCGCGTCGATGGCGTGCTCGAAGAGGCGGAGTCGCCGCCGGCGAACCTGACCGCGGCGGTGATCTCGCGCATCAAGATCATGGCCAAGCTCAACATCGCCGAACGCCGCCTGCCGCAGGACGGGCGCATCATGGTGCGCGTGCAGGGCAAGGAGCTCGACCTGCGCGTCAGCACCGTGCCGACCGCGCACGGCGAAAGCGTGGTGATGCGCCTGCTCGACCGCGAGTCGGTCGTGCTCGACTTCAAGGCGCTGGGATTCACCGACGAATTCCTCGACCAGTTCATGAAGGTGCTCGAGCAGCCGCACGGCATCCTGCTGGTCACCGGCCCGACCGGTTCGGGCAAGACCACCACGCTGTACGCGGCGCTGAGCCAGCTCAACACGCCCGACGTGAAGATCATCACCGTCGAGGACCCGGTCGAATACCAGATCGAGGGCATCAACCAGATCCAGGCCAAGCCGCAGATCGGCCTCGACTTCGCCCACGCGCTGCGCAGCATCGTCCGCCAGGATCCGGACATCATCATGATCGGCGAGATGCGCGACCTGGAGACCTCGCGCATCGCGATCCAGTCGGCGCTCACGGGGCACCTGGTGCTGAGCACGCTGCACACCAACAACGCCGCCGGCGGCATCACCCGCATGATGGACATGGGCGTGGAGGACTACCTGCTCACGTCCACCGTGAACGGCATCCTCGCCCAGCGACTGGTGCGCAAGATCGAGCCGACGCACATGGAGAAGTACGAGGCGCTGCCGGAGGTGATCGAGGAGTTCGGCCTGCGCCGCTTCCAGCCCGAGGGCACGATCCACCTTTACCGGCCGAAACCGTCGGCGCTGACGCCCACCGGTTACCTCGGCCGCACCACGATCATGGAATTCCTGGTGATGGACGACGTGCTGCGCCGGCTGGTGATGAAACACGCCGGCATGGGCGAGCTGGAAGAGGCGGCGCGCGAGCGCGGCATGCGCACGATGTACGAGGATGGCCTGGTCAAGGCGATGCAGGGCCAGACCACCATCGAGGAAGTGATGCGCGTCACCCAGGAAGGGTAGGGAGATGGCGCTGTTCCGCTACAAGGCGCTGTCGGCCGCCGGCGAAACGCTGGACGGGCAGATGGAAGCCGCCAGTGCCGACGAGGTGATCGTCCGGCTGCAGGACCAGGGCCACCTGCCGGTCGAGGCGCGCCGCGCCGACCAGGGCGGCGGTGCCGGCTTCGGCGCGCTGTTCCGCAAAAAGGAATTCGACGCGCCGCAGGTCCTGCAGTTCAGCCAGCAGCTGGCGACGCTGCTCGGCGCCGGCCAGCCGCTCGACCGCGCGCTGGGCATCCTGCTGGAACTGCCCGAGAGCGCCGAGGCGCGGCGGGTCATCGAACGTATCCGCGAGGCCGTGCGCGGCGGCGCGCCGCTGTCCACCGCGCTCGAGCAGCAACACGGCCTGTTCTCGCGGCTGTACGTGAACCTGGTGCGGGCCGGCGAGGCCGGCGGCAGCCTTCAGGAAAGCCTGCGCCGGCTGGCCGACTACCTGGAACGCAGCGCCGCGCTGCGCGGCCGCGTCATCAACGCGCTGATCTACCCGGTGATCCTGCTGGCGCTGGTGGTCGGTTCGGTGACGTTCCTGCTGGCGGTGGTCGTGCCGCAGTTCCAGGCCCTGTTCGAATCGATGAACGCGGACCTGCCGTGGTATTCGGCGGCGGTGCTCCACGCCAGCCTGTTCGTGCGCGCCTGGTGGTGGCTGCTGCTGCCGGCGTTCGCCGGGCTCGTGGCCTGGGCCGCCTGGCGGCTGAACCAGCCGGCGGCGCGGCGCGCGCTCGATGTCCGCCTGCTGCGCTGGCGCATCGTCGGCGACCTGGTCGCCAAGCTCGACACCGCCCGCCTGACCCGCACGCTCGGCACGCTGGTGCGCAACGGCGTGCCGTTGCTGAACGCGCTGAACCTGTCGCGCCCGGTGCTGTCCAACCGCGTGCTGGCCGAGGCCGTCGAGGCCGCCAGCGAGGAAGTGAAGACCGGCAGCGGCCTGGGTTACGCGCTAGGACGGCAGAAGGTGTTCCCGCGGCTGGCCGTGCAGATGATCCAGGTCGGCGAGGAATCCGGCGAGCTGGACACGATGCTGCTCAAGGTCGCCGACACCTTCGACCTGGAGACCGGCAATGCCCTCGACCGCCTGCTGGCGGCGCTGGTGCCGGCGCTCACCTTGCTGATGACCGCGATCATCGGCGCGATCATGCTTTCGGTACTGCTGCCGATCTACGATCTCACCAATTCCATATAGGGCCACGCCATGCGACGCATTCCCCAATCCTCCCGCCGGGCCGGCGGATTCAGCCTGATCGAGATCGCCATCGTCGTCGTGCTGATCGGCGGCGTGATGGCGCTGGTCGCCAATTCGGTGATGGGCAGCAAGGACCGCGCCAACACGCGCCTGGCCGATACCCAGCTGACGACGCTCGCCGGCAAGATCGACCAGTTCCGCGCCGACACCGGCAAGCTGCCCGAATCGCTCGAGCAGCTGTCCACCTCGCCGGGCCTGCCCGGCTGGCTCGGCCCGTACGCGAAGGCCGAGGAGCTGCGCGACCCGTGGGGCACGGCGATCGAATACCGCCGCCCGGGCGCCAACGGCCCGTTCGAGCTGGTGAGCCTGGGCGCCGACGCGGTCGCCGGCGGCGAAAGCGTGAACGCGGACATCCGCAAGCCCTGATTTCCCCGGGCCGCCCGCCGATGAATCGCCAGCGCGGGTTCTCCCTGATCGAACTGGTCGTGGTGATGGTGCTGATCGCCGCGCTGGCCGGCATCGGCGCGATGGTGATCGGCTCGCAGCTGCCCGGTCGCGAGCTGCGCGGCGCCGCCCGCGAGCTCGCCGGGCAGCTTCGCTTCACCCGCGCGCAGGCGATCGCCACCGGCCGCGAGCAGGTGTTCGAGCTGGACGTGATCGGCAAGCGCTGGCGCGCCGCCGACCAGCGTTCGGGCGAACTGCCCGACGACATCGAACTGCTCGTCACCACCGCCCGCGAGGAACAGCCGGCGCGCGACGTCGCCGCGGTGCGCTTCTTCCCCGACGGCGCCGCCACCGGCGGTCGCATCGTGCTGAAGATCGACGATGCCGCCTGGCGGATCGACGTCGGCTGGCTCACCGGCGAAGTGACGCTGGCGCGCGGCGAGGGCCGGCGATGACCCGGCGCACGCCACGTGCCGGCCGGCCGGCGCCCGCGCCGCGCGCGCGGGCCGCGCGCGGCTTCAGCCTGCTCGAGGTGATGATGGCGTTCGCGCTGCTCACCGTCGGGCTCGGCATCCTGATCGCGATCCTCGGCGGCGGCCTGCTGCAGGTGCGCCAGGCCGGCGACGCCAGCGGCGCGACGCTGCACGCGCAATCGCTGCTCGACCAGGTCGGCGTGCTCGGCCCGATCGAGCCGGGCGAGGCCGGCGGCGAGCTCGACGACGGCCGCTACCGCTGGACGATGACTATCGTCGAGATCGAGGACCCGCTGCCGCCGCCGCCGATGGCCGCGGACGCACCGGTCGAGACCGTCGGGCTCCAGCTCGGCGCGCCGGTGCTCTATCGCGTGCAGCTCGACATCGGCTGGGGCGAGGACGAGCTGGCGCGCAGCCTGCGCTTCGTGACGCTGCGTGCGCGCATCCCCGAAGACGCCGGGACGCTGCCATGACCCGCGTGCGCGGCTTCACGCTGCTCGAAGTGATGCTGTCGCTGGTGCTGCTGGCGGCCGGCATCGGCCTGGCGTTCGCGACGCTGCGCAACGCCACGCTGGCCACCGAGCGCGCCGAGACGACCGCGCAGCGCCAGGAGCGGTTGCGGGCGGTGCAGGCGTTCCTGCGCCGGCAGATCGACGGCGCGATGACCCAGCCGATCGAATACGACGAAGCCACCGGCGAGGCGACGGTGTTCGTCGCCGGGGACGGCGGCATCTCGTTCGTCGCGGCGATGCCCGGCTACCTGTCGCGCGGTGGCCCGTACGTTCAGCATTTCCGTCTCGCCCGCGCCGACGGCGGCGGCCTGCAGCTGGAGTTCGATCACCAGCTGCTGACGCCGGACGGCCCGATCGACAGCGAGCGCGAACCGGAGGTGCTGCTCGCCGGCATCGCCGAGGGCCGCTTCGAGCTGCGCACGCTCGACGACGAGGGCAAGCCGGGCGAATGGACGCAGGACTGGGAAACCCCGGGCCAGCTGCCGCGACTGGTGCGGCTGGAGCTGCGCATGCAGGATCCGAACGCCGCGTGGCCGACGCTGGTGGCGGCGCCGCGGCTGGGTGCCACCGTGCAGCCGGTGGCGATGGGCACCGGCGACGCCGACGGCGGCGTGCCGGAGGAGCAGCAGTGAGCGCCCGCGCCGTCCGTGGCAACCCGGCCGCACGCGATCGCGGTGCCGCGCTGCTGCTGGTGCTGTGGCTGCTGCTGCTGATGGCCGGCCTGGTGGCGGTGTTCGCGCTGACCGCGCGCACCGAAGCCCTGCAGGGCAGCGCACTGCGCCAGCAGGTCGCGGCCCGGCATGCGGCCGAGGCGGGGATCGAGATGGCCGCCTACCGGTTGTCCGCGCCCGATCCGAACGCGCGCTGGGTGTCCGACGGCCGCCCGAACGCGATGACGTTCGAGGGCTACACGCTCGAGGTGCGCGTGCAGGACGAGGGCGGCAAGTTCGACCTGAACGTCGTCGACCCGAGCCAGCTGGCGAAGCTGATGACGGTGCTGGGCGTGGAGGAGGATCGGGCGGCGCGGCTGGCGGGCGCGATCCAGGACTGGCGCGACGAGGACGACCTGCTCGCGCTGAACGGCGGCGCCGAAGACCGCGACTACGCCGCCGCCGGCCTGCCCTACGGGGCGAAGGACATGCCGTTCACGACGCTGTCGGAACTGCAGCAGATCCTCGGCATGGATCTGGACACCTACCGCCTGATGGCGCCGTACGTGACGATCTACACCGCGCAGCCGGCGCCGGAAGCCGCGCTCGCGCAACCGCCGGTGCTCGCGGCGATGGGGCTGGCCCCGGACGTGATCGCGGCGATCCTGGCCGCGCGTGAAGCCTGGCAGCCGGGCCTGCCGCCGCCCCTGCTGCCCGACGGAACCGCCCTTACCCCGATGGGGTCCGGCACGTATAGTGTCGCCAGCCGCGCCACCCGCCCGGACGGCTTGCAGGTCGAAATCACCGCCACCCTGCGCATCGGCGCCGGAGCCGGCTTCGGCCAGTTGTATGCCCCGCTGGCCTGGCGGGCGGGAGAACCCGACTGATGCCCGCTGCCGACCGCTTCTCCGCCCTGATCGAATCGACGTCGCTGCGCCTGGCCCGGAGCCCCCTGCCGGCCTGGCTGGGCGAGGCCGCGAGCGTGCTGCGCTCGCTGCTGCCGCCGCGGCTGCGGGCGATGCTCGAGGGCGACGAGCAGCGGCTGTACCTGCTGCGCCGCGGCGACGACGTGGAACTGCTGGCGGCCGGCCGCCACGGCGACGTGGTGCTCGGCCAGCTGCCGCTCGGTGACGACCACCTGCTGGCCGGTGCCCGCCAGCGCGCCGACCAGAGCGCCGCCGGGCGCTGGCTGCTGCTGCCGTCCTCGGCGGTGCTGCGCCGCGTGCTGCCGCTGCCCGCCGCCGCCGAGCCGCGGTTGCGCGAGGTGCTCGCCTTCGAACTCGACCGGCAGACACCGTTCACCGCCGACCAGGTGACCTACCAGGGCCGCGTGCTGTCGCGCGACCTCGCCTCGCAGCAGCTGCAGGTGGAGCTGTGGGTGCTGCCGCGGGCGCGCCTGGCGGCCGAGATGCAGGCCCTCGGCCCGCTCGGCGAACACCTCGCCGGCGTCGACGCGGTCGATCCCGACGGCCTGCGCCATGGGCTGAACCTGCTGCCCGAAACCGGCCAGGTGCGGCGCATGGATCCGGCCCGCAAGCTCAACGCCGCGCTGGCGGCGATCGCGGTGATCTGCGTGCTCGGTGCGCTGGCGATGACCCTGCACAACCGGGGCGCCCGCCTGGAGCAGTTCAAGCGCGACGTCGCCGCCGCCAACGACGCCGCCCGCCAGGCGCGCATCGTCCGCAACCAGCTGGAGACGTCGGCCGCCGCGGCCAACTTCCTCGCCGAGCAGCGCGCGCTGCGCCCGACGATGCTCGAAGTGCTCGATGACCTCACCCGCCGCATCCCCGACGACACCGCGCTGGACAAGCTGGCGATCAACGACGGCAAGCTGGTGATCGTCGGCCAGAGCCGCGGCGCTCCCGCGCTGGTGGGCCTGCTGCAGGATTCGCCGCTGCTGCGCGAGCCGGCGCTGTCGGGCGCGGTGCAGGCCGATCCGCGCACCGGCCGCGACCGCTTCACGCTGACCGCGCTGATCGGCCCGGCCCCGTCCGCGCCGGCGCCGCCTTCCGCGCCGACCGGCTCGGTGCCGGTGCCCGCCCCGGAGTCGCTGCGATGAGGCCGGCGCCGTCGCGCCTGGGCGTGCTCGCCGGCCTGGCGCTGGCACTGGGGCTGCTGTACCTGGTCGGACTGCACTGGTGGTGGACCGCGCCGATGCTGCGCATGGGCAGCGAGATCGCCGCGCTGCGGATGGAAGAGCTGGTGCTGCGGATGGAAATCGAACAGCGGCCCGCGCTGGAGGCCGAGCTGGCGCGGGTGCGGGCGTTCGAGGCGGGCAACCCGGGGTTCCTGCCCGAGACCAATCTCCAACTCGCGACCGCGGCGCTCGTGCAGCGCCTCGAGGCGGTCGTCGGCGGCGCCAGCCCGAATCCGGCCGCCTGCCAGATCACCGCCCGCACGCCGGCCGAAACCAGCGAGGACGAGCCGTTCGTGCGCGCCACCGTGCAGGTGCGCCTGCGCTGCGCGATGCCCGAGCTCGGCGCCGTGCTGCACGCGCTCGAAAGCGGCAGCCCGCAGTTGTTCGTCGACAATCTCGACCTGCTGTCGCGGCGCAGTTACCTCGGCACCGGACAGGAAGGCGGTGCGCTCGACGTCAGCTTCGATCTTTACGGCTACCTGAAGACGCCGCCTGCCGGGGTGCCCGATGGGGGTTGAGCACCTGCGACCGTCGGGTGCCCTGCTCGCCGCGCTGGCGCTGTGGGCGTTCGGCCTGCTGGTGCTCGGCGTGGCCGGGCTCGGCGGCCGCGTCGGCCCGCATCCGTCGAATGCCGCGCTGGCACCGCCGGTCCCGTCGGTGAGCCTGGTCGCGCTGGAACCGCGCCTGGGTCCGCTGCCGGACTACGCCGAAGTCGGCGCGCGGCCGCTGCTCAGTGCCGACCGGCGCCCGGCGCCGGTCAGCGCCGCCGCCGACGGCGCCGCCGAGACGCCGCTGGAGGCGACCCTCACGAGCGTGCTGATCGCCGGGCAGACGCGGCTGGCGATCCTGCAGAACAAGGACGATCCGGTCCCGCGGCGCGTGCGCCTGGGCGAGGTGCTCGAAGGCACCTCGTGGCGGCTCGTGGAGCTGCAGCCGCGGCGTGCGATGTTCGAAGGGCCGCAGGGGCGGCGCGAGCTGGAGCTGCGGGTGTTCGACGGCACCGGCGCGCCGCTGCCCCCCGCGCCCGTGCCGACGGCGGCGGCGTCCGTGCCGGCCACACCGGCGACCGGCGTCGAGGCGGCGCCGGTCGCCGCGACGCCCGCGAATCCGGCGCCGACCCCGGCGGCGGGCGAACCGGCCACGGAAATGACCCCGGAACAACAGGTCGAGGCGATCCGCCGCCGGATCGAGGCGCGCCGCGCGATGCGCGCGCAGGAAGGCGCCGAGGAACGCGCGGCATTGGAAAGGGCCAAACAGGTAGAGTGACCCGATGAAGAATTCCCGTATTCCGGCGCCGCTGCTCGGCGCGATGCTGCTGGTGTTGCTCGGCGGCTGCGCGACGGTACCGGCGCCGGTCGTGCAGCGCGGCACCGATCCGCTCGCCACCGCCGGCGCCGCCGTCGTGGGCCAGCGGTCCGACGGCGATGCCGACGGCATCGCCACCGCGACGGTGCAGGCGCCGGCGGCGCAGATCACCCCCGGCACCGGCGCGGTGATCAACCAGCGGGTCGCCGCGAGCGCGCCGCCTTCGCTGAACGCGCCCGGCGAGGCGACGTTCAACTTCGAGGGAGAGTCGCTGCACGCGGTGGTCAAGGCGATCCTCGGCGACCTGCTGCAGCAGAACTACGTGATCGCGCCGGGCGTGCAGGGCCAGGTGACGCTGGCGACGCCGCGTCCGGTCAACGCCGCCCAGGCACTGAGCCTGCTGGAGATGGTGCTGGGCTGGAACAACGCCCGGCTGGTCTGGTCCGACGGCCGCTACAACGTGCTGCCGACCGAGCAGGCGATCGCCGGCAACCTGTCGCCGCGCACCGGCGGCGTCGCCGATGCCCGCGGCTACGAGGTCCGGGCCGTGCCGCTGCAGTACATCTCGGCGACCGAGATGAAGAAGATCCTGGAGCCGTACGCGCGCCCGCAGGCGATCGTCAGCACCGACAACGCCCGCAACCTGATCACGCTGGCCGGTACCCGTTCGGAACTCGAGAACTACCTGCGCACCGTCGCGATCTTCGACGTCGACTGGCTGTCGGGCATGTCGGTCGGCGTGTTCCCGCTGCTGTCGGCCGAGGCCGAGTCGGTGGTGGACGAGCTCGAGGGCGTGTTCGGCGAGGGCGGCAGCACGCCGATCGCCGGCATGTTCCGCTTCATGCCGCTGCAGGGCCAGAACGCGGTGATGGTGATCACCCCGCAGCCGCGTTACCTGCGTGAGATCGAGAAGTGGATCGAACGCCTGGACGCCGGCGGCGGCGAAGGTGCCCGCCTGTACACGTACGAAGTGCTGTACATGAAGGCGCCGGACCTGGCCGAGCAGCTGAGCCAGGTGTTCGGCGGCAGCGGTGCCTCGTCGTCCGGGCAGGACAACAGCGGCCCGCCGTCGATGATGCCGGGCCTGGAACCGGTGGAGATGCGCTCGATCGACACGCCGGCGCCCGATGCCGCCGACCCGAAGGCACGCGCGCAGAACGCCGCCAACGAGGCCGCGGCGCGCAACGGCGGCGGCGACGGCATCGCGGTCGGCAACAGCGACGACGTGTCGATCAGCGCCGTCGAGGAATCCAACGCCCTGCTGGTGCGGGCGACGCCGTCGCAGTGGGAGTCGATCCGCCGCACGATCGAACGCCTCGACACGATGCCGCTGCAGGTGCACATCGAGGCGCAGGTCGTCGAGGTCAAGCTCACCGGCGACCTGAAGTACGGCGTCAGCTGGTTCTTCGAGAATGCCGTCGACGATGTCGCCGAGCTGCCGAACGCGGATGGCCGCAGCATCTGGGGCGACATCGCCGGTTCCATCACCGAGGACGGTCTCGGATGGACGTTCCTGGGGCGCAATGCCGCCGCGGTGGTCAGCGCGCTGGATACCGTCACCGACCTGCGCATCCTGTCGACGCCGTCGGTGGTGGTCCGCAACAACGCCGAGGCCACGCTGGACGTCGGCACGAAGATCCCGGTCAACAGCACCAGCTTCAATCCGATCCAGGGCGGCAGCGGCGACGGCACCTTCACCCAGGTCCAGTACCTCGACACCGGCGTGATCCTGACGGTGAAGCCGCGCATCAGCCGCGACGGCACCGTGTTCATGGAGATCGACCAGGAGGTCAGCTCGCCGGGCCCGGTGCGGGCCAATGACCCGTCCGGCAACCGCGAGATCGACAGCCGCAGCCTGATCACCGAGGCGGCGATCAAGAGCGGCGAGACGGTGATGCTGGCGGGCCTGATCATCGACAACCAGAGCACCGGCTCCAGCGGCGTTCCCGGCCTGAGCCGCATCCCGTTCATCGGCGCGCTGTTCGGCCAGAAGACCGACAACTCGCTGCGCAGCGAAGTCATCATCCTGGTGACGCCGACGGTGATCCGCGACCCGGGCGAGGCACGACGCCTGACCGACGAGTACGGCGAGCGTTTCCGCGCCCTGGATCCGATGCGCGCACCGCCGCCGCCGCCGGAATCCGAACGCCGCTGACATGCTGCCGGCCTCCCGCGCCGTCTTCCGCGAGCTGCTTCGTCGCGAACTGGAGGAACGCTATCGCGGCAGCCTGATGGGTGCCGCGTGGCTGCTGCTGCTGCCGCTGCTGCAGCTGGCGGTGCTGGCGTGGGTGTTCGGCCACCTGCTGCCGTCGCGCGCCACCGGCAGCGACCTGCCGTACGCGGCGTTCCTCGCGCTCGGGCTGTGGCCGTGGAACCTGTTCGCCAATGCCGCCAGCCGCGGCGTCACTGCGCTCACCGACAACGCGGCGCTGATCGGCAAGGTCGCGGTGCCGCACGGACTGTACGTCGATGCGCGGGTGGCCGGCAGCGCGATCGTCGACCTGGCCGGGTTCGTGCTCGTGCTCGGCGTGCTGATCGGCCTGGGCGTGCCCCTGGCCGCGTCGGGCCTGCCGGTGGCCTTGCTGGCGCTGGCGGTGGTCGGCCTCTACGGCCTGGCCGCGGCGCGGCTGCTGGCGGTGCTGCAGGTGTTCCTGCGCGACATCGCCGCGGTGATCGGCCAGCTGCTGACGCTGGGCTTCTTCCTCACGCCGGTGCTGTACGACCGCGGCGTGCTGCCCGCGACCGCGGCGTACTGGCTCGGCTTCAACCCGATGGCGCCCCCCGTCGAGGCCCTGCGCGCGGCGCTGACGGGCGCCGCGGTGCAATGGCCCGCGCTCGCCGCCAGCGCCGTCGGCGGCCTCGTGCTGCTGGTGCTGGCGAGCGCCTTCCTGCGCAAGGCGCGCAGCCATCTCGAGGACTTCCTGTGAACGCGCCGCTGGTCGAGGCCCGTGGCCTGTGCAAGCGCTACCCGGTGCTCGGCCACCGCGGCGACCGCGTCGCGGCGCTGTGGGACGTGCTGCGCGGGCGGCCGCCGCGGCGGGTGGCGAGCGTGCTCGAGGATGTCGGGTTCGAAGTCCGCCCCGGCGAATCGCTGGCGGTGATCGGCGAGAACGGCGCCGGCAAGTCCACGCTGCTCAAGCTGGTCACCGGCGTGCTGACGCCGAGCGAAGGCACGGTGACCACCCGCGGCAGCGTCGGTGCGCTGCTGGAACTGGGCGCCGGCTTCCACCCCGAACTCAGCGGCCGCGCCAACGTGCGCATGGCGGCGGCGCTTTACGGCCTGGACGCCGAGACGCTGGCGGCGCGCATGCACGAGATCGAATCGTTCGCCGACATCGGCGGCTACATCGACGAGCCGGTGAAGCACTACTCGTCGGGCATGGTCGTGCGGCTGGGCTTCGCGGTGATCGCGGCGGTGCGCCCGGACCTGCTGATCACCGACGAGGTGCTCGCCGTGGGCGACGAGAACTTCCAGCGCAAGTGCATCCGCTGGCTGGACGACTACCTGGCCGGCGGCGGCACGCTGCTGCTGGTGTCGCACAGCATGTACCACGTGCAGAAACTCTGCCGCCGGGCGATCTGGCTCGAACACGGCCGGGTCGCCGCCGTCGGCGACGTGTTCGATGTGTCCCAGCGCTATCTCGCTGCCCAGGAGGCCCGGGCGCTCGCCCAGGAAGCGCCGCTGCCGGCGGGTCCGCTGGACGTGGCCATCGAATCGGTTACGTGCAACGGCGACGCCGGCGGTGGTTCGCTGAGCCTGGAGCAGGGCGGTGCATTGCAGTACGAGATCGTGCTGCGGTCGCGCGACGGCCGCCCGCCCGTGGCCATGCTCGGCTGGGCGCGCGCCGACGGCACGCCGCTGTACGGCATCAGTTCCGAAATCGACGGTGTCGCCCCCGAGGACCTCGGCGGCGGCCGGTTCCGGTTCCGCCTCGAATTCGAGGCGCTGCCCCTGCTTCCCGGCGCTTACCGCCTTCGCAGCTCCGCGCTCGATGCCGAGGGCCTGCGCCTGTTCGACCAGTGCGACCGCGAGGTCACCGTGCGCGGGGAATCGCGCGAGTTCGGCTCGGTGCGGCTGCCGCACCGCTGGCACAACGGCGCATGAGCCTGCCGACCGTCATCGTGCCGGTGCACAACGCGCTGGAGGCGCTCGACGCCTGCCTGGCGTCGCTGGACCGCACGCTGCCGGCCGGCAGCCCGGTGCTGCTGGCCGACGACGCCAGCCCCGATCCGCGCATCGCACCGCTGCTCGACGGCTGGGCGGGGCGCAGCGGGCTGGCCGTGCGGGTGGTGCGGCGCACGGCGAACCTGGGCTTCCCGGCCAACTGCAACGCGGCGTTCGCCGAGACCGGCGACGCCGACGTGGTGCTGCTCAATTCCGACACCGTGGCCACCGCCGGCTGGCTGGCGCGGATCGCCGAATGCGCCGCCAGCGATCCGCGCATCGCCACGATCACGCCATGGTCCAACAACGCCGAGATCTGCTCGTTCCCGCGCTTCTGCGAGGACAACCCGGCCCCCGAGCACCCCGACGCGGTCGCCGAGGCCGCCGCCGGCCTGGAGCGTGTCTACCCGGACCTGCCGACGGCCGTGGGCTTCTGCATGTACGTGCGGAGGGCGGCGCTGCGCCAGCTCGGCGGCTTCGACGTCGCCACCTTCGGCCGCGGCTACGGCGAGGAAAACGACTTCTGCCTGCGCGCCGCCGCGATGGGCTGGCGCAACGTGCTGTGCCCGACCGCCTACGTCGTGCACCGCGGCGGCGCCTCGTTCGCGCCGCTGGACCTGGCCCCGAACGGCGACAACCTGGCCCGCCTGCTGGCGCGCTGGCCGGACTACAACGAGCGGGTGGCGCGCTTCATCATGGCCGATCCGCTGCGGCCGCTGCGCGAGCGGCTCGACGAGCGGCTGGAACTGCTGGCCCGTTCCGGGCCGCAGCGCGACCTGTTCGGCTAGCATTCGCCCATGTCGGACCCCGTCCTCCCGTTCACCGGCGAGCGCTTCACGCCCGAGTGCGTGCGCGAGATCGCCCACGAGCACTGGCATCGCTACGCCTTCGCGCGCCCGCTGGCGCGCGGCCGCCGCGTGCTCGACGCCGCCTGCGGCGAGGGCTACGGCAGCGCGCTGCTGGCCGCCGCCGGGGGCGACGTGCTCGGCCTGGACATCGACCCGGCGACGATCGCGCATGCCCGCACCCGTTACGCCGGCGTCGCGGACCTGCGCTTCGAGGCCGCCGACGTCACCGCGCTCGACGCCCTGGCGGACGCCTCGTTCGACCTGATCGTCAGCTTCGAGACGCTGGAGCACGTCGCGGCGCAGGAGCGCCTGCTCGACGGCTTCGTGCGCCTGCTCGCGCCCGGCGGGCTGCTGCTGGTGTCCACGCCCGAGAAGGCCGAGTACACCGACCGCACCGGCGAACGCAACCCGCACCACGTGCGCGAGCTCTACCGGGGCGAATTCGAGGCGCTGCTGGCGGCGCGGTTCCCGGCCCGGCGCCTGTTCGCGCAGAAGCTGCTGTTCCAGTCGGCGCTGTGGGCGCTGGACGAGGGCGCCGGGCGCACGCAGCGGCTGACGCACGGTCCGGACGGCGTCGCCGATGGCTTCGACTACCCGGCCATGTATTACGTCGCCGCCTGCGCCCGCGACGACGCCGTGCTGGCGCAGCTGCCGGCGCTGTCGCTTTACGGCGACGCCGGCGAGAGCGTCTATGCCGACTACCGCGACGAGGTGCGGCGCAACCGCGCCGCCGCCGTCCATATCGCCCATCTGGAAGCGGAACTGGCGCGACTGCGGGGCGGCGCGTGAACACCACCGCCTCGGCGATCGCGCTCGGCAGCGACGGCATCGGCCCCGGCGACATCGGCGTGGTCGTCGTCACCCACGCCAGCGCCTCGACGATCGACATCTGCCTGTTCCGGCTGCTGACCGCGCGCGACGTGTCGCGGGTGGTCGTCATCGACAACGCCTCGCCCGACGACACCGTCGCCCGGGTCGCCCGCATGGCCGAGCGCGACCCGCGCCTGACGCTGGTGGCCAACTCCGACAACCCGGGCTTCGCGGCGGCGTGCAACCAGGGCGCCACCGCGATCGCGCAGCCGTGGATCGCCTTCGTCAACCCGGACCTGTACGTCGAGAGAGACACGCTGTCGCGGCTCGTCCGGCATGCGCGGCACCGGCCCGGCGCCGGCCTGCTGGGCGTGGAGCTGGTCGACGAGGCGGGTGTCGTCGACCCGGCCTCGCGCCGCGCCGACCCGTCGCTGCACGAACAGCTGGTCAACTTCGGCAAGCGCGAGAACCTGTTCCTCGGACGCGACCCGGCGGTGGTGCTGCAGCCGGTGGAGGCGGTGTCGGGTGCGCTGATGCTGATGCCGACCGGATTGTTCGTGCGCATCGGCGGCTTCGACGACGGCTACCGCCTGCACGCCGAGGATCTCGACCTGTGCCGGCGGGTGCGCGAGGGCGGCTACGAGGTGATCGTCGCCAACGACCTGCGGGTGGTGCACGTGCGCGGCGTCTCCAGCCGCAGCAAGCCGCTGTTCGTCGCGTTCCACAAGCACCGCGGGTTGTGGCGGTACTTCCGCAAGTTCGAAGCCGAGGGCCTGCCCGTGGCGGCGCGCGCCCTGATCTGGGGCGCGCTGTGGCTGCACTTCGTCGCCAACCTCGTCCCCCAGGCATGGAAGCC
>JAKFCL010000218.1:0-2557 GCA_036676665.1 Arenimonas sp. | reverse complement strand
GGCTTCCAGAAGCCACCCCAGGAACCGCCCCCATGAGTATCGACCAGCTCGCCGCAATCGCCCAGGCCATGGTGGCCCCGGGCAAGGGCATCATCGCGATCGACGAGTCCAACGCCACGATCAAGAAGCGCTTCGACGGCGTCGGCATCGAGTGCACCGAGGACAACCGGCGCGCCTACCGCGAAATGCTGCTGACGACGCCGAAGCTGGGCGAGCACATCTCCGGCGCGATCCTGTTCGACGAGACGCTGCGGCAGACCACCAAGGCCGGCGTGCCGTTCACCAAGGTCATGATGGACGCCGGCATCCTGCCGGGCATCAAGGTCGACAAGGGCGCGATGCCGCTGGCCGGGTTCCCGGGCGAGCTGGTCACCGAGGGCCTGGACGGCCTGCGCGACCGCCTGAAGGAGTACGCCAAGCTCGGCGCCAAGTTCGCCAAGTGGCGCGCCGTCATCACCATCGGCGAAGACGCGCCGTCGGGCACGTGCATCGAGGCCAACTGCCACGCGCTGGCCCGTTACGCCGCGCTGTGCCAGGAAGCGGGCATCGTGCCGATGGTCGAGCCCGAGGTGCTGATGGACGGCGAGCACGACATCGATACCGCCTACGAGATCACCGAAGTCACGCTGCGTTCGCTGTTCGGTGCGCTGTACGAGCACAACATCCTGCTCGAGGGCACGATCCTGAAGGCCAGCATGGTCGTTTCCGGCAAGGACTGCCCGGACCAGGCATCGGTCGAGGAAGTCGCCGAGATGACCCTGCGCTGCCTGAAGTCGGCCGTGCCGGCGACGCTGCCGGGCATCGTGTTCCTGTCGGGCGGCCAGAGCGACGAGGACGCGACCGCGCACCTGGACGCGATGAACCGCCTCGGTCCGAAGCCGTGGCCGCTGAGCTTCAGCTACGGCCGTGCGATGCAGTCGGCCGCGCTGCAGCTGTGGTCGAAGGACCTCGCCGGCAACGTCGGCGTCGCCCAGCAGACCGTGTACGCCCGTGCCCGCGACAACGGCCTGGCCGCGCTCGGCAAGTGGAAGCGCGGCTGAGGTCTGCGCGGGCGTCGCTTCGGGGCCCTGCGGTCCCGATGGCGCGATGAAACGAAGGACGCCGGCCATTGGCCGGCGTTTTTCATGGCGGGCCGGACCACTCCAGCTGCAGGCGCAGGCCGGTGTAGGGGTCGGTCTCGACCGGGCGGTCGTCCGCGTGTTCCTCGCCCGGTTCGTGCGAATGCGGATGGCCGGGGCCGACCCGGCGCGACATCGGCATGTGCAGCAGTTCCGCGGCGACACTCCAGCCCGGTGCCAGCCGGCGGCGCACGCCGAGCGCGACGAACGGCAGCACGTCGCGCGCCAGCAGCCGGGTGCGGTCGCGGGCGTCGTACACCCGCGCATCCACCTGCACCTGCGGTTCATTGCGGATCACCCCGAGGCCGCCATGCCAGCGCCACGGCCCGCGGCCGGTCGTAGCGGTCAGGTCCAGGCCGTAATGGTTCAGCGCCACCCGGTCGCGCGACGGCGCCTGGCAGCCGTACGGGTTGACGGCGAAGTCGTCGATGCCGGCCAGCCGTGCCGGACAGGTGATATCGCCTTCGATGCGGCCGTGCTGGCCGAACACCCGGGCCGTCAGCGCCGAGCTCCCGCCAATCGCCCAGCGGCGGCCCATGGCCACCGCGAACAGGTCCTCGGCGCGGGCGCCGTCGTGGCGGACCGGCGGCGTCCACGCCAGCTCGGCGCTCCAGCCGCGCGGCAGGCCGACGAGCAGCCGCAGACGCCCGAACACCGGCGACTTGTTCAGGTCCTCGGCCTTGTTGCCGTTGAAACCGACCCGGCGCTGGCCGGCGTCCAGATGCGGCACCTGCGCCAGTTCTCCGGCCAGCCGCCAGCGCCACGGGTCCGGCGTGGCGTCGCCGAACGCGGTCATCACGCTGGCGGCGGACGCCCGGTTCATCGCCCAGGCCTCCGGGCGATCGTCGGCGAGCCTTTCCCGCCCCTCGATCAGGACCTGGGCCTGCGCCCCGAAGGCGCCCGCCAGCAGCAGGGCGACCAGCGCACGCCGGACGATGATGGCCATGGGTCGCTCTCTCGCGGGGTATCGCGATCGTACTCCGGCGGGCGGGCGCGGAAAGGCCGCGGAGGCCGACCAGGCCGCCGCCGATGGCCGCGACGCAGGGCAGGGAGCGTTGACCCAGCTACCGGGCTGCGGGATGCGCAGGCCCCCGGGGCGGGAGACGCCAGGACGCCCCGTTCCTGTTCCGACTGAGGAGCCAGCCCATGAACCTCGGTACCCCGCTTCGTCATCTTTCCGGCGTGTGCCTCGGCCTGTCGCTGGTGCTGATGCCGGCGCCCTCATCCGCGGAGGACCACATCGTCTCGATCAGCGGGAACAGCTTCGTTCCCGACGAGCTGACGGTGGCGGTCGGCGACACCGTGACGTTCCGCAACCCGAGCGGCGGCCTGCACAACGCCGTCAGCGACCCCGGCGCCGCCAATACCTTCCGCTGCGCGAACGGGTGCGACGCCACCGGCGGCAACGGCGCGCCGAGCGCCGCGAACTGGACCGGGAC